>NZ_JAKGUG010000004.1 GCF_021568855.1 Dethiosulfovibrio russensis | reverse complement strand
AGCTCTCACCTGGTTTTTCTGAACGTGAGCCAGCTGGCGCTCAATCACGTCCGGTGGCCAGCCATGCTCGTTGGCTATAGTGCTGAACATTGAGCGGAATCCATGACCGGTCATCTCTTCCTGTCCGTACCCCAGGCGACGAAGGGCGGCGTTCACCGTCATATCCGACATAGGGATCTTGGGAGAGCGGACCGAAGGAAACAAAAAACGAGAATGCCCGGAGATGTCTCGCAGTTCTTCCAGGACTTGGATTGCCTGGCGTGATAGAGGAATCCAGTGGATCCTCTTCATCTTCATCTTTGCGGCGGGGATCTTCCACGTGTCTGCTTCTATTTCTTTCCATTCCGCTTTTCGAATCTCTCCGGGTCTTGCAAATGTGTATGCCTGGAAGAGGAGTGTCAATCTGATTTGTCCCTTGAGTCCCTCTTCTATGGACCTCATAAGCCCTCCGATCTGGACGGGATCGGTCAATGTGGCCATATGTTTATGTCGCACGGTTTGGAGAGCTCCTTTGAGATCCGCCGATATATCTCTGTCGCATCTTCCGGTAGCCACTCCGTACCTCAGGATCTGCCCGCACATCTGACGAGTTCTCCTGGCGGTTTCTATGGTTCCTCTAGACTCTATCTTTCTAAGTACGTCCAGAAGCTCCGGAGCGGTCAACGTATCGACCTGGCGGTGACCGATATGGGGTATCAGAAGTTTATTTATCTTATATACGAGGGTTTCGATATACCTGGGAGCTTTCGTGGGGTACATTTTGACCTCGAGCCATTCGTGGGCCAGCTCCGCGAATGTGTTCACGTTTTTCTTCCCGCCAAGTTCCGGTAGTGTGGACACCAACTCATCTCGTTTTTGGCGGGCCTCTTTCAGTCCGATCTTAGGATATGCTCCTATAGACCGCCGTATTTCGCCGTTCCCTCCCGGTTTTCTTTTACGTATTCGCCAATATTTTTTCCCTGTGGGCAGGATTTCGATGTATAACCCGTCGCTATCCAGAATGGAGTAGCGGGTGTCTTGGGGTTTCAGTTTGCGTATCTGGGTGTCGGATAGCATATCGTGCCCTCCTGTTCTGTGGACACCAGATATCCTAGTGTCCACATTTGTAGCCACATCGATCATGGATTACCTCAATTCTACCTGGTCGAATGTGGACACACAACCCCAACAAAAACAGTAGCCGTCCGGGTATTGGACTCTCCCGGACGGCTACGAATATGCTATTGGCGGAGGGTGTGAGATTCGAACTCACGGAAGCTTGCGCCTCAACGGTTTTCAAGACCGCCACCTTCGACCGCTCGGTCAACCCTCCCAGTTTACCCAGACATTATAACAAGAAAAGCGGATAAGCCAAGGCCTCGTGATAAAATTGAGCCATACAGTGCGATATTCAGTCTACGGCAATCAAAAAGGAGGAATAAATATGACCACCAACGATCTTGTAGATAGAGTCCTATGTAATCGAGGAAGAGTAGCTGTTATAGGAGCTTCGGACAAGGTGAACCGCCCTGTCTACGACGTTATGTCCTATCTTAAATCGGTCGATGTTCAGCTGTATCCCATAAATCCTAGGTTAAGGGGAAAGGAAATACTGGGAAAAAAATGTGTCTCCTCTTTGGCAGAGATCGACGATCCGGTGGACATCGTCTCGCTTTTCATATCCGCTAGATTTCAGGAAGGACTGAGAGATGAGTTAAACGCTCTTCCCTATAAGCCAGCGATATGGTTCCAACCTGGAACTAAAAACCCCTCCATGGAGGCCTCCTTAAGGGAAGATGGTTTCGAGGTGGTTAGCGATAATTGCATGAAGGTTGCACATCTGCGGCGCTGTACAGTACAAAAGTAAATAGTTTAAATATTCTATTGTTTTTTTAAAGAGCTAAAACGGTATAATGAAAGTGTACATCGAATGGGAGGATTTTACTTGAGGGAGAACGTTTTTGTTTTTCGCGTCAGATATGCCGAGACCGATCAGATGGGAATAGCGCACCATGGAAACTATCTCACTTGGTTTGAGATGGGGCGTTCCTCTCTATGTAGAGAATGGGGAAAGCCCTATGCAAGTTGGGAGGACGAGGGGGTCTTCCTGCCGGTGGTCGAGGCTTCCTGCAGGTATAAATCTCCGGCGAGGTACGACGAGGAGCTTTCCTTGCATACCTCGGTGGAGCAGGTAAAACCCCATAGCGTTACGTTCAAATATAGGTTGTACAGAGGGGATAAGCTGTTGGCAGAGGGGAAGACCCGCCATGCCTTTGCTACTCCGGACGGTAAATTGATCCGTGGCGGTCACCCCCTTATCCGATGGCTTGAGGAACGGTCGACAGAGAGGCCGTAATCCAAAAGAGGGGGAGTCATCTTGAGCAAGAGAAGCATATTGTTAGGTAACGAGGCCATAGCGAGGGGTATCGTAGAGGCCGGATGCGAGATAGCCACTGCCTATCCTGGAACGCCTTCTTCCGAGATCCTTCCTGCCGTGGCAGTCTATTCGGACCAGTTAGGAACCAAGACCGCGGTCGAATGGGGAGCCAACGAGAAGGTAGCCTACGAGATGGCGGTGTCGGCCTCCTTCGGAGGAAAGAGGACCTGCTGTATCATGAAGCAGGTCGGACTCAACGTAGCGGCCGATCCATTTATGAGCACCGCTCATTTTGACCTCAAGGGCGGATTTTTGCTCGTAGTGTCCGATGATCCCGGTCCTCACAGTTCTCAGACGGAACAGGATAGTCGCTATTTCGCCATGTTCGCCAAGGTCCCATGTTTCGATCCGTCGACCGCCGAGGAGGCGAAGGAGATGGTCTTCGACGCCTACGACCTCTCGGAGAGACACGGTATCGTAACTATGCTTCGTCCTACCGGCAAGGTAGACCACGCCAGACAGGACGTTCCTCTTAGGGACGAGGTCTTGCCGCCCAGAAAGGATGAGTTCAAGAAAGACCCTAAAAGATGGGTATGTCTCCCCGCCGGAGTCAAGGTAAATCACCCCAGACTAAACGACAAGAACGACGCCATAAGGAGCGAATTCGAGGAAAATTACGAAAAATACAACTACGTCGTTCCGGCGAAAGGCGCCGCCCGTCTGGGTATCATAGCCGGAGGTACCACCTTCGCCTTCCTGTCAGACATGATCCGAACCAGCGGTAGGGACGACATAGAGATCCTCAAGATAGGCACTCCCGTACCCCTCCCGGTTAAGTTGTGTGAGGATTTCATAGCTCGCCACGAAAAAGTATTGATACTAGAACAGACCTACCCAGTTATAGAGACTCAGCTGAACGACCGTAACAAGATAATGGGACGTTGGAACGGTTTTGTGCCGAGGGCGGGGGAACTTCTGCCTGAGCTTATAGAGGAAATCATAGCGAAGTGCCTTGGAGACAAGGTCGAGACGTCTATCGACGAGGACGTGCGTTCGGCTATGGAGGAGATGCACATAACCCCCAGACCTCCGATGCTCTGTCCCGGATGCCCTCACAGGGCCAGCTTCTTCGCTATCCGTAAGGCTCTTCCGAAGGCGATCAATCCCTCCGATATAGGATGTTACACCTTGGGCATAATGCAGAAAGGAATAGACAGCGCTATAGATATGGGGGCTGCCGTCACAGCTGCCTCCGGTTTCTACCTGGCCTCTAAGGTCGACGGAGAAGAACGTCCGGTGGTCGCCACCATAGGGGACTCCACCTTCTTCCATAGCGGCCTCACCGGTTTGGCCAGCGCTGTCTACAACCGTCATGCCTTCGTGCTCGCCATACTGGACAACCGTATCACCGCCATGACCGGAGGACAGTCCAGTCCCAACGTCGGGACGAAGCTGAGGAAGGGCGACCAAGGAGTCCAGATAGACCTGGAGCAGGTCTGTCGGGGTTGCGGGGTCTCCTACATCAAGACCGTGGAGGCCTACGATGTGGACGAGAACGTCGACGTAGTAAAGGACGCCTGGGCCTACGCCTGGGAGAACAAAGAGCCGGCGGTATTGATCTTCAAACATCCCTGTATAACCATCCTCAAGGAGCCTCCGACCCCGAGGCCGGTAAGGGTGGACCCAGAGGTATGCATAGGCTGTAAATACTGTATTACCTCTTTCAACTGTCCCGGGCTGGTCTTCGACGAGTCCTCCAAGAAGGCTTATATAGACGAGAGATACTGCGTCAACTGCGGTGTCTGTATGAGCGTATGTCCCCACGGGGCCATAGTTTCGAGGGAGGAGGCTTAATTATGCAGTTCGTCATAGTCGGTACCGGAGGTCAGGGTATTCTATTTGCCAGCAAGGCTTTGGGGCACATCGCCATGGAAAAGGGGCGTAGCGTCGTAGGCAGCGAGGTTCATGGCATGGCACAGAGAGGGGGCTCTGTCGTGAGCCACTTCAAGGTAGGAGAATATCTCAGTCCCCTAGTGAAGGTAGGAGAGGCCGACGTACTGCTCGCCTTCGACCAGAACGAGGCGGTCAGAAACCTTCATTATCTGAGGGATGGAGGGACCCTTGTAGTCAACCTATACGATCCCGAGGTCTTCCGAAACGACAGGCTTCAACGTTCTCTGGAGCGCCGCAATATAGAGGTTCATCCAATAGGGGGATACTCTATTCTGAAAGAACACATGGGAGGGCGGTTTCTTTTCCTTAACGTCCTGATCCTAGGGGCGATGTGCGGTGCCGGAGTCGGAGGCGTCTCTGTGGACGAGATGAACCAGGCCATAAGGGATCTGGCTCCCGCCCGTTTCGTCGAAGAAAACCTGAAAGTCCTAAAACTGGGGTATGAAGCTGCCAGATAGTTGCGACGAAGGGGAGAGAAGGGGGCTTGGGCCCCCTTTTTTCTTCCACTTCGGGCCTACACCCTGTTGGAGGTACTGGTCGTATTGGTTTTATTGTCCGTTGGAGTCGGATCGGTCTTTTTAGTGATCTCCGGGGAAAACTGGAGAAACTACTGTGCCAAAGACGAGGCATTCCGTATGACCCGATGGTTGACGAATCGTTACCAGCGGTCCATCATGTACCGTAGATTCTTTTTCCTGATCATTTCCGAACACGGGAACGGTGTGGACAGGATTTGTCTTACCTGGATGGATCCGACCGAGAAGGAGATATTCAGGCTAAAATACTGTATCTTATCCAGATCGGGACCTTTCAGCCTGTCTTATTATTCTCCGATCTACCGTACCTTGTCCCCTGGAATGACCCTTCACATATATACTATTGATACAAAAAAACCTCCCCTTGGGAAGATAGTGCTTCCCGTAAAGGGGGTTCCATATATGGAGTGGTTCCGACATTGATCTGGGTGGAGAGTCATATCTTAATTTGGAGGTTGTTCGTAGAATGGCAGTAAAACCATGGTGGAGAGAGACCATCGAGACGATACTTTGGGCGGTAGTTCTGGCATTGGTCATTCGTACCTTCGTGGTCCAGGCTTTTTGGATTCCTAGTGGCTCGATGATCCCTACCCTTTTACCTGGCGACAGGGTTTTGGTGTGTAAGTTTTGGTATGCTCTTCAGGAGCCTGAAAGAGGACAGATATTCGTCTTCAAGTATCCTGTGGATCCCAAGAGGGACTTCGTGAAACGGATAATAGGGTTGCCCGGAGACAGGGTCGCCATAAGACAGGGAGAGGTCTTCATCAACGGAAAGCCCATAGAGGAGCCCTACATTGGCTTCCCCGACGCCTACATCATGGACGAGGTTAAGGTCCCGGAGGATCATTACTTTGCCATGGGAGACAACAGACCAAACTCTCAGGACAGTCGTTTTTGGGGCTTTGTCCCTGAGGACAACATAAGAGGGCCCGTTTTTCTCCGTTACTGGCCGATCAAGCGGATAGGTCTGGTGGACTGATGTCGGGACGTACAGTTTGGTTCCCTGGCCATATGGCGAAGGGAACTAGAAAGCTCGAGGGACTGGTAGGTAAGCTGGACCTTATCCTAGAGGTAAGGGACGCCAGAGCCCCGGAGGTAACGGCATCACCTTTAGCCCCGTCCATGTCCAAGATCTGTCCGGTATGGAAGGTCCTGACCAAAAGCGACCTGGCGGACAAAAAAGTCACCGATGCCTGGCTCTCTCTGTACAGAAAAGGTTCGGGTAAGGCCTGGGCGGTAGACCTGTTGAAGGGGAAGATCGAGCCTATGAGAAAAGAGCTGCTCAAGGCCTCTCCGTCTCATCGAGAGCTACGTCTGGCGGTAGTTGGAATCCCTAACGTCGGCAAATCCGCCCTTCTTAACTGTCTGGTAGGCAAGAAAAGCGCATCGGTCGGAGGCATACCGGGTGTGACGAAGGGAGTTTCATGGTACAAAGGCAGAGGCTTCCTCGTGGTGGACTCCCCGGGAATACTGGATCCCAAATCGGATGAACACATACAAAAAGCCCTGGCTTGGCTGGGATGCAGCAAGGCGGAGGTCATAGGAGGTTACGACGCTGTGTCCTTTCGCCTGGTGGAGTTCCTCTTGGAAAAGGACCTGTGGTATGTCGTAAAGGACGCCTGGGGAGTGGATCCAGGAGAGGACCCCTACGAAACTTTGGAGTCCCTGGGCAGGCGACTGGGCTGTCTTCTGCCGGGAAACAAGGTGGATTTTACCCTGGCGGGACGGCGGTTTTTAGAGGCCTTCTCGTCGGGGAAGCTAGGGGCTTTCTCGTTGGAAAGACCGGGAGACCTCATAGGATGACCCTTTCCCCTGTCTTTGCCGGTGTGGACGAGGCGGGGAGAGGCCCCATGGCGGGACCGGTGGTAGCGGCGGCTGCAATATTGACCGAGGAACAGTCGGAGAGGCTCGTATCCGCCGGTCTCAGGGACTCAAAAAAGATGACCCCTCTGAGAAGGGAGAAGGTTTTTTCTTTGATGGGGGAGCTCGGTGTGATCTGGGCCGCTCAGGCGGCATCGGTCGAACGGATAGACAAGATAAACATACTACGAGCTACTTTGTGGGCCATGAGACGTTCGGTAGAAAGGCTTCCTTCCCGTCTGTTTGACGGCGTTTTGGTGGACGGAGACAAAGAGATCCCCGATCTTGTATGGCCTCAGAGAGTCTGTCCCCACGGAGACGACGTATATCCTCAGATCTCCGCCGCATCAGTGGTCGCCAAGGTGCTGAGGGACAGGGCTATGGTCGCCTTGGATCGTCTGTATCCCGACTACGGTTTCGCGTCCCACAAAGGATACGGGACCAAGGCTCATCGGAATGCCCTTGAGGCGATGGGGCCGTCGCCGATTCACAGAAAAAGCTTTCACTGGAGAGGTCCGGCATGATAGACGGAATAGGAAATCCCAATAACTTGAATATAGGGGTCGGGAGAGGACAGACCCCGGATATCTCGAAAGGGGCTATGACCCTAAAGGGCAAAGGCATAGCCGACGGAACCGTCGTGGAGGGCCGGGTGCTATCCGCCGAGAACGGAACCTACACGGTCCGTATCGCCGGACAGAACCTCATGGCACGATCCAACCTGACACTATATCCGGGGCAGCATTTTCAGGCCCTTTGGGATGCCAAGGGCGACGTACCGGTATTGCGGCTTCGTCCGGAGGACGCAGCCCTTTTGGGAAAACTCCCTCAGGGAGACCGAGAAGCGGCGTCGCTGCTTCTGTCCAAAGGGCTTCCTCTGACCGATGAACTTATGTTAGGTCTTCGAAGGGAGTTTCGCCGTCTGGGAGGTGACTCGGTCTCTATGAATTCTCTGGTAGAACTGATGGCTCGAGGCGAGGCAGTGACTTCAGAAAAGGCCAATCTGCTGTCCTGGTACCTTTCGATGGACTCTAACTCTGTGGCAGCCCAATGGCGCAGGATAAGAGAGGAGCTTCGGGAAAGGTCACGCCGAGGGGAACACCCTCTCGAGTCGCTCCGCGAGATGAAAGAGGGCGAGGACGAATCTAGCCTTTTTCTTCGGGCTCACTCTCTGGTCTCCCGTCCTCCCCGTGAGCCCTTCTCTCATGCGGCCCTTGCTGGGGCCTGGTGGCCCTCTCCTGACGAAGATTCACTGCCCGCCCGGGTCCGATTCAGCTCTTCCGGAGGTGGCCCTGGAGAGGAACGCCGTTACTATCAGGTTTCCTTCGCCCTCGATGGAGTCGCTATAGGAGAGGTGTCCGGACGGTTGGAATCGGACGGAAAAGCCCTGGCGGTCTCTATAAATGCAGAGGACCCGGCAGGTCGAGACAGCATATCGGAAAGACTTAACGAGCTCAGGGACGATCTATCCGATCTGGGGATGTCCCTTCAGTATCTCGGGGTAGAGGGCAGGAGAAAAGATGACGGTCGTCGCTATCTCAGATTGGACATAGAGGCATGAACGACGGCGATAAAGGCCGCCTCAAGGCGGCAGCCCTGAAATACGACAGAGAGGAAAGAGATGCCCCTCATCTCGTCGCATCCGGATCGGGAAGGATCGCCGATAGAATCGTCGAGGTCGCCCGCGAGGCGGAGGTCCCCATAGTGGAGGACGCCGCCTTGGTCAGCGCCCTTTTAGCGTTGGATATAGGGGAGGAGATACCTCTCGACCTCTACGAAGCTGTCGCAAGGGTTCTGGCTTTCATATACAAAGTCGACGTGGGAAGTCGATAGTCGTGACCGCCCCTCATCTTGAAAAGGGCAAGCGAGGAGAGGACCTCGCCTGTCGTTATCTTCGAAACCTGGGATGGTCCATTCTGGAAAGAAACGTACGTTTTCGCAGGGGAGAGTTGGACATAGTCGCCAAGGATGGGGATACCCTGGTGATAGTCGAGGTCCGATTCAGGACCACCGGCATAATAATGTCTCCCGAGGACTCGGTGGGACCGAGAAAACTCAGGCGCCTCGTGCTCGCCGGGGCCGCCTACGTAGAAAAGACGGGGTGGAACGGGTTCTGGCGGATAGATCTGATCGCCTTGACTCAGAGGAGGGGACGGTTGTTCCTGAATCATTGTCGGGACATCACGGGAGGAGATGTGGTGTTGTGAACCCAGTAAAAGCCGTTACCTTGAGAGGTGTCGAGGCCAGAGAGGTGGACGTAGAGGTTGAGATGGCCGGAGGGCTGTTCTCCATCTCCATAGTCGGTCTTCCGGACGCATCGGTCAGGGAGTCCAGGGAGAGGGTCCGGGCTGCCCTAAGATCCGTAGGCGTCTCTCTAAAGGGAAGGATAGCGGTGAACCTCGCCCCGGCGGACCTTCCCAAGGAAGGAACCCTCATGGACCTACCCATAGCGGTGGGGTTGGCGCTTCGTTCCGACAGGTCGCCTCTCTCGAGGCCCTCTCTCTTCATGGGCGAGCTTGCCCTGGACGGGAAAATACGTCCCGTGAGAGGGGCCGTGCCTGCCGCCATCTTGGCCCGAAAATCCGGCATGCCCCTCTACGTACCAGAGGGCAACGCCTCTCAGGTCGGTCTAGTCTCCGACGTCGAGGCATACGTGGTAGATCATCTGTCCTCTCTTCTGAACCATATAAAATCCGGCTCGGACCTCCCAAGGGTAAAGCCGGAAAAACCGGGAGCGGAAATACCGGCGGCGGATCCCGACTTCGGCGATATCAGAGGCCAATCTGCGGCCAAAAGGGCCCTGGAGATAGCCGCGGCAGGACACCACAACGTTCTGTTGGTCGGAGCTCCCGGCAGCGGTAAAACGATGTTGGCTCGGGCTTTGAGGGGAATTCTGCCTCCTCTGTCGGATCGAGAGCTCCTGGAGACCCTTACCGTCAGGAGCACACTGGGCAGCGATGGACCTCTGGATCGTCAGCCCCCCTTCAGAATCGTCCATCATACGGCATCGACCGTGGCTGTCTGCGGCGGAGGCTCTGCCCTGAGACCCGGTGAGATCTCCCTGGCTCACAGAGGAGTCCTGTTTCTGGACGAGTTCACCGAATTTCGCCGAGATCTCGTCGAGGCCATGAGACAGCCTCTCGAGGACGGGGCCATCTCGGTCAGCAGGGCCTCCGGAACGGTTGAATATCCCTCCAGAGTTCTCTTGGTGTTGGCGGCCAATCCCTGTGGGTGCGGGTGGTACGGTGACCCCGTAGAAACCTGTAGGTGCTCCGCCTCCGAGCTTGAGAGATACAGACGTAAATTCTCCGGACCGATGATGGACAGGGTCGATCTCCATATATCGGTGCCCCGCCTATCTCCGGAGGAGCTGGTCGGTCTGTCCGGTGCGGTGTCGGAAAAAAGCGATTCCATTCGAGATAGAGTCTGCAGGGCCAGATCCTTACAGAGGGAACGATGGCGTCGATGGGGCTATGGTTGCAACGCCGAGGTGCCGGAAAAACTTCTGAGAAAAGAGCTGGCTCTATCCCGGGAGGGAAAGGCTATTTTGCTCAAGATGGCAAATCGGTTGAACCTCTCGGGAAGGGGAATGTCCAGGGTCTTGAAGGTCTCCAGAACCGTGGCTGACCTTGCCGGAGAGACGGAGGTCTCTAAGGTAGCAGTCATGGAAGCCCTGTCCTACCGAGAGGAAAATCGATCATGACCCGAATCGAAAGGGCCCTGTTGGCTCTGAACTTCTCTGTGAACGCCCCGGGGCAGTGGGCTCGTGAGCTGGATCTTCTGGGAGAGACCGCCGAATCCCTTGTGTCGAATCGAAAGCTGGCCCTATCCCTGGGATTCAAGGAAGACCGATGGGAAAGGATGGTTGGCCTCTACGGTTCGGACTGGCCGGAGGAGGAGATGGAGAGAGCCTCTCGCTTCGGTGCCCAGCTTCTTTTCAGAGGTGATCCCCTTTTTCCCGACGGACTGGACCACTCTGACGACCCTCCCGTTGTCCTCTACGTGAAGGGATCCTGGCCCATACCTGGACCCTGTGTCTCTATCGTCGGTACCAGAAGATGTTCCCCCTACGGTTCTCAGGTAGCTCGCGCCTTGGCGGAGAGACTGGCCTCAGCCGGGGTCCTGGTGGTCAGCGGAGGAGCCATGGGTATCGACGGATCCGCTCATTCTGGTGCGTTGGAAGGCCAAGGGGCCACCGTCGCTGTCCTTGGAACCGGTGTTGACGTCGTCTATCCTAGAGGACACGAGCAACTCTTCTCATCCATATCGGAAAAGCGGGGTGCCTTGATGAGCCGTTTCCCTATGGGAATCAGGGGAAACCGTTGGCATTTTCCGAAAAGAAACGGTATTATTGCGGCATTGGCCGATCACCTGGTCGTGGTGGAATCCCCCATAAAGGGTGGCTCCATGATAACCGCAGGGTTGGCCGGCGAGATGGGGCGCCCTGTATGGGCCGTTCCCGGACCTATTGTGCAGAAGGTCTCACAGGGATCGAACAAGCTCCTCTTCGACGGGGCACAGCCCCTTTGGGATCTGGATGAATTCGTCTCCTTCGTAGCAGGAAGGGACTCGCAGCTGTCCCTTTTCCCTCCCGTGGAGCCCTCTAAGCCGTCTCCTTTGCTGGAGGAAATAGCCACGTCCGGGGGGATCACCGCCGACGGCCTGGCGGACAAACTGGGTATGTCCGTGCCGGAAGTCCTGGCGGCTTTGGCCGATCTGGAGGCGGATGAAAAGATATACCGTTCCGGCCCGGGGCGCTGGTGCGCTCTTTTGTGAGAACATAGAGAGAGGTGGTTTCTCGTGCTTTCCGAAGAAGGACAGGATCTTAATATATTTGTTATATCCGACTTTACCGGGGAGACAGCCCACAGCGTGGCCTTGGCCGCTGCGAGGCAGTTCCCTGACAAGAGGATAAAATTCACCCGCTACCGTTATCTGAAGGAGCCGGACATGGCTCGTCAGGTCTGCGAGCTGGCTAAAGAATCCGGAGCGGTGATAGTCTGTACCCTCGTAGAACATAAGATAAGGGCCTGTTTCCGGAAGGAAGCCCAGAGATACGGTGTCGAGGTCGTGGACATCTTCGGACCTCTCATGGATGCCTTCTCATCCCATCTGGGAGTTCCTCCGCTAGAGGAGCCGGGGCTGATGCATCAGATGGACGAAGCCTATTTCAGGAGGGTCAAAGCCATAGAATTCTCCATAACCTGCGATGACGGAAGCAATCCCCATCTTCTGGGAGAGGCCGACTTGGTCATACTTGGGGTCTCCAGAACCTGCAAGACCCCTCTCTCCATGTATCTTGCCAACAAAGGCTATCGTACCGGCAATATCCCCCTCGTCCCGGAGCTGGATCCGCCGGAGCAGCTTTTTCAGGTCCCCAGAGCTCGCATAGTGGGGCTGGTCATAGATCCCAACGCTCTGATGCAGATTCGAAGAGAAAGGCTCCAGATGCTCGGTCTGGACCCGGAGAAAGCCTCTTACGCCCAGAGGGATAGAGTCGAAAAAGAGCTCGTCTACGCCCGGTCGGTCATGAACAGAGTCGATGCTACCGTATTTGACGTAACCGGCAGGGCCATCGAGGAGACCGCCCAGGAGGTTTTGGATTTTATCGGAAACAACTCCTGAAACACCTAGGGCCCCATGTCCTCCTTTATCTCGTCCATCAGACATGCGAGGGTCAGGTTGAGCTTGGCCATAGGATCCTGGCCGTCCATGCCTAAAATCTCCCATATCCTGTCCTGGCGGTACCTGAGGGTGTTGTAGTGTATCTTAAGATCAGCCGCGGCGGTCTTCAGGTGCCAGCCGGATCTAACCAGCGACCTTAGAGTATCCTTTGCGTCCCTGTCCTGACGGATAACGTTCATGTAGCGATTAACGAACTTCGTGTTCTTAGCCGTCGGGGGGAGGCTCCTGAGCACGTCGTATACCTCCATATCCTGCCAGAAGGATACCGATTTCTTGCCGAGGCGACCTCCCAAGACGATGGCCTCCATCGCCTCCTCGTGGCTTTTCCACGCCTCCACCGCGTTGTCCACAACGGAGCCTACCCCTATGGAGAACTCCTCTCTGTCCTTTCTCTTTGAAAGAAACTCAGCGAGGACTGACTCCAGATCGTCCCTCCATTCCTTCCCCTTTACCGGCAGTAGCAAGACCAGATCGTCCATTACCGTCCCTTGCAAAGCCGATGGGAAACGGGATTGAAACCACCGAGACAGGAGATATACCGGCTCCGAGGTATTCTTGCCTCCGTTGAACTCCGCCACGAGAACGAACAGAGGGCCAGAGATCCCCGATCCCCTTTCGGCGGCCTTTCTCAGCGATCTCTCGGCCAGCCTTCTGTTCTTTGCCAGGATATCCCTGACAAGGTCGCCCTTCATCTGGTGGTTCTCTTCCGACCTACCCTTTCTTTCCTCTATAGCCAACCTCAGAGCGGTGGTTCCGAACCGGAGAACCTGGGATTCCTCGGTTGGATCCGCCCCCTCCTCCCTGTAGTAGAGAACGTAGCCCAGCCTTTCCCCCTTGTCCTCGACTGTTCCGTGAGGATATATAGCTATAAGCTCGTGGAGAGGCATCTCCTTGACCTGAGACACGAACTGGCTTGATTTTGCCGCCAGGTGTAGATTCCCCGTGTCGTTTTCCCAGAAAGCTACGTTGCCCAGAAACTCTCCCAGGATCTGGACGGTCTCCTCGACTCCCTTCCTGTCCTCTATGGACCTTATGAATACAGATGCCGGATTGCCCTCGCCTTGTAGAGGGTCCATGTCAGTAAACTCCCTCCCCGTTTATACAGCATAAACCTCTTTGAGTTGTTTTATTTCATAATAAAGGTTGAATATGATGCTTCAGTGTCTCTATGCTATAGACTTATGCCGTTATTTGTGTCAAATAATACCACGTCTCGCCCGTTTTTTCGGGGCATAATAGGGCAAGTTCGTTATGGATACCGGGGAGGAGATCTTCAATGGCTTACAGATACGTGAGATGGTTCAACGGAATAGGGAAAAACGACGTCGCCTTGGTCGGGGGAAAAGGAGCCAACCTTGGGGAGCTAACAGTGAACGGTGTGGACGTGCCTCCCGGTTTCTGCGTAACCGCCCAGGCCTATGTCGACTTTATCAAAGGGGCCGGGATAGAGGGAAAGATACGGGAGGCCGTCGGATCGGTGGACGTGGAGAACTCCGTCGATCTGTCCAGGGCCTGCGATTCGGTCAGAAGACTTATAGAGGAGTCTCCCATTCCGGTGGATATTGAGGCGGAGATACGCACCGCCTACAGAGAGCTTTCCGACTCTATCGAGCTGAACGATCCGAGGGTGGCGGTACGCAGCTCCGCCACCGCCGAGGACCTGCCCGACGCGTCCTTTGCAGGACAGCAGGACACCTATCTTCACGTGATAGGAGCCGACTCCGTCGTGGCTCACGTCAGGCGCTGTTGGGCCTCACTCTGGACCGCCAGGGCGACCTATTACAGGCAGCGCCAGGGATACGATCACTTCCAGGTAGCCCTCAGCGCCGTGGTCCAGAAGATGGTCTCCAGCGAGAGGTCCGGCGTCATGTTCACAGCCAACCCCGTGACCAACAGTCGTTCTCAGATAATGATAGAGGCCAGCTGGGGGCTCGGAGAGGCGGTAGTCTCTGGAATGGTGACTCCCGACGAGTACATACTGGATAAAAGGGACCTGGCCCTTATGGACGTCAACGTGGCTGAGAAGAGGACCATGGTGGCGGAGAAGAAATCGGAACAGGGTACGGTCTCCGTTCCGGTAGCCGACTTTCTGGGGCCTCAGTTCGTGGGTAAACAGTGTCTGGGCGCGGAGGAGATAAAGGCCCTGGGATCGGCGGCACGGAGAATAGAGGAGATATACGGTGCTCCTATGGACATAGAATGGGCCTTCGACGGAGACACGTCGCGGCTCTACATACTTCAGGCTCGTCCTATCACCACCCTCTCGGACGAGTCCAAGACAAACGAGGAGGCGAAGGCCGTGGAGGATAAAAAGGCGCTCAAGGTTTTGGTCAGAGGATTGGCCGCCTCTCCCGGCATAGCTTCGGGAACGGTGGTGGTGGTTAAGACCATCGATGAGATAGACAGGGTCGTAGACGGACAGATAATGGTTACCACCATGACCAATCCCGATATGGTCCCGGCAATGAAGAGGGCCGCCGCGGTCGTTACCGACGAAGGGGGACGAACCTGCCACGCAGCCATAGTTTCCAGGGAGCTGGGCATTCCCTGCATCGTGGGATCCAAGGACGGATCCTCTCGACTTTCCGAGGGAGCGGTTGTCACGGTGGACGCGACCAGAGGGGTGGTCTATGACGGAGCGGTATCTCTGTCCTCCGACGAGGATAAACACTCTCCTCTGGCGCCGGGAGCCGCCCCGTCCTACAACAGGGACATGGTCTACGATCTGGCCCCCGTGACGGGAACCAAGATATACATGAACCTCGGCGACTCGTCGGTGGTGAATAAATATAAAAACCTTCCCTTCGACGGTATAGGTCTCATGAGGACCGAGTTCATCTTCAACAGCCTGGGAGTGCACCCCATGTACATGGTCAAAAACGGCGAGGGAGAAAAACTCATACACGAGATGTCCGAATCCGTTACCGCCGTCGCCCAGGCTGTATATCCCCGTCCCGTGGTTGTCCGCCTCAGCGACTTCAGGACCAACGAATTCCGCGGCCTCAAGGGAGGGGAAGAGGTCGAGCCGGTGGAGAACAACCCCATGATAGGCTGGCGAGGGGTCTCCCGCTACATCTCCGACGAATACGAGGAGGGCTTCCGACTGGAGTGTCGTGCCATCAAGAAGGTAAGAGATGAATACGGCCTCATAAACGTCTGGGTCATGCTTCCCTTCGTCCGGACTACCTGGGAGCTGGAGAGGGTCAAGGAGATATTGGCCTCCGAGGGGCTCGTCCGAAACAAATCGTTCAAGCTCTGGATTATGGCCGAGGTCCCTGCGGTAGTCTTCGCAGCCGACGAGTTCGCCCAGATGGTGGACGGCTTCAGCATAGGCAGCAACGACCTCACCCAGCTGGTCATGGGGGTCGACAGGGACTCTGGCATACTGAACACAATGGGCTACTTCGACGAGAGGAACATCTCCGTTACCAGGGCGATAAAGACACTGATAGAGGCGGCCCATCGCCACGGAATCACCTGTTCAATCTGTGGTCAGGGACCGTCCCTCTATCCCGACTTTGCCGAGTTCCTCGTGAGATCCGGCATAGACAGCATGAGCGTCAATCCCGACACCGTGGCCTACACCCGAAAACTGGTCGCCGGAGTGGAGCAGAGACTCATATTGAACGGAATAAGAGGGCTTACAGGGCTTGACCGTTAGGCTCTAAATAGTCTATATAAGATCGAGGGCGAGGCTTCCGTTGCGGGAGACACTCGCCCTCGATTTTGACGTCTTTCGGTTGACAACTCCGCCGGTGAGGGTACAATGTCGGTCGTTTCATATATTTTCAAGCGAGGAATTGATGCCAGTGACTAGAACGCTACACGACGTAGAACGGTGGTTCTTGGATATGGACGCTCAGACCATGGTCTATCGCTATCTTGCCTGTAAAGACGTCCCCTCCGAGGTCGTTGAAAAAGCCATCGATGAGGCGGTAGCTTTCGGCAGAAGTCATCATCGTCCCGTCGACGCCGAGATATTCAGCGCATTCGTGGATACTTTTTTCATAGACATATGTCACGGACCCGAATGGGCCATCCGTAAAAACGACGGGGCCCCTTCCTGGATCTGTTGAGAGAGGAGGCGACGGATGGCTAAAGCGAAGAAAAAAACTAAAAGCGATACCGGAACGGTACTGGTGGTGGTAGAGTCTCCCACGAAGGCGAAAACCCTCACTAAAATGTTAGGTCCGGGCTACACCGTCAAGGCCAGCGTGGGGCACATAATGGACCTTCCTAAAAGCCGCCTGGCCATAGATGTGGACTCCAACTTTCAGCCGGAATACATATTGGTCAAGGGAAAGGCCAAGATCAAGAAGGAGCTGGTCTCCCTGGCCTCCAAGAGCCGCAAGGTTCTTCTGGCCTCCGACCCCGATAGAGAGGGAGAGGCCATAGCCTGGCACCTGGCCGGTCTGATGGACATAGATCCCGACTCGGAATGTCGCATAAGGGTCCACCAGATAACGAAGGATGCGGTGGTTCAGGCCCTGGACGATCCGGAGCCTATCGACATGGCCAAGGTCAACGCCCAGCAGGCCAGAAGAGTACTGGACCGTCTGGTGGGGTATACCCTCAGCCCGCTGCTATGGAAGAAGATAAGATACGGCCTTTCCGCCGGAAGGGTGCAATCCGTGGCCTTGACCATACTTTGCCGTAGAGAGAAAGAGATAGAGACCTTCGAGCCTCAGCCCTACTGGATAGTGGAGGTCGACGGAAGCTCGGAGGACGGCCGTAGCTACCATCTGAAAGTAGAGAAAAAAGACGGAAAGACCCTCATGGTCAAGGGTCGTCCCATGAAAATAGACAGTGCCGAAAAAGCCCAGGAAATAGTCGACACGGTAAAGAGAGAGGGCATAACAGTCACCTCCTTTACCACCAGAGAGGGACGCAGAAAGGCCCCCGCTCCCTTGAAGACCAGCACGCTGCAGCAGGAAGCCGCGAGGAGACTCGGTTTTTCCCCTCGTCGGGCCATGAGGGTGGCCCAGTCTCTGTTCGAGGGCATAAACATACACGGCAGAGGACTTACAGGTCTCATAACCTACATGAGAACCGACAGTCTTAGACTGGCTCCCGAGGCCATCGGCTCCATAAGGGACCTGATCTCCAAGGGATGGGGTAAAAACTACCTTCCGGAAAAGGCAAACGTTTTTTCCTCCAAGGGGAGGTCTCAGGACGCTCACGAGGCCATCCGTCCCACCGACATATCCCTGAAGCCGGAGGATATAAAATCGGAGCTTACCCCGGAGCAGTATCGTCTCTACGACCTCATATGGCGTCGAACCGTGGCCTGTCAGATGACTCCTGCCAAGATAGATAACTCTACGGTCGAGGCCGCCTCGGGACCCTACGGTCTCAGACAGAAGGGAGCGGTCGTTCGTTTCGAGGGGTGGGGTGCCGTCTGGCCCATAGAGACCAAGGACGACATAGTGTCTCCCGCCGTCGAAGGCGAGACCCTCTCGGTCGACCGAATGGACCAGGAGAGAAAAGAGACAAAGCCCCCCGCACGTTTCACCGAGGCAAGCCTCATAAAGACCCTGGAAGACGAGGGTGTCGGAAGGCCATCCACCTACGCATCCATAGTCGAAACCCTGTACGACAGAGCCTACGTCGAGAAAGACGACGAAAAGCACCTGGTCCCCACCGCTCTGGGACGATCGGTGGACGGTTTTCTCCTCGATCATTTTGACGGTGACAGCGTATCGCCTATAGTCAACACCGGGTTCACCGCCACCATGGAGGAATCTCTGGACCTGGTGGAGGAAAACGAGAGAGACTGGGTAGAAGTCGTATCCCAGTTCTGGGAACCCTTTACGAGGGCCATAGCCGAGGCGGAAAAGGCCCCAAAGGTTCCGCCGCCTCCGCCAGAATTCATCGGCGAGGACTGCCCCGAATGCGGCAAACCTCTGGTGAAGAAAAGAGGACGTTTCGGCGAATTCATAGCCTGCAGCGGCTATCCGGAATGCAAATACACCAGGCCTATCCTGAAGAAAATCGGGGTTCCCTGTCCTAAATGCGGCTCCGACAAGGGCGGAGAGGTTGTCCAGAGAAAGAGCAAGAAGGGAAGGATCTTCTACGGTTGCTCCAGATACCCCGACTGCGATTTCGTCTCCTGGAACAAGCCAGCCGCCGAGAAATGTCCCGAATGCGGGGGACTTATGGAATACAAGGGCAGATCCCGTACCCCCGTATGCACCCAATGCGGCCATAAGGGGGTCGAATGATGCCCAGAAGAGTAACGGTCGTCGGTGCCGGCTTGGCCGGCTCCGAGGCGGCCTGGCAGATTGCGAAGAGGGGCGTACCTGTCACCCTCGTGGAAATGAGACCTCAGGTTCCATCTCCGGCCCATAGGACCGACCTCTTCGCCGAGCTGGTGTGCAGCAACTCCCTGGGAGGGGACACCGAAACGACCCCGGCAGGCATACTCAAATCCGAGCTTAGGGCCTTGGGCAGCCTGATCATGAAGGTCGCCGACGAAAACTCCGTTCCGGCTGGAAAGGCCCTTGCGGTCGACAGAGATGGCTTTGCCGCTTCTGTGACGGATGAGCTGCTGTCCCATCCACTAATACAGGTGGAACGACGGGAGGTCGAAGAAGTTCCGGAGGGCCCGGCGATATTGGCCACCGGTCCCCTCACCTCCGAGCCCTTGGCCAGATCCATAGGAGAGCTGGCGGGAGAAGAGTCCCTCTTCTTCTACGATGCGGTAGCGCCTCTGGTGCTGTCTGACACCATAGACATGACCGTAGCCTACAGAAAAGACAGATACTCCGAGGAAGAGGGCGGAGACTACATAAACTGTCCTATGAACGAGGAACAGTATCGTGCTTTTCACAAGGCCCTTCTGGAGGCGGAGAGAGCCCCCCGTCACGACTTCGAGAGCAAGATAAAGTACTTCGAGGGGTGTATGCCCGTAGAGGCTCTGGCGGAAAGGGGCCCCGATACCCTGTGTTTCGGCCCTCTCCGTCCGGTAGGACTGGAGCATCCCGTTACGGGAGAGCGTTTCTTTGCGGTGGTCCAGCTCAGGCAGGACAATAGAGACGGTTCGGTCTACAACATAGTCGGTTTCCAGACCAACCTTAAGTGGGGGGAGCAGGACAGAGTCTTCCGGCTCATCCCAGGGCTGGAAAACGTGGAGTTCGTCCGCAAGGGAGTCATGCATAGAAACATATATGTCAATGCTCCCAAGGTCCTGGACGGACATCTTCGTTTCAGAGGCGGTGCAGAGGATATCTATCTTGCAGGACAGATATCCGGGGTGGAGGGATACGTCGAGAGCGTGGCCATGGGCATGGTGGCGGCGCTTAACCTCCTGTCCTCCAACATGGAGCTGCCCCTCCCGGAATGGCCTGTGGAGACCGCCATAGGCGCCTTGCTGAATCGACTTTCCGACGACACTGTGAAGCGTTTTCAGCCTACCAACGTCAATTTGGGCATATTTCCCTCGCTGGGGGAGAGGATAAAGCTGAAGCCCGAGCGATGCCGTAGAGTAGCTCTCAGGGCCCGAGACCGTATGGACGATTTTCTTTCCGATACCAGGTGGAAAAAACTTTGGTCCGAGGAGTAGATACCGATTTAGTTCCGTCTGATGGATTTTTAAGGGCAATATTTCCAATTGTGCTGTTTTGTGGTATCCTTTTATGCCATTAAACGGACCTCCTGGATATAAGAAAGAGGGCAGGAGCCCTCTTTTTCTGTGTCTTTTGAAAAGTTGGTGTTGTTTTCGCGAGGAGATGGTAGAATAATCAAATGAGTCTTCAGATATATTCCGCTATAGACGGATTTCTAGATCGTATGAACACATCAGGTCTATCAGAGCATACGATTACAAATTACGGAGTCGATTTGGCGCAATTCGCTGAATTCCTGGAGACACAGGGCGTTTCGGACGTGTCCGACATAGCCACCGGAGAGATTAGGGCCTTCGTAAGGTCTCTTTCCGGCTACGGTTTCGCTCCTGCGTCGGTGGGACGAAAACTGTCCGCCATAAAAAGCCTTATGAAGTACCTGTTCGAGGAGAGAATCATAGAGAAGGACCCGTCCGGCAGGGTCAGAGGTCCTAGGAGATCCGATCGCCTTCCTCGGGCGATGTCGGTCGAACAGGTCTCCAGGATGATCGACTGTGCCTACGATGACGACGAACAGGGCTTGCGAAACGGCGCTCTGATAGAGCTGCTGTACGGATGCGGCCTCAGGGTGGCCGAGGTCGTCTCGGTTCGTTGGGAGGATGTGGAGATAGAGGAACGATGGCTGAAGGTCATGGGAAAGGGATCCAAGGAAAGAGCGGTTCCCTTTGGATCCATGGCTCAGAGGGCACTGATGGGGCTCAAGGCTCTGTCCATGCCGGGAGACGAATATGTCTTTCCAGGCAAAAAAGGAGGCTGCTTGACGGTCCGAACGGTCCACAGGGTAGTCGTGGCCGCCGCCGCCAAGGCCGGAGTGAACGGGGTTACCCCCCACTCTCTCAGACACAGCTTCGCCACCCATCTACTTGAGGGAGGAGCCTCCCTGAGGGTGGTACAGGAACTCCTGGGGCATGAGCATCTCACGACCACCCAGAGATACCTCAGGATAACCGCTCAGCATCTAAAGAAGAGCTATGAATCGGCCCATCCTAGGGCTGGAGGTGACGCTTAAATGTTCGAAGGAACTACTATTCTCTGCGTCAGGCAGGGAGACAAGGTCGCCATGGCCGGAGATGGCCAGATGACCTTGGGAAACCAGATAATAAAATCCAACACGGTAAAGGTCCGTCGTCTTCACGGCGGAACAGTGCTGGCCGGCTTCGCCGGCTCCACCGCCGACGCCATGACATTGCTCGAACTTTTCGAGAAAAAACTCGAGGAACACGGAGGAAATCTCATGAGAGCCGCCGTCGAGCTGGGCAAACAGTGGCGTACTGACCGTATGCTTCGTCGCCTGGAGGCCATGATGTTGGTCGCAGACAGGTCCCACACAATACTTCTGTCCGGAGCCGGTGACATCATAGAGCCGGAGCACGACGCGGCTGCCATCGGATCCGGATCGGCCTACGCCCTCGCGGCTGCCAGGGCCTATATGGAATGCAGCGGCTGGGACGCAGATAAAATAGCCAGAAGATCCCTCGAGATAGCCTCGAGCATCTGCATTTATACCGATGACGTGATTTCCATGGAGGTGCTGTAATGTTCGTAGAAGACGGATCCACCTTGGTCCCTTCCGCAATAGTCAGCTACCTGGACCGCTACATAGTCGGTCAGGATAAAGCCAAAAGGGCGGTAGCCATCGCTCTTAGGAACCGTTTTCGTAGAAGGATGCTCGATCCCGAACTGGCCAAGGAAGTCGCCCCTAAAAACATACTCATGGTAGGGCCTACCGGAGTTGGAAAGACTGAGATCGCCAGGCGGCTGGCCGAATTGGTAAACGCGCCCTTCGTCAAGGTGGAGGCCACCAAGTTCACCGAGGTCGGATACGTTGGACGGGACGTAGAGTCCATGGTCCGAGACCTGGTGGAGACTGCCATCCAGATGGTCAAGAAGAGAATGCTTGAGGACGTTCAGACTCCCGCCATGGAAAAAGCCAGGGATAGGGTGGTCGACTTTCTGGTCCCCGGCAAGAAAAGTCGTTCCGGAGGCATGCCCACCTTCATGAGCGTCATCAAGGGAATGAGCGGAGAGGACGACTCACAGGAAGAGGAGCAGGAGACGCCCGAAGAAGACAGAATGCGTCAGTCCACCCGTTCCAAGCTTCTGGACCTGCTTGTCCAGGGGAAACTGGACGACCGTGAGGTCGAGATAGAGATCCAGGAATCTGCTCAGATGGGAATTCCCATAATGGGCGGAGCCGGAATGGACGAGATGGGCATAAACCTCGGCGAGATGCTGGGTGGCCTGATGCCCAAGAAAAAAAAGCGAAAGACGATGAAGGTAAAAGACGCCCTCAGAGTCCTCCAGAACGAGGAAGCGGAGAAACTCATAGACGTGGAGGCCGCTACCAGAATGGGGATGGAAAAAGCTCAGGAAGAGGGAATAATCTTCGTCGACGAGATAGACAAAATAGTCTCCAGAGGCAGCGGCGGAGGAGGTCACGACGTCAGTCGAGACGGAGTGCAGAGGGATCTGCTTCCCGTCGTGGAGGGATGCACCGTCCAGACGAAACACGGTCAGGTGTCCACCGATCACGTTCTCTTCATAGCTGCTGGGGCCTTTCATCAGAGCAAACCGTCCGATTTGGTGCCGGAGCTTCAGGGCCGCTTCCCAATAAGGGTGGAGCTGGAGGCTCTGGACAAAACACAGCTGGCCAGAATACTTACCGAACCCAAACATAGCCTCATAGAGCAATACGAAGCACTTCTGAAGACGGAAGAAGTCTCTCTCGTCTTCGAGGACGAGGGGGTCCGAGAGATCGCCTCTCTAGCCGAGAGGATGAACCTGGAGATGGAAAACATCGGAGCCAGACGACTTCACACAATGGTCGAACAGCTCCTGGAGGATATAAGTTTCGAGGCCCCCGAACGCAAGGGGGAGACTTTCACCGTAGATGGATCTTTCGTAAAAGATCGTCTGGAACCACTGGTGAAAGACAGCGACGTCAGACGTTATCTACTCTAAATCTAATGTGTCCGGCGTAGCTCCGTTTTTGAACGGAAATAATTTAAGGAGGGTTTTTTGAATGGAAAAGGTAAACGATAACATAGTCTCCAACTCCGAAGAGATGCAGGATCTGCTCGAAAAGACCAGATTGGTCGGAAGGGCTCTTCAGAGTCGCAGAGAGGGAACCAAGCCGGACTACAGCAAGTTGGCCAGGCTTTTAGGGGAGTTCTCCACAGCGAACGTCTACATCCTGAGTCGAGATGGGCAGATACTGGGCCATTCCTGGGTAAGTGAGTATCACTCCGAGGCCATAGCGTCCTTCCTGGAGACCGGCTACATGCCGGAGAGCTTCATCGAGAGGCTCAACCAGCAGAGGGAAAGCCTCATGAGCAAGTCCGATGCCTATATGTTCGACGACCCAGAGGAGAAGACCTCCGAGCCGGAGAAGGACGCTCTCTTCGTTCCCATATACGGTGCGGCCGAGAGACTGGGAACCCTGATGCTGGTCCGCTTTGCCGAGACCTTCAGGACCAAGGACTTCGTTCTGGCCGAATACCTCGCCACTCTGGTCGGCATAGAGATCCTTCACGAGAGGACCAAGATAATCGAGGAGCGTGCCAGGGAGCGACTGGTCGTACAGATGGCCATGAGGGCTCTCTCCTATTCCGAGGTGGAGTCGATAAAACACATAATCAAGGAGCTCAACGCCTTCGAGGGAGTCGTAATAGCCAGCAAGGTGGCGGACAGAGTCGGAGTTACCAGAAGTGTCATAGTAAACGCCCTGCGAAAACTCGAAAGTGCCGGTATAATAGAGAGCAGGAGCCTTGGCATGAAAGGCACATTCATCAAGATATTGAGCCCCCTCTTCATCGAGGAGCTCGGTATGGAAATCGGAGTGTAAAACAAACGGAGGTGGTATCGTGTTCGATCTAACCTGGAAGGTGATGGAAAAAGATCTTCAGGGCCTTGCTCATAGATTTCGTTCCGTAGGCCAAAACCTGGCCAACGCCAACACTCCCGGCTACGCCAGGAGGGAAGTCTCCTTCGAGGATCAGCTGGACGATATAGTCAACGGGCCCAAAAGACTGCCCATGGCGACCACCGACCCGAAACACATGACGATCCACGCCAGGTCGGTCGAGGAGGTAACTCCCAGAGAGGACAGAATTCCCGATCAACTCTATCGTTTGGACAGGAACAACGTCGATCCCGAGATCGAGATGGCAAAACTGGCTGAGACCAAGATGGGCTACGACGCCATGACCCGCTTGGTTTCCAAAAAGGTATCGGGTTACAAGACGGCCATGGGAGGATAGGAGAGATAAAATGAGAGTTTTCAAGTCGATAGACGTAGCTGCCAGCTCGCTTACCGCCCATAGACTCTGGATGGACACCATCTCTCAGAACCTGGCCAACGTAAACTCATCCAGAACCCCGGAAGGCGGACCTTATGTCAGGAGAGTTCCGGTGTTCCAGCAGATACTGGACGAGATCGGCGAGGACGGTAAGGTCAAGGGGGGAGTTAAGGTAGTCGAGATCGCAAAGGACACCACGACGGCACCCAGACTGGTCTATCAGCCCGATCACCCCGACGCCGATCAGGAAGGCTACGTAGCCATGCCCAACGTCAGCGTAGTCAGGGAAATGGCGGACATGATGGTGGCCAGCAGGGCCTACGAGGCCAACCTGGCCGTCACCACCTCGGCCAAAAGCATGTGGACCGGTGCTCTTGATATTCTCAAGGGATGACTGTGGACTCTTCGGAGGGGCCCCTTTAGGGGCCTCTCCTCTTCTCTTGCCCCTTAGGAAAAGGTCCTGTAAAATCAAACCCTTGGAAATATCAAAAAACACGGAGAGTGATATGTATGATCCATCGAATAAGATCGGTTGTCTTAGTGGTCCTTTGCGTCCTCCTGTATTCATCGACTGCGGGATGGGCGATGTCCCACATGGAAAAAGCCAAGGCTCTGGACGAATACATAAGAGAGCAATATCGTTCATCCTCTCAGTTCAAGACTCAGGAGAAAGAGGCTTCCTCGAAGGAAGGGCTTCGTAGAGCTATAGCGAAGGGCTTCAGACACTACAACGGCGAGGTATCCTGGGCGAAGGCGCTGGAATATGCCGGTTACGTAATAGAGGCCTGCGATAAATACGGGATAAACGACCCTGCCTTGATCGCCGGAATGATAGTCAAGGAATCCAGAGTCCGTCCCAGAGCAAGATCTCGCTACGCCTACGGACTTATGCAGATATACTGGAAGGTTCATCGTAAGTCAATAGCTCGAACCTTCCCATGGATAAAGAACACCGAAAGCCTGATGTCTCCCAGGAACAACATACTGGTCGGTACCTGGATATTCTCCAACTATCTCAAGAGCGCGGGGGGCAACGTTGAGAAAGCCCTGCACAGGTATCTCGGTGCCAACAGCAGCAGATACGTCTCGAAGATAATGTCATATAGGGGGACCATGCGGAGGAACGCCGCCGCAGTCTCTAAATAAAAGGCTAATTACGTAATAAGGAGGAAATCGGGATGAGTACCGTAAAAGAGACCCACAGTTTTGAGACCGAGGCCAAACAGATATTGGACATGATGATCTACTCGGTTTACTCGAACAAGGACATTTTTTTGCGAGAGCTCATCTCCAACGCATCTGATGCGCTGGACAAGCTTCACCTGGAATCCCTGACGGACCACGGCCTTAGCGAATATGCCAAGGATCCCTTCATCCGCATAGTCAGGGACGAGCAGGACCGCAACCTGTCCGTATCGGACAACGGAATAGGTATGGACAAAGACGAAATCGTGTCCTACATCGGTACAATAGCTAAATCTGGGACGAAGGAGTTTCTGGACAGGCTGAAGGAAAAACGGGAAGGCGACGCCGCCGAGATGCTCATAGGCCAGTTCGGAGTCGGATTCTACTCCGCCTTCATGGTGGCCGACAGGGTTACTCTTCTAACGCGAAAGGCCGGATCCGAGAAGGCCTGGCGTTGGGAATCATCCGGAGATGGAACCTACACGTTGGAGGAGGCGGAACGTCCCATACCGGGTACCACTGTCACCCTTCATCTAAAAGAATCCGATCCGGAAAACGGAATGAAAGACTACACCTCCGAATGGGCCATCCGAGAGATAGTTCGAACCTACTCGGACTTCGTCTCCTACCCCATAAAAATGCAGGTCGAGAAACCCAAGGACGACAACGGCAAGGTGCTGGAAGACGAGACTTTGAACTCCATGAAAGCCCTCTGGATGCGTCAGGAGGACGAGGTCACCGACGAGGAATACCGACAGTTCTACCGTCACGTCGCCCACGACTGGCAGGATCCTCTGGCGAGAATAGTCTTCTCCACCGAGGGTGTAAACGAGATGCATGGCATACTATTCATACCCCCCAAAGCCCCTTACGACATGTTCATGAGGGAGGGGCGAAAGGGGATAGGCCTCTACGTCAAAAGGGTCTTCATCATGGACGACTGCGACGAGATCCTGCCGAGCTACCTTCGTTTCGTAAAGGGAGTAGTCGACTCGGAAGACCTCTCCCTCAACATATCCAGGGAGATTCTCCAGCAGGATCGGCAGGTCAGGCTGATCCGTAAAAGCGTGGCGAGAAAGACCCTTCAGACCCTGAAAAAGATGCTCAAAGAAGATCGAGAAAAATACCTCAAGTTTTGGGACGAGTTCGGCGTGGTCCTCAAGGAAGGGTTGATCCAGGGCGAAGGAGAGGAGGAGACCGTCAAGAAGCTCTGTCTTTTCTCCTCCACTGATTCGGAAAAGCTCACTACGTTGGACGAATACGTAGACCGTATGCCTGAAGGACAGGATGTCATACACTACATAACCGGACCATCCGTCGAGGTCCTAAGAAAATCTCCTCACATTGAATCGCTTTTGGAGAAGGAAGAAGAAGTGCTCCTGCTGGCCGATCCTGTGGACGAAATGTGGGTCCAGGGAGCATCGTTCCGTGACAAGGAGCTTCGCTCCGTGGCCAGGATCTCGGACGACGAGGAAAACGACGAAGCCAGGAAAAACCTGGGAGGACTGATCGACTTCATCAAAGACAGCCTTAAAGAGGAGATAAAAGACGTGAGGGTATCCTCTCGGCTAACGTCCTCTCCTGCCTGTCTCGTCGGAGATGAGGACGACATTACCCCCCAGATGGAGAGGATCATGAAGGCGATGGGAGAGGATGTGCCGGAGGTCAAGAGGGTGCTTGAGATCAACCCGGGTCATCGCGTTCTTAAAAGCATGGCCTCTATGCTGGAGAAGGGTGACGAAGAATCGCTTCGACCGTTCTGTTCCGTGCTATACGGACAGGCCGTACTGGCTGAAGGTGGAACCCTAAAGGATCCCGCCGAGTTCGGTCATCAGTTGAGCGTTGTTATGGAGAAAGCCCTGAACTAACCGGGGTTTCCATTTGCTCACGACACCCCTTGTGTGATATCTTGGTCTCAAGAAGAAGAGGACGCCGAAGGGCGAAAATATAAGCTAGTCATGACGAATTTCGAGGAGGAAAAGGGATGGAAAGATTAGTCAACGACATATACCTTTCGGGGGTTCTCCACTTTGTAAAGGGGGACACAAGAGGAGAGAACCGCCTGGGTTCTTACTTCGAGTTCTCCCTGAAGAGGGAATACCGCGACATGGACGGAAGTGACAGGGTCGACTATCTCAGGATGAGGGCCTTCGATCCAGAGATAATCCGATGGCTGGAAGCTCAGGAGGAGAACACCCCCATATGGGTCGCTGGAGAGCTCAGGTCTTCTTTGGGAAGCGGTCGAATCTACGTACTGGTTAAAAAAGTCCAGGTTCTCAATCAGCTTTGATATCCCTTTCGTGCTTTGTAGCCGCCTTCTTGGCGGCTTTTTTCATCTCTACCTATGAGGCGAAAGACCTACTATACTTAAGGCAGTAAGGGACTGGATTACCTAGAGTCTAGTTACTCTCATGGTAGAATAGACCAGTTGGATTTTTTTAGATTTGAGGAGGAGTGTGAATCGTGGACGGCATTCGCATAGATTTTTCCAAGATGCATGGCAGCGACGTAGGTAACGTCTTCAAAAGCCCAGAAGTCGCCGCTCCAGCACGTTCCTTCGAGGATTCGCTTAAAGAAGCGGTTGTCGGAGTGAACGAGCTTCAGATGGACTCGAATGCCATGGTCCAGAGGCTATCGCTGGGCGACGTCGACGACGTCTCGGAGGTCACTCTCTCGGTGGAGAAGGCATCTCTCGCCTTTCAGCTGTTGGTCCGGGTCAGGGATAAACTGGTCGATGCCTATCAGCAACTGAGCAGAATGGCAGTATGATAATTTGATATGGAACGTCTTTCAGAGATAAAAAATAAAATAGGGCTTCTTTGGTCCTCCCTCCAGAAGTGGCAGAAAGTCACCCTGGTGGGAATAGTGTCGCTTGTGTTCTTTGGCCTGATAGCCCTGGTCGTCCTATCCGGTCGGGAATCCTGGGAGCCCCTGTTTTCCGGACTCGAAATCCAGGACGAGGCCTCCATAGTGGCCTATCTCAAGGAAAACAAGATCCCCTACAGACTCGATCCCGGAGCGAACGCCATACTTCTTCCGGAGGAGCACGTATACGAGGTTCGTCTTGAACTGGCCAGAGCGGGACTGCCCAAGGGCGGTGTCAAGGGATACGAGATCTTCGACGACGTCCAGATGGGCATGAGCGAATTTCAGCAAAAGATAACCTACGTCAGGGCGCTGGAAGGCGAACTGGCCAGGACGGTGGCCCAGATAGACAGCGTTGAATACGCAAAGATAAACATCGTGATTCCTCAGCCTCATCTTTTTCTGGAGCAGCAACAACCAGCCACAGCCTCTGTCCTGGTCCGGATACATCAGGGAGCCTCGATAAACCCGGAGCAGATAAAGGCGATCGTCCATCTCGTAAGCCACAGCGTGGAGGGACTCCAGCCGGACGACGTGACGGTTGTGGACACCGACGGCAACGTATTGTCGGACCTCATAGAGGACGACATGTTCATCTATTCCGACGGAGCAGGCCGAACCGTATCATCGGTCCAGAGGGAACTGGAAAGACAGCAGGAAAAGGAGATGGAGCGTAAAGTCCGGGCCATGCTGGAACGGGTCTTCGGCCCAGGCAGCGTTGTTGTCCGCATAAAGGTCGATCTCGACCTGGACAAGAAGAGAAACGCCTCCACCCAGTATATTCCCGGTCCCACCGGCAAAGGCGTTGTTCGAAGCGAACAGAACACAGAGGAGAGCTACGTCGGCCCAGGTGGGCCTACCGGAGGAGCTCCGGGAACCACCACCAACATCCCCGGTTACGCCATAGACACAGGTGCAGGTGGCGTAGGCGAATACAACAAGATGGACACGGTCACCAACTACGAGATAACGACCCACGAATCGGAAAACGTCGAGACTCCCGGTTCCATAAGGCGTCTAACCGCCTCCGTCCTAGTGGACGGCGACCTTTCGGAGGAACAGCTTGAGGATATTCGGGCCTTGGTGGCTCCCGCCATCGGTCTCGACTCCGGCAGAGGCGACCAGATCGCTATCCAGTCGATGAAATTCTCCACGACATTGGCGGACCGAATGGCCGAACAGCTGGCAGCGGAGAGGCGGCAGAAGATAGTCGCCACCGTTACGTTGCTTGGAATACTGCTTATAATTCTGGCTCTTGCCCTGTTCATGTGGTATCGCAGGCGCCGTCGAAGAAAATCTCTCGATGCCGCCAAGAGGGCCGAGGACGCCGGGCAGGTCCCCAGCCTTCAGGACCTCCTATCTTCTCCGGGATCCATGGAAGCCCAGGGAGAGCTTGCCGTCCTGGAGGAGCAGATCCGGAACTATGCGCTGAACAATCCGGAAGAATTTGCGGCTTTTATTCGCGAATGGATAGTCGAGGACTGATCGATCGAAAGGGTGTCTGAACATGGCGAAGGATATGTCCTCCAGGCAGCTTAAGGGGAAGCAAAAGGGAGCCATTCTCATGGTTACCCTTGGCAACGAAGTTGCCGCCAAAACCTATAAAAACCTGGACGAGACCAGCATAGAGGTACTTACGTTGGAAATAGCCAACCTCAGGAAGATCTCCTCCGAACAGAGGTTGGCCGTGCTGAAGGACGCCCAGGAAATTATACTGGCCCGTGAGTATATGTCTCAGGGCGGCGTCGACTATGCCAGGGAAGTCCTCGAAAAGGCCCTCGGTCCCGAAAGGGCTCAGAGCCTTCTCACCAGGATCACCGCCAGCCTTCAGGTTCGCCCCTTCGACTTCATGCGCCACAGCGATCCTCAGCAGTTGATAAGCTTTATACAGGGCGAGCACCCTCAGACGATAGCTCTCATATTGTCCTACCTCACTCCGGAGCAGTCAGCCGCGGTAATAGGTCGACTTTCAGCCAGCATGCAGGCCGAGGTCACCAAAAGGGTCGCCAAGATGGACCGCATAACTCCGGAGGTCCTCCGGGAGGTGGAGCGAGTGTTGGAGAGAAAGTTCAGCACCATCATCGGCCAGGACTTCACCATGGCCGGGGGCATCGACTCGGTGGTGGAGATCATCAACCGTGTCGACCGCGGAACGGAGAGAAACATCATGGAAAACCTGGAGGAGAACGACCCGGAGCTGGCCGAGGAGATCAAGCGCCGTCTGTTCGTCTTCGAGGACATCTCCGGACTGGACGACCGCTCAATCCAGAGGGTACTCCGCGAGGTGGAGATGAAGGACCTCGGCCTTGCACTCAAGGGTGCTACGGAGGACCTCAAGACCAAGTTCACCAAGAACATGTCTCAGAGAGCGGCCGACATGCTTACCGAAGACATGCAGTACATGGGCCCCGTCCGTGTAAGAGACGTGGAAGAGGCCCAGCAGAAGATCGTCAACGTCGTCCGTGCTCTGGAGGACGCCGGAGAGATAGTCATAGCCAGAGGCGGGGAGGAAGAACTGATTGTCTGATTCCTCTCGTCGCCGTCTTATCCGTGCCGTTCGGCTCGTACCGGAGGCGGTGCGCATAGGGATGGCTCCTGTAGAACCTGAAAACTCCGAGGTTGAATCGGAGAACATCGGAGAGGCGGGACTCCTAAAAGAGGAGGCGGAACGTTGGCGCTCCTCCTGCGAGAACCTAGAGGATCGTCTTCGTGCTTCCGAGGAGAGACTGCGATCTCTTCAGGCCCAATGCGACGAAAAAGAGGCTGCGAGACAGAGGGAGATTGTCGAACTTCGAGCTAAAGTCGAGGAAGACGGTAAAAAGGCCTGCGAAGAAGGCAGGGCCAAAGGGTTTTCCGAGGGGCGAGAAAAAGGTCTCTCTGAGGGCAGAGAGGAGCTTGAAGCGAAGATAAGGTCCGAGATGGAGCAAAAACTATCCGGAACCATCGACCTCCTCAACGGAGTCCACAAGCAGATACAGACCAACCTGGAGGAACTTCTAGCGGCAAACCCCTACCGCCTGGTACGACTTTGGCAAAAGGTGTTGTCTCGTCTTCTGATCCGGGAGGTCGCCTTCGATCAGGAGGCGGCTCTCCGTCTTCTCAAAGGACTTTTGTCCAGAGCCAGCGAAAAGGAGGACCTCAGGGTCTACCTGAACCCGGACGACCTGGACCTGATAGAGTCCCAGAAGGGCAACTTCGGAGACCTTGTTAGAGGAATCCGCAACATAGAGTTCATGGCCGACGACGAGGTCGACAAGGGAAGCTGCATAGTCGAGACCGGCCTCGGCATATACGATGCCAGATGGCGTACTCAGTTGGAGCAGATCGGAGTGGAGGTCGAGGGAGTCCTGATGGAGGGAATGTCCAATGACGAAGACCGTTGATTTCAGACACCTTCTGGATTCGCTGGATTCCAGGCTATCCCAGAGGGACCTGGTCAGGGTCAACGGACGGGTCACGAAAGTCGTCGGACTTGTGGTCGAGTCCAAAGGGCCGGATGTCCGGGTCGGCGATCTCTGCGACATAAGGTTCAGAAAGGGACGAAAAAATCTGGAAGCCGAAGTCGTGGGGTTTCGAGACGATCGGGTCCTTCTTATGCCCCTCGGAGAGCTGCGTGATATAGGGCCGGGATGCGAGGTCGTCTCTATGGGGCGTCCACTGGGAGTCAACGTAGGTCCTGGACTGTTGGGAAGGATACTCGACGGACTGGGACGCCCTATGGACGAAAAAGGTCCGGTCGGATCCAGTGAATTCTACCCTCTCTACGCCACCCCGCCCCATCCTCTTAGAAGACAGAACATATCGGAACCGCTGCCGGTAGGGGTCAGGGCGGTCGACGGAGTACTGACCCTCGGCAGAGGCCAGCGAATAGGCATCTTCGCCGGATCGGGAGTCGGAAAAAGCACCCTTCTAGGCATGATGGCCCGAAACACCGAGGCGGAGATAAACGTTATAGGTCTGGTAGGAGAGCGTGGTCGAGAGGTCCGGGAATTCATAGAGAGAGACCTGGGGCCGGAAGGACTAAAGAGATCGGTCCTAGTCGTGGCGACCTCGGACCAGCCTCCACTTGTCAGACTCAAAGCGGCCTTTACCGCCACGGCCGTCGCCGAGTATTTCAGGGATCAGGGCAAAGACGTGCTCTTGATGATGGACTCGGTCACCAGGGTGGCCTACGCCCAAAGAGAGGTCGGGCTGGCTGTGGGGGAACCTCCGGCTACCAGAGGCTACACCCCCTCGGTGTTCGCCCTCCTGCCCAGACTACTGGAGAGAGCCGGTGCGGGAACCAGGGGAAGCATAACCGGAATATACACCGTTCTGGTGGAGGGAGACGACATGAACGAGCCAGTGGCCGACTCGGTCAGAGGTATTTTAGACGGACACGTCGTCCTCTCCCGAAAGATAGCGGCCAGAAACTTCTACCCCTGCATAGACATCCTCAACAGCGTCAGTCGAGTCATGCCCTCCATAGTCGACAAAGGACACCTCGACGGAGCCGGACGGATCAGGGAAGTACTGGCCAGATACGCCGAGGCGGAGGATCTTATCGCCATAGGAGCCTACCATAAGGGATCCAACCCCCGAGCGGACTGGGCCCTGGACAACCTGGGAGATGTAGAAGCCTTTCTTCGTCAGGGAATCGGCGAAGCCTCCTCCTTCGAGGAAACGGTGGGAATAATCTCATCCATAGCCTCTAAGGGGATGACCGGTCGTTGAAGGACAGAATAGATCGGTTTCGGAAAATCCTGAAGGCCAAGGAAACGGCGAGAGACCTGGTCAGAAAAGAACTGGCTGAACTTAAGAGGCAGGAAGAGGCCTTTTTGGACCATCTCAGAGAACTGAGAGACGAAAAGCTTGAATATATACGCCGGTTCGAGAATATAGCCAGCGGAAACGTGACCATAGAGGGCCTCCGTATAGGAAGCGAGGACATCTCACGAACGGAGGACCGAATAAAAGAGGGAATAGTAAAGGTCCTGAGATTGAGAAAAAAGATGGAGACGGTAGAGGCCGCTTTGCTGGAGAAACACAGGGACGTCCGTAAAGTGGAGACCTATCTTTTGCAGATGGAGCTTCAGTGGGAGAAGGAATGCCTGAGAAAAGAGCAGATGGCTGTAGACGAGATCGCCGGGATGCTCCACCACCGCAGAGGAGAAAACTGAGCTCGTCCAGGGAGGGCTGAAGATGAGACACATATCGGGACCGGACTTTCAGGGAATACGCGAGGTGATGGAGCGTATAGGCCACCTTCGCCGTAAGATGGGAATCGAGACGCCTCCTTCATCGGTCGACTTCGATTCCGCCCTAAAGGAAGCGGAGGGCAATAAGGCGGTCGAGTCGAAGGACAAGGAAAGCTCGAACCTTCGAGACGACGGGCTCTCCGGGGCCGGAAGCATAGTCAGAAGCATGGTCGCCTCCTCGGGAGACTCCTTCAAAGACACCGCTTCCGCCATAGCCCGACGCTACGGCGTCGACGAAAGACTCGTCCACTCGGTTATCTCGGTGGAATCGGCCTGGCGTCCCGATGCGATCTCCCCTAAAGGGGCCGTAGGACTCATGCAGCTCATGCCGGGCACCGCTAAAATGCTTGGTGTCGACCCGGACGACCCCGTTCAGAACATCGAGGGCGGCGTCAAGTATCTGTCTCGGTTATCCGAGAAATATAATGGAGACCTCGAGAAAACCCTCGCAGCCTACAACGCAGGTCCCGGAAGGGTCGATTCCTACGGAGGAATACCTCCCTTCAGGGAGACGGAAAACTACGTCCGCAAGGTGTTGGGACTCTACAGAGGATAACGGAGGTCCGATATGGCTGAAGATAAAAACGTACAGGATCCCATAGACGAGGGAAAGGGAAAGCGTAAAGAAAAGAAGAAACCCGAGTCGAAAGGACTTCGCAGACTCATGCTCCTGTTATTCCTCCTCGTAGGGGTGGCAGGAGCGGCTATAGGGCTTCAGTTCAGCGGGGTCTGGGACGCCAGGCCTCTTTTGTATTCCATAGTGCCCAAACTACCCTACGTGGGAGATCAGCTCTCGGATCTTATGGACGTTCCGGAGATCTATACCATGACGGTGGAGGAAAGACGGCGGTACGAACTTCGCCTTTGGGAGGACCGTCTGACTGAAAAAGAGCTCTCGCTGGACGAAATGGAACGAAGGCTGAAAGCCCTCTCCTCGGACCTCTCCGCCAGGAAAGACAGCCTGGAGTTAGCCGAGGCTCGGATAGCCTCCATGGACCAGAAGCCCGAATCGGATAAAGAGCTTTCGGAGATCGAAAAAGCCGATTTCGAGAGGGTAGTCCGTACCTATCAGGAGATATCGGCCCGTAGAGCGGCGAAGATCGTAGAGAGCCTGGACCCGTCTCTGGCGGTTAAGATACTGAGGGCTTTGCCCGAAGACGACAGTGCTAAAATACTTGGCCGCATGGACGCGGCGAAAGCGGCGTGGCTGACGGAACAGCTGGCCTCGAAGAAACGGTAGGTGAATCAGGCCATGCTTATCGGTGCCGAAAACCTGTTTCAGTCATCCAAAAGAGGCGATCCTCCGAAAAGCTCCGTCAAGTCGGAGGTTCTTTCTTTCGGTGTGATGAAAAACTCCTCGTCCGAAGACACCGGGAAATTCGAGGAGCTTCTATATCGAGAGGACTCGATACCGTCGACGAAACCCGGCGGCGAAGAAGTCGGATCGACCACTACCTCCGTGTCTGAGGTAGTAGGGCAACTGGACTCCTATTCCAGAGGGGAAAACCGCCTAAACATACCGTCCTTTGTCGATCCCACCGGAAGAAACGTCGGTTCCCTGGTTATAACCCAGGCGGAACCTTCCGTTTCCCAGGTAGCTTCGGATGGTGCCACAGAAGAGGTTCTGGATGGCGAGAAGGACGACGCCTTCGTCTTGGAAAACGTGGACGCCCTTTTAAACGACCTCATAGGCCCTCTCGGTCCCTTAAAGAGCATTCCGAAAATAGACCTAGACCTATCCACGTCGAAGGCCGACGTTCCGTCCGAAAAGCAAACCACCCAGGCGGAGGCCACGGAAACGACGGAGCCCCGACCTCAGGTATCCTCTCCCTTTAAAGCGGCAGAAGGTGGTTACGCTTCCTCCGTCGTAGCAGAGAATCCAGAGGTTCCGGTCCAAAGTCAGAGGGGAAACTCAAAAGTCGAAGGAACCGTCTCAATGCAGCCGGAAGGCTCTGCTAAAAGGCCCGACGTGGCAACTCTGGCAGGGCCAGAAACGCAGTCTACCCAGATCGTGGCTTTCGAAACTACTCAGCTGAAAGAAGCTACCTCCGATGCAGTTCGGACTCTGGCCGATGGCAAGGTAAGCTCTGAAACCGTAACGCCTCATACCGTGGGTCCGGAAACGATGGAGCCTCGAACTCAAGTCTCCTCTTTCTTTAAAGCGGCAGAAGGTGGTTACGCTTCCTCCGTCGTAGCCGAGAATCCAGAGATTTCGGTCCAAAGCCAGAGGGGAAATTCAAAAGTCGACGGAACCGTCTCAATGCAGCCGGAAGGCTCTACAGTTCCGACCGGATCGCCCCTCGGTTCGGTTAAAACTGAGGTCGTATCCATGGAACAACCAGGAACTTGGACCTCCAACGATGCCGGATTCGAGACGGCAACACCTAAAAGGCTCGACGTGGCACCTTCGTCAGGGCCAGAAACGCAGTCTACCCAGATCGTTAAAGCGGCAGAAGGTGGTTACGCTTCCTCCGTCGTAGCCGAGAATCCAGAGATTTCGGTCCAAAGCCAGAGGGGAAATTCAAAAGTCGACGGAACCGTCTCAATGCAGCCGGAAGGCTCTACAGTTCCGACCGGATCGCCCCTCGGTTCGGTTAAAACTGAGGTCGTATCCATGGAACAACCGGGAACCTGGACCTCCAGCGAAGCCGGATTCGAGACGGCAACACCTAAAAGGCTCGACGTGGCACCTTCGTCAGGGCCAGAAACGCAGTCTACCCAGATCGTTAAAGCGGCAGGAGATGGTCACGTTTCCCCCGTATTAGCCGAGAAGCCAGAGGCTCCGGTCCAAAGCCAGAGGGGAAATTCAAAATTCGAAGGAACCGTCTCGAGGAATACGGAAGGCTCTACAGTCCCGACCGGATCGCCCCTCGGTTCGGTTAAAGCTGAGGTCGTATCCATGGAACAACCAGGAGCCTGGACCTCCAGCGATGCCGGATTCGAGACGGCAACACCTAAAAGATCCGACGTAGCACCTCCGGCAGGGCCAGAAACGCAGGCCACCCAGACCGTGGCTTCCGAGATTGCGAAGCCGGAAAAAAACACCTCCGGAACAGTCCGGACTTGGGTCGATGGAGATGTTGCAGCAAGGACCGCCGAGCCGGTTCAGCGGTTTCAGGAGGCAGCTTCGAAACCGAAGTCGACCTATGGCCCTTCGGATACGTCGAAAGATGTCGTCACGATCGACACGGAGTCGCAAAAGCCGAAGCCGGAAAAAACCGCTGGTCCGAACGCACTGTTCGCCTCCAGCTGGTCTCCCGAGGACTCCGACCGAAAGGATCAGATATCATACGTCAAAAAAGACGAAGAAAACTCTCTGCCGACGGTACAGGACGAGGCTGAAATCGCCGAAAAAAATTCAGAGGGTATCTCGAAGTCGACCGATAAAAACGAAAAGGAACCTATCGCCCAAAACGACATGAGATCCTACGGCAAAGAGGACACAGGTAAAGATCAGGGAGTCGATCCATCGTCACGCTCTGCCGGGGAACTGAACGGCCCTGGCACCTCTCGAACTGCCGTAACCAACGCTCAAACGGCTACACGCAGCATACCCCTCCCGGGCAGAGGTCCCGAAATTCTGCCTCAGGGGTTGGCGCAGGTAGTGAGGCAGGTCGCTTCGGACGGCACTCAGAGAGCCTCCATAGTGGTCGACCCTCCTGCTTTGGGCAGAATCGAGGTGGAGGTTCACGTAACCCCATCGGGAATGGAGGCCTCTTTCAAGGTCGACAGCGTCCAGGTCAGGGAGATGATAAAGCCTCAGATACCTCTCCTTCAGGACATGCTGGCCCAACAGGGAATCAGCGCCTCCTCTGTAAACGTCGACGTTCGTCAGGGAGACGACAGACGCTCTCCCTGGAGAGACTCGATACAGTCCGTCAAGGGCAGAAGAGGAAGGACAGAGGATGACGACGAAGTTTCGGAGGACTCTATAGTGACTGTAGCCCGGATAGACCTGGAGCGAGGGATGCTCCAGTGGTACGCCTAAAAACTTAGGCAAGGAGGTCGGATACACTATGACTACGGTAAACCCCTATTCCTCGGCGTCCTCCAGCTACACCGCCGGTCAGTCGAGGGAGATAAAAAGCGCCATGGACAAGGACGACTTTCTTAAACTCTACATAGAACAGCTGAAAAACCAGGATCCTCTGGAGCCCATGGACACCAACGAAATGGCGGCCCAGTTTTCCCAGTTCACCACGGTTGAACAGCTCATGAACATGAACAGCAGCATGGAGGAAATGCTCTCCTTACAGCTGGGCAACGCCGTGAGCTATATAGGGTTCGAGGTGACCTACTCTCATGCCTATCAGGACGACCAGGGCAACCAGCTGACGGAGGAAAAGACGGGTATAGTCCAGTCCATATCCCATGAAAACGGATCTGTCGTACTGAAGATGACCGACGGTTCCGAGGCGGACATAAGCAGGATAATCTCCGTGGCTCTGCCGGGAACGGAAAGCGCTTGAAACATACGGCAATGAATTTCTGTAAGATGACGGAATTGAAGGCCCACCAGGGAAGGCGGGATGGAGAGCCAGGCAACGGACTGCCGATCTCTCAAAAGTTTAAAGGAGGTCGTTTTCTATGTTGAGGTCTCTCTTGACCGGAGTAAGCGGTGCCAAGGCGCACCAGAAAAGACTGGACGTGGTTGGTAACAACATCGCCAACGTGAACACAGTTGGATTCAAAAAATCCACCGTGGTATTTCAGGACCTTCTCTCTCAGACCGAGAGAGGAGCTATGGCTCCCGATGGAAACGTGGGAGGGGTCAACGCAAAACAGGTAGGCTTAGGTGTCCAGGTAGGAGCCATAGAGACGATCCACACTCAGGGAACAGTGTCTCAGACCGGCAACAGAACAGATATGGCCATCCAGGGCGAGGGGTATTACGTCGTAAGAAACGGAGCGGAAAACCTCTACACCAGGGCCGGCCAGTTCGTGCTGGACTCGAACTCCGACCTTGCCATGTCAGGAACTGGCTACAGGGTTCAGGGCAACGAGATGACCGTCGACGAGGACGGAGTGATCTCCACCGGCTCGGAGCTCAGCGACATAAACATACCCATAGGCAGAAAAATGGAGGCCAAGGCCACTTCGACCGTTGGCTACAGGTGCAACCTGGACAGCCGGGTGGACCCCTATCTTCCTCTCGGTATACCCGACGGGGTCAAGTTCTCCTCGGAGATACTCGGCTCTGAGTACACCATCAGCGTGGCGGAAGGGGAGGACGTCTCGGACTTCATAAACATAAGGCTGGAAAACGAGGCCGACGGCAGTGTAGAGACCCTCCGTTTCAGCTTCGAGGGAGTGCAGCAGAGCAGCCACGACGAATCCACCTACTATCCCAAGCTGGAGCTTGTGGGGTCATCCGGTCACACCGTAAACTACGACGCCGCCAAGGGAGAGCTTTCCATAGACGGAACCTCCATCCCTATGAGTGCCTACATGAACTATCAGGCCGTAAGCATAGAGGACAGCACCGGAACCACCCACACCTACCTGGCGGAGATAACCGAGATAGGCAACAAGGCCCAGGTTCGTCTCTGGGGAGAGGGAAAGAACGAGAGCACCGGAGCCAGCCAGGTGGATTACTTCCAGTGGAACGTGCTCAAGACCGAGGACGGCCTCTTCGACCCGGACTCGACCCTCAAGATGACCACCGGCGAGGACAGCGAATTTCCCGATCCCGTAAGCCTCTTCCTGGAGATTGACTCCTCCGGAAAGGCCCTCAACTTCCGGGGTAACGTAAGCCCTATAATAGGGCCAGCCACAAGTAACAGTGGGGTGAATAAAGAGGGAGATACGACCGTTACTCCTGCTTACACGGTAACTTCGACAGATGGAACCTCTGCTACCGCTGACATAACCTATAGATTTCAAGAGGGAACTACTATTTCCGATTTTATTACCCTTGACTTAGCTGATTCGGGTATCGGTGTTGGTGGGACGATAAATCTGGCTTTTAAGGGGGTCTCCGAGGACGGTAACGTCATCCTTCAACCGAGTCCTTCCACCGTTTCTTTATCTGCCTCGGATCCCGATGATGATACTGCGGTGATTGCTCAGGATCACGAAGTTGTCTATAACCCGGAGAAGGGGACTTTGTCGCTCGTGAACGAGGACACAGGCAAGACTACGTGGACCTACAGCGACTTCAATTTCCAGACCACCGAGATAAACGGAGCCCAATATCTGGTCGATTACAGTAGCAGCGATGGTACCGTCGGTAACTATGGAGATACTGTTACCCTCTGGGGACCTAACGATATGGGGGTTATGACGGCTTTTAACATGGATCTCACTGCTGGCGATGTTACCTTTAATTCCGGTACTTCCGAGTATTCAAGTGCTAGTGGTGCTGGGGCTACGTTTGCCTCCAGCTTTGCCGGTGGGGCAAAGGTAACCGTCAAGCCCTCTCCCACCGATCCGTCCAAGCTGATCTTCACCTACGACGGAACCGACGGGGGCAAGCCAGTCTCCTCCATAAGAGAGGGATCCGACAGCGTCCACGAGGGCAAGGGCACCGTATACGACAGTCTCGGCAACGAGCACACCCTTGAGGTCGTCTGGAAGAAGGTCGGCAGCAACGCCTGGAGCTGGGAGGCATTCCTGCCGGACGAGCCGGAGCTCAAGCTCTCGGACAACAAGGGAGTTATAAGGTTTTCCTCCGAGGGCAAACTGCTCTCCGGCGGCGAGAACACCATCTCCATAGGGTTCTCCGCAATAGGGGCCGACGATGCCGACGTGGTGTTGGATTTCTCCGGTAAGTCTTTCGATAAAGAGGAGATAGAAGGAGTTACCCAGTACGGATCGGCCTTCACCACAAAGCCCTATACTCAGAACGGTTACAGTATGGGAGTGCTTGAGGATTTTTCTGTCTCCAATGACGGAACCATAATCGGGATCTACGACAACGGTCAGAATCGGGGGCTCTACAAGATGGCCCTGGCTATGTTCGCCAACCCTCAGGGTCTGGTGAAGACCGGCAACACCTGTTTCTCTAAGTCCATAAACTCCGGAGAGCCTTCCATCGTCAACGCCATGGTCGAAGGAGCGGGAACCATAGCAGGAAGCTCTCTCGAGTACAGCAACGTCGACATAACCGATGAGTTCACCGATCTTATAACCACCCAGAGGGGTTTCCAGGCCAGCGCCAGGGTCATCACCACCAGCGATTCCGTTCTGGAGGAGCTTCTGAATCTCAAGAGATAGTTTCTATGAGGTAAGTTAAAGGTCGGAGGCGCTTAAGGTGATAGAGGTATCCAGACTCAACGGCTCGGTGTTCGTGTTGAATGCCGACCTAATAGAGACCGTGGAGGCCAATCCCGACACTGTGGTCACCTTGTTGAACGGCCACCGTTACGTCGTGAAGGAAACTCCCGGTGAGATAATGGAAAGGGCGGCGGCCTATCGGGCCAAACGAGGGCTGCCGCTCTCTTTGACGTAGCGGTGTCATCGGTTTATCATTGAGGTGATACTCGACTATCTGAAAAAAATGGAGGCCTGACCGTGGATCTGGCGACAATCATCGGACTTTCTCTTTCTTTGATATTGGTCGTGGGAGGTATAGTGGTCGGAGGCGAGGCCGCTGCCTTCGTGAACCTGCCGTCCATGCTGATAACCATAGGCGGAACCATGGGGGCCGTGATAATGGCGAACCCGATGGATCGTATCAAAAAACTGGGAAAGATCACCAGGGTCGCCTTTTTCTCCCAGACTCCTGATTTGGTCTCGTTGGTTCAGACCATAGTCAGCTTTGCCGAGAAGGCCAGGCGAGAGGGGCTGCTGGCCCTCGAGGCCGACGCCTCCGAACTGGACGACGAGTTCCTGGCCAAGTCCATTCAGCTCGTCGTGGACGGCACCGATCCCGAGCTGGTCAAGGCTATCCTCGACACGGAGATCAGCGTTTTGGAGGAGCGACATGCATCCAACAAGGGAATGTTCGACACAATGGGAGAGCTGTTCCCCGCTTTCGGTATGTTGGGAACGCTCATAGGTCTCATAGCCATGCTCAGAAACCTGGACGACCCGGGCTCTCTCGGGCCGGGGATGGCGGTCGCCCTCATAACGACCTTTTACGGTTCCTTCATGGCCAACATCTTCGCTTTGCCTACATCGGCCAAGCTGGCCGCCAGGTCCTCGGAGGAGACGGTGGTCAGGGAACTTATGGTCGAGGGGGTCCTGGCTATTCAGGCCGGAGAGAACCCCAGAATAGTGGAGGAAAAGCTCAAGGTCTTCCTTCCTCCGGAGCAGCGGAAAGAGCTTGAGGAACGGCACGATAACGAAAAGGGCGGAGAGGAATAGCCCATGGCTAGAAAAAAGAGGCGGAAAGAGGAGAAAGGCGGCGCCGGATGGCTTGCGACTTACGGAGATATGGTTACCCTGCTCCTTACCTTCTTCGTCCTGCTTTTCGCTTTTTCGTCCATAGATGTGGAGAAGTTCAAGAAGATGATGGTCTCCTTCCAGGGCGCATTGGGGGTCTTGGACGGAGGTAAATCCCTTCAGGAGGACCCCTTGCCTTACGGAGGTTCCTCCGGCTACGACGCCGGAGAGGAACGTCGTCAGACCCAATCCACGTTCCAGGTGGACAGGGAGCTCCGTTCCTTTTTGAAGGATCAGGAGATGGAGCAGGATGTGTCGGTGATAGTTGACCAAAGAGGCGTAACCGTGTCTCTGTCGGATCAGCTTCTGTTCCCTCTGGGAGGGGTCGATATACGTCCCGAGGGCAAGCGTCTGCTCGCTAAGCTGGGTGAGTTCCTTAAAGGGAGGATTCCCGCTCTGGCGGTAGAGGGACACACCGACGACAGGCCTCTTAGAGGCGGTCCCTACAGGGATAACTGGGGGCTTTCCGCCATAAGGGCCGCTATAGTGGCCTCCTATCTGGTGGATGCCGCCGGAATCTCCCCTTCGATAGTGCAGGCGGTAGGCTACGGTCCTTTCCGTCCGGTGGTACCAAACGACAGCGATGAAAACAGGTCCAGAAACAGACGGGTGGACCTGGTTATTCTCTCTAAGTACCCTAAGCAGTGACGGCGGGGGAGAAGGAGGTCTATATGCTCAAGAGGATTTTATTGATAGCGGTCATAGCCTTGATCGCCCTCGCCCTGGGTGCCGGGGGAGGTTATTTCATGGGGCTTCGTTTCGGTGCCGAGGAGCGGAGCGTTACCGGGGTCTCAAAGGATCTTGAACGTCCCGGGCCCATAGTCGATTTTGGCGATTTCGTCATAAACCTGGCGGACAAAGAACCCCATCTGGTAAACTTCGAGCTGGCCCTTGAGGCGTCCGGCACCAAGGCGGAGACTATCCTGACCGATGGAGGCTGGAGAAGCCACATCAGAAACGAAGTGCTCCTTACGGTGAAAGACCACATCGTCGACGATTTCAGGAGTGCAGAGGGAATCATGGAGCTCAGCGACGACATGAAGCGCCGTGTCAACGCCATACTGCCGTCGGTGGATGGCAAGGTCGCGGTAAGAAGGGTTCTTTTCAGAAAGTTCGTCACTCAGTAGTCCGTGGTCCGTTATGCTTGAAAGGTGGTGAGATCCGGTGACTCCCGATGTACTGTCTCAATCGGAGATAGACTCCCTATTGGACGTCCTTACCAGCGGAGAGGTCGATTTCGAGGAGATATCCCAGGCTTCGGCGGAAAAGAACGTCAAGGGTTACGATTTCCGTCGTCCCGACAAGTTCAGTAAGGACCAGCTCAGGGCTATTCAGATGATTCACGAGTCCTTCAGCAGACAGCTCACCACCAGTCTGTCGACCATGGTCCGCTCTATCGTGACCTGCGAGGTCGCATCGGTGGATCAGGTCGCCTACGAGGAGTTCGTGCGCTCCATGGTTCAGCCCACCGTAATGGGCGTTCTGGAGATGTATCCTCTTGAGGGCAACGCCGTGGTGGAGATGAATCCCAACCTGGTTTTCGCCATAATCGACCGATTGCTGGGCGGAAAGGGAGAGGTTTTCGGAAAGCCAAGGGATCTGACCGATATAGAGTCCACCGTTATAGAACGGGTTTTCATGAGGATGCTGGAGCTCCTCGAGGACAGCTGGAGCACCGTCATAGACGTTCGCTTCCGTTTCGAGAGCATGGAGAGCAATCCCTTCTTCGTCCAGATCTGTCCCGGCACCGACATGGTTTTGCTGGTTACCTTGAGGGTCAGCATAGGCGATGTGGAGGGTATGGTCAGCCTCTGTATACCCTATTTCGTCATGGAACCGGTTATGGATAAGCTCAGCTCTCAGATCTGGTTCGCATCCACCGGCAAGAACAAGGACCAGGATCATAGAGGGTTCCTTACCGCAAGTCTTGGAACGGTGAAGGTTCCGGTCCATCTGGAATTAGGAGACACGGTTTTATCCCTGTTCGATGTCATGAGGCTTCGAGTCGGCGACGTTATTCGTTTGGATTCGATGTTGGACGATCCCGTCATGGTTCGAGTCGGGAGCAGGATCAAGTTTACCGGACGTCCGGGAACCGTTGACGGACGTTATTCCGTGGAGGTTATCGAGGTGGCGGACGACGGCTCGAGCGAGGAAGAGGAGGAGTAATCATGTCTGACGAACTGCTCAGTCAAGACGAGATAAACGCCCTGTTGGAGGGCTCTTTGGGCGGAGACTCCGACGGCGGAGGAGGAGGTGGCTCCCCCGGTCTGACCCAGGCCCAGCTCGAGGCTCTGGAGGATTTGGCCGGGATGTTCTCCGACGCCACGACCGGGGTTATAGGTATGTTGGCCGGACGGGAAGTCTCCGTTCAGATCTCCGAGATAGGCGAAAAGGCTCAGTCCGAGGTGGTGGAGTCCATCGGAGGAAATCGAAACCTGCTCTTCTCCGTCCGTTGCGACGGTTTCGACGATGCTCCGGTATCGGTCGTCATGAACGAGGGCGGGGTAGTTCTTCTCGCCGATCTCATGATGGGAGGCGAGGGCAAGGACCTTCCCGATGAGGCGAACGAGCTGTTCGTCAACGCCGCTCAGGAGGGACTCAGCCAGGTGGTGGGCTCCGCCATGACTTCCCTCAGTGGAAAGCTCAAGGGACGAAAGGCCATTCCCACCGATCCCGCCTCGGAGGTTACCGAGGACGAGTGGCTTCTTTTCCCGAACCTGGAGGGAGATGTCCCCGTTTGGTACGTTTCCATGGAGGTTACCATAGAGGGGCTGGACAGTTTTAAAAGCTTTATCTCCGTTCCGTCGGTTCATGCTTCTGCCTTTGCCGATGCTTTGATTGGAGAGCCGGAGGCTCCTGCTCCTTCTGCCTCTCAGCCCTCTCAGGGAAGCCCGACGGAAGCGCCGACTCAGAGACCAGCTCAACAGCAGGCTCCTCAGCCCTCCGGAAGCGGTGGAGCAGGGATGTCTCAGCCTCCCTCGGGAGAGGCGTCGCCTCCGGTCGACGTTCGTCCCGCTCAGTTTTCTCCGCTTCAGCCTGCCGCCGCCGATTCTTCGCTGCCCTCGAATATCGGCCTCATAGCCGATATTCCCGTCCGGGTTACGGTGGAGCTGGGAAGAACTAGAAAGAGCGTAGGCGAGGTTCTGTCATTTGCTCCCGGTTCCGTGATAGAATTGGACAAGATGGCAGGAGAGCCGGTAGATGTTTTGGTTAATGGAAAGTTGATCGCTAAGGGAGAGGTCGTCGTGATCGACGAAAACTTCGGTGTAAGGGTCACGGAGATATTGAACGTGGGAGAGAAAATCCAGTCGATCGGATCTTGATCTGAAAATGTCTTGAATAGACGAACAGGAGGGGCATTATGGCTACAGTCCTTATTGTCGATGACGCCGCTTTCATGAGGATGATGTTGAAGGATATCCTCACGAAAAACGGTTTCGAGGTAGTAGGAGAGGCGGAAAACGGTCAGGTAGCGGTTTCCATGTACAAAGACCTCAATCCCGATATCGTCACGATGGATATCACCATGCCTGAGATGAACGGAATAGAGGCGGTCAAGGCCATAAAGGCCGTCAATCCCGGCTGTAAGATCGTCATGGTCAGCGCCATGGGACAGCAGTCCATGGTAATAGAGGCGATCCAGGCCGGAGCCAAGGATTTTATCGTCAAGCCTTTCCAGCCTGACCGTGTGGTAGACGCTTTGTCCAAGGTATTGGGCTAATCGAAGTCCCTTGCGCGGAAGATCTATTCTCGTTGCGTCGTTTTTTTCCTTGTCTCTGTCCGTATGCTTTCTCTGCGGGCCGGCCTGGGCCGATGCGTCGTCTTCGATCGAGTCTTATCTGACAAAGATGATCCTAGCCGTCGCCCTTCTAGGAGGCGTCGGCTTTCTCCTCGTCCGTTGGGGGCCGAAGCGCGTGAGGTCCTCTAGAAACGGGCTGGAGGTCCTGACGTCTCTGTCCTTGGGCAGAGGCGTTCTTTATGTGGTGCGTTGCGGCACCGACGTACTCCTCTTGGCGGAAAGCAAGGAGGGTATATCGTTGCTTCGGCGCTATCCTGGTGATGTATGGGAGAAGTTCGATGAAGCAGAACCTGAAAATAGCGATCCTCATTAGTCTGTCGGTCTTCTTCCTGTCGTGCGGGGGTGCTTTGGCCCAGCCGAACCAACCGGAACTCCCTGTGCCGGCTTTGAGGGTCGCGGTAGAGGGGGCGACATCTCCTCAGGATGTCTCCACCTCGCTCCAGATAGTGGCTCTGTTGACCGTCTTGAGCGTGGCCCCTGCGATACTCCTCATGGTAACCTCTTTCACCAGGGTTTTGGTAGTACTGGGATTCGTACGAAACGCCCTGGGACTCCAGCAGACTCCGCCCAACCAGGTCATAGTAACCCTGGCCCTCTTTCTGTCTCTCTTCATAATGGCCCCTACCTGGGACGTGATGTACAGTCAGGGTCTATCTCCCTACATGGAGGGCCGCATCGGTTCGATGGAGGCGCTGGAAAACGTCACGACTCCTCTGCGCCGGTTCATGTTGAGCCAGACGAGGGAGGAAGAACTGTCCCTTATGGTCTCCATGTCGGGGTTGGATAGGCCTTCCAGCGCCGACGACATCCCCAACAAGATCCTTCTTCCCGCCTACATGCTCAGCGAGCTGAAATCCGCCTTTCAGATGGGGATAGTGATATACGTTCCTTTCATAGTGGTGGACATGATAATATCCAGTGTCCTGATGAGCATGGGTATGATAATGCTCCCACCCATGATGATCTCCTTGCCTTTCAAGGTGCTGCTTTTCGTTATGGCCGACGGATGGAATCTGGTGGTTGTCAGCCTTATCAGGAGTTTCCAGTGATGTCTAGAGGGAGGTCTTAGAGATGGAAGCCTTCAGCGTCAGCGATATGTTGATGGAGGCGATCAAGGTTTCTTTGATGGCCTCTTTGCCCATACTTATCGTCGCCATGGTGGTGGGACTTATCGTCGGTATCCTCCAGACCGCCACATCCATTCAGGAGCAGACCCTTTCCTTCGTCCCCAAGATAATCGCCATAATGGGGGCTCTCGTGGTCATGGGACCATGGATCTTCGGGGTGGTCAGAAAGCTGGCCGTGGACCTTCTAGGACAGCTGGATCGTTTTGTAAGATGATGGATTTAAACGCCCTTTTTCGCGTTGTTCCTCTATATATGCTCGTATCGATCCGGTTTCTCGGGATCATCTTCACCGCTCCTGTCTTTCTGGCCTCTTCGTTTCCCATCCCCTGTCTTTACTTTCTGTCCTTCTTCTTCGCCCTTATAACCGTTCCTCAGCTGGGTGGAGTTCTCCCTGAGGTGCTGTTTTCCGGGGTCCTTCCCTTTTTGCTCGCCGCGCTTCGGGAGCTTCTCGTAGGGGCCTCCATAGCCTTCTTGGCCTCCGCTCCTTTCTATGCCCTCCAGATAGCGGGACGGATGATAGGTACCCGTATGGGGTTGGCCATGGTGAGCGTGTTGGACCCCATATCCCAGAGTCAGGACTCCATAATAGGACAGCTTCAGATCCTTATCGGCCTCTGGTTTTTTCTCTATTGGAACGGCCATATACTTCTCGTTAGAGCGTTGATGGAGAGTTTCAGGCTTTTACCCCTCGGAGAGATGGGGCTGACCGTATCGTCCGATCTGGGATTGGCGGAGTGGCTCGGAAAGCTCTTCGTCATGGCATTCAAGTTTGCCATCCCGTTTTACGGGGCTCTGCTTCTGGCGGATATCGGTCTTGGTTTCCTGGCTCGTACCGTTCCCCAGATGAACGTCTTCATCTTGGGGTTGCCTCTTAAAATAGGTCTGGGACTTTTTCTGCTCATGGTCGTCCTGCCTATGACGGTGGACATAATGCACGATCAGATAGAGCCCTATCTTCGAGCGGCTTTGGGAAGTCTGGCGGCATGGCGTTAATATTTAAAACTTTTCGACTTCAGTTTTTCGCCGAGGAGAAGACCGAACCTGCCACTCCCAGAAAGAGGCGTAAGGAGCGGGAGGAGGGGCGAGTCGCCAAGAGCCAGGACCTGGGGGCCTCGGCTGTCATAATAGCCGGTTTAATAGCCGTAATTTTGTTCGGAGGATGGATCTTCGACGTTATACTGTCTTTTATCCGGGAGTGCTTGTTCTTTATCGGAGGTGGAACCTTGGGGCGGACCGGGTGGTTCCACTCTTTGACGATGAGGTCCATATCGGCCTACGGTATGGCCATAGTCCCTATGGTGGTGGGGTGTTTTCTCGCCGCCTTCTTCGTCTCTGTGGCTCAGGTCGGCTTCGTCATGACGTCTAAGCCGCTGATCCCTAAGATGAACAGGTTCAACCCTATATCGGGGCTCAAGAAGGTCATATCCCTGAGGTCCTTGGTAGAGATGGTAAAGGGGATCCTCAAGGCTCTTATACTGGCTATAGTTCTCTATTCCGCCCTGAGAGGGGATCTCGCCGATATGGTGCTTGCCGTAAGATATCCCATCGGTCCTGCCGTTTCCCTCTTGCTGTGGCGAATATGGCTGTTGTGCGTCAAGATGACCTTTTTGCTTTTGGTCATAGCGATCTTCGACTGGTCCTATCAAAAATGGGAGTTCGAGAAGAACATAAAGATGAGCAAACAGGAGATAAAAGAGGAGTACAAACAGATGGAGGGGGATCCTCAGATCAAGCAGAAGATCCGCCAGAAGCAGAGGGAGATGGCTAAGCAGAGAATGATGGCCGACGTTCCTCAGGCGGATGTAGTCATAACCAACCCGACGACATTGGCCATAGCCCTTCAATACGATAGAGAAAAGATGGACGCTCCGGTTGTCCTTGCCAAGGGAAAGGGTTTGCTGGCGCGGAGAATCAGGGAGATTGCCGAGGAAAACGACGTGCCGGTGGTGGAAAACAAGCCTCTGGCCTGGGCTCTCCACGATTCCGTGGAGGTCGGCGAATCCATCCCCGAGACGCTTTACAAATCTGTGGCGGAGGTACTGGCTTTCGTCTATGGTATCGGTAAAAAGAGGTCTTAGTTCTCTGGAAGGGCTCCTTGGTTTCTGGTAAAGTTCTGGAATATCGAATTCATCATCTGATGCAAAACGAGAGGACGCGTGAGTATGGCAGAGGAACGGATGACTATGGTAGAGAGGATGCTTCGCTTTGCAGACGTAGGCGTGGCGGCCCTGATGGTTTTGGTCGTGGTCATGATGATCATACCTCTGCCCACCTGGCTGTTGGACATTCTCCTTACCCTGAACATAACCTTCGGCGTGGTGGTCCTTCTGGTGACCTTCTACGTCAACAGAGCTCTCGAGATATCGTCGTTTCCTTCCATCTTGCTAATAGTAACCCTTTTCCGGTTGGCACTGAACGTATCCACCACTAGGTTGATACTGCTCAAGGGTAACGCGGGGAACATCATCTCCTCTTTCGGCAATTTCGTCGTCGGAGGAAACTACGTCGTCGGAGCGGTGGTATTCCTCATATTGGTCATAATCCAGTTTCTCGTCATAACTAAGGGGGCTGAACGAGTCGCCGAGGTCGCAGCCAGGTTTACACTGGACGCCATGCCGGGAAAACAGATGGCCATAGACGCCGACCTCAACGCCGGTTTGATAGATGAACTTGGCGCAAAGGAAAGACGAAGGGATATCCAGAGGGAGGCTGATTTCTATGGATCGATGGACGGTGCCTCCAAGTTCGTCAAGGGAGACGCCATCGCCGGTCTGATCATAACCATAATCAACATCCTCGGAGGTCTCGCCATAGGTGTCTTTCAGCGAGGATTGTCCCTCGGTCAGGCAGCCGGTGTCTACAGTCTCCTAACGGTTGGAGACGGGTTGGTGTCTCAGATACCGGCTCTGCTATTTTCCACCGCTACCGGCATAATAGTCACCAGGGCCGCCGGTGACTCCAACCTTGGTCGGGACGTGTTCTCGTCCTTTATAAGGTATCCCAGGCCCCTTATGATAGGGACAGCTTTGCTATTCGCCTTCGCCATGGTACCAGGGCTTCCTACATTCCCATTTGTATTCCTCGGGATTTTCCTTGGATTCATGGCCTACGGGGTCTACCGGGAAGCTAAGACCCAGGAAGGGCTGTCCGGCGAGCCCAGGGAAGGTAAGGGCAAGGGGGCCTCTCCTGCAGGGGGAGAGGGAGACCACCCTGCCTCTCAGACTCCCACCTCTCCGGAAGATGTCATGAAACTTCTGGCGGTGGACCCCATGGAAATGGAGATAGGCTATGCGGTGATCCCTCTCGTCGATCCCGCTCAGGGAGGGGACATGCTGGACCGCATCAGTACCATAAGGAAGCAGATGGCCATGGACATGGGACTGGTGGTCCCATCCATCAGGATAAGGGACAACATCCAGCTGAAACCCTCGGAGTATCTCATAAGGGTCAAGGGAGCTCTGGAGGGACAGGGAGACCTCATGCCGGAACACTATCTCGCCATGGACACGGGAAACGTCACAGAGGAGGTCGTAGGTGTTCCCACCACCGAGCCCGCCTTCGGCCTTCCCGCCCTCTGGATATCTCCGGAGCTTCGGGACAAGGCGGAGGCCAGCGGCTACACCGTCGTGGACGCTCCTTCCGTGCTGGCCACCCATCTGTCGGAGGTCATAAAGTCTCACGGTGCCGATCTCATAACCAGACAGGAGGTCCAGAAACTTACCGACATGGTCAAGGAGAGCAACTCCGCCGTTACCGAGGAGATGCTCAGCGTTCTCGGCCTTGGGGACATCCAGAAGGTCCTTCAGAACCTGGTTGCGGAGCATATCCCTATCAGGGATCTGGTGACCATTTTCGAGACCTTGACCGATTACGGAAGGCTCTCTACCTCGGTGGATTATCTGACCGAGAGGGTGAGGGAGAGCTTGGCCCGTATAATCTCTTTGAGGCTCAAGGAGAACGACGTCATAACCGTGTCTACCCTTTCCCCTACCTGGGAACAGAAGATAAGGGACGCCCTGGAGGGCGATCTTGCCAAGGGATGGCGTCTCAACATGGATTCCAGGGAGATTTCCAAGCTGGTTACCTCCGTGTCGGCTAAGTCCGAGGAGGCCATGCTTCAGGGATTCTCTCCCATTCTGCTTGTGAGTCCCGACGTCAGGCTTGTCGTCCGTCGAGTTCTGGAATCCTCGTTGCCCGGTCTGTTCGTGGTGTCTTATAATGAAATAAGCCATGGTATAGATATCAAGTCGTTGGGGATGGTGGAGTAGAGAATGAGGGTTGTCCAACAGATCACCTTTGAGGCTAAAGACGATGCCGAGGCCATAAGGATCGCTGCCGACCGACTGGGCAGAGATGCTGTGGTGCTTTCGACCCGCCCGGTCAACAAGGGGGGCTTCCTGGGGTTGTTCGGAAAGCCCGCTCTGGTCGTGACGGCAGGTATCCTGGAGGAAGACGAGCCCAAGAAGAAGGAAGAGCCTATAGGAGATAGGGTCCGGGCCTTTCAGCAGCTGCTGGAGGGGAAAAGGGACAGTTTTCCTGTCGTCCCTCCGGAGGGACGACCGTCGGGTAAAAAGGAGACCGACGAATCTTCCGTCGGAGAAAGCGAGGATAGGCTTGAGCTTTCCTCGTCTGTGGCAACAGCCTCCCGTCCTTCCATATCGAGGGAGAAGGTTGCCCAGGCCTACGGAAAGGATCCTAATCCCGTAGAGGAAAGGGAGAACAAAAATCTCTCCGATGACGTGGAGAGAATTCAGCGTACATTGTCCTCCGTACTCGAACGGCTGGACCGGGCTTCCGTGTCAGACGATGGGACAGAGAAGCCTCCTGAGCCAAGGTTGGCTCCTTCGTCCAGGGACGATTGTCGGGAGCGTTGGCGTCATATGCTGCTGGAGATAGACATGACCGAGTCCTTCGTGGATACCCTTCTAGAACGCTACGGTGGCTCTCTGGACGATCGTTCTTTTGTTGGTTGGCTAAAGGACTCCATAAGGGCTCCTTTCCGGGACGTCATAAGCGCGTTGGGCGGATCCAGGGTGATGTTTATAGGTCCCACCGGGGTCGGCAAAACCACAACCATAGCCAAGCTGGCGGCGGCCAACTCCCTATGGGAGGACCGAAAGGTCCTCCTTGCGACCGCCGATACCTATCGTATAGCGGCGGTCGAGCAGCTCAGGACCTATGCCAAGATCCTGGGAGTTCCCGTCGAGGTGGTCTTCGACCCTCAGGATCTCAAGGGAATCAGGGAGAAGAGGGACGTGGAGCTTATTCTGCTTGACACTGCCGGGAGAAGCCAGAGAGACTCTCGTAGGCTGGACGAGGCCAAGGAGCTTTACGAGGCTTTCGCTCCCGAGAGCGTCCACCTCGTCATATCCGCCAGTTCCAAATACAGGGACATGCTCGACGTCATAGAGAGGATGGGGAATATGCCCATATCCCACCTCATCTTTACGAAGCTCGACGAGACCCTTACCCTGGGACCGGTGCTTGAGATAGCCCTCAACTTCGATATTCCCATATCCTTTCTGACCGTAGGTCAGAACGTTCCCAACGATATAGAGGTGGCGTCTCCGGATCGTCTCGTGAATATGGCATTAGGCGGTGGATACGGTGATTGATCGCAAAGCTTCCGTGACCGACCAGGCCTCCGACCTGAGGCGTATGGTCGCTTCCATCTCGGAGGAGAAAAAGAACATCAGACGGCCCGGTTTTCTCCGTTCCATAGCGGTCGTGGGAGGAAAGGGCGGTGTCGGAAAGAGCAATATCTCCGTAAATCTGGCCCTGGCTTTGGGAAAGATGGGCCAGAAGGTGACACTCCTTGACGGAGATCTCGGACTGGCCAACGTAGATATTCTAATGGGTATCCAGGCTCCATATAACCTGATCCACCTCGTCAGAGGAGAGAGGTCTCTCGACGAGATCCTGTGCGACGTTGGAGACGGAGTGTCCTTGATACCTGGAGGAACCGGCATAGAGGAGCTGGCCAACCTGGATGAATCTGCCCAGTCTGCCCTGATAAACGCCTTGGCTGAACTGGAGTCCTTCTCCGATATCATGGTGGTCGATACCGGTGCGGGCATCCACAGAAACATGATATCCTTCGCTCTTTCCGTCGATACGGTTATACTTGTTACTACGCCGGAGCCCACGTCCATAAGGGATGCGTACGGACTCCTGAAATCCTTGGTGTTCGGTACCGTTGGAAAACTGGACGTCCGAGTGCTGGTCAATATGGTTTCCTCCGAGGAGGAGGCCCGATCCGTGGCCGGACGTATGCGTTTCGCCGCCAGCCAGTTTCTCAGGGTGGACCTGGGCTATTCCGGATATGTCTTGACCGATAGCAGGCTGTCCGACTCGGTGCGGGCCAGGAAACCTCTGATAAGATTCGCTCCTCGTTCGGACGCGTCCGAATGTTTCCGTAGAATCGCCAGGACCCTTATGTCCGAAGGTGGAGAAGATAGATCGTTCGATCCGGGGCGGGGCGTTAAATCCCTGTTCTTCAAGCTCGCCAGAAGCCTCGGAGTCGACAGGGATAGATAGGGGGTAGAGCATGGAAGCGAAGACCCTTTTAGGCAAAGATCCTCAACTGATAGGCTCCAAAGTGGACATATCCATAGTCGCCGGGCTCTATAAAGGACAGTATCCGTCTCGCTTGGAGGACGGCGATGGGGACGTGTGGAAACTCTCTCATCCCTTCCTTGGAGGCGGGCTGCTGCCTATGTACCGTGGAGTGGAGCTTAAACTTTCTCTGAACTCCGATAAAAGCGTCTACAACGTGACCGGTTCTGTCCTGGGCACAGTCAGGGAGGGATCCGTCGTCCTGCTGGTGGTGAAGGTCTCCGGCGAAGTGCAAAAACTTCAGAGACGTCGCTTCGTAAGGGTTCCCTGTATGCTGGATCTCGAGGTCGCCCCTCTGGGCTTTTTTCTGGACGGTCGTCACGGATGGCTCGATGGTGTCGCCAAGGACGTCAGCCTGGGAGGTGCTAAGGTCGCCTTAAAGGGAAACGTCACGTCTTTCTTTAAAGACATGTCCAGGTCTATCTTGAAATTACCCTTGGACGACGTTGTCTCCTATCTCTCCTGTCGGCTAGTCGTGGTACGATATATGAAAGAACACGATGTTACCGAGTTGGCTCTGGCCTTCGATTTTCTTCCTGCTACGCTGGAGAAATCCTTAGGTCGTTTTATTCGAGAAAAAGAACTGGCGTCCAGGAGGGATGGGCGCTGACGAGGGGAGGGTGATCCGGTGAAAGACATAAAAGTCCTGGTCGTGGACGATTCCTCTTTCATGAGGAAGATTCTCGGGGATATTTTGGAGGAAACGCCGGGTATAACCGTGATAGCCAAGGCACGAGACGGCGTGGACGCTCTGGAGAAAATAGAGCGATACAGTCCCGACGTGGTTACTCTTGACGTGGAGATGCCCAGAAAGAACGGCCTGGAGACCCTAAAGGAGATTATGGATCGTTTCCCCATGCCGGTCATAATGGTGAGTAGCCTGACCAGAGAGGGAGCCTCTATCACCATGCAGGCCCTTGCTCTTGGCGCAGTAGATTTCGTGGCGAAGCCGTCCGGCACCATATCTTTGGACATGAGGGACGTTGGAGACGAACTTAAACAAAAGGTCTTGGGGGCGGCTTTTGCCAGATCTGCCGTTCCAGGCAAGCCCTTTTTGAAAAAAACGGTTCCTCCAGTGTCGTCTTTGAAGCGTCAGGCCACCGTCAAGCCTCCGGTTCCCGGGATGCGTCCGAAACTCGTCTGTATAGCATCTTCTACCGGAGGTCCGCAGGCACTTCAACGGTTGTTGACCGCTTTGCCCTCGGATTTTCCGCTTCCCATAATAGTGGCCCAGCATATGCCCAGAGGTTTTACCGCCTCCTTCGCTACCAGGTTGAACGATCTTTCCAGTATAGACGTGGTCGAGGGGCAGGAGGATACGATCCTCAGGCCCGGTCTGGCGGTCATAGCTCCAGGCGGTTATCATATGATTCTGAGGGGAGGGGGCGGCACTCTTTCGATCGGTCTGTCCGATGCTCCTCCCGTTTTGTCGGTAAAGCCTTCGGCCAACGTGATGTTCCTCAGCGTGGCCGATATCCTTGGAGGGAACGTAGTAGCCGTCATCCTTACCGGAATGGGCAGAGACGGTACGGACGGAGCTCAGGCCCTATCGTCCATGGGAGCATACGTGTTCGGAGAATCTCCGGAAACCTGTGTGGTCTACGGTATGCCCAGGGCGGCGATGGAAGCAGGCGTGGTCAACGAGCAGCTGCCGTTACAGAAAATAGCGCCGGCCCTGGACCGCTTCGTGAGAGAAAATCGATAGAGGAGATGATAGGACATGTCTACCGATATGAGCCAGTACCTGGGAGCCTACCTCGACGAGGCGACCGATAACCTCCAGCAACTGAATGAGCTTATATTGGCGGTCGAGCAGGACCGTCGCAGTCGCGACACGATAGACGAGATATTCAGGACGGCTCACACTTTGAAGGGTATGTCCGCCACGATGGGTTTTAAGCATATGGCCGAGCTTACCCATGCGTTGGAGGACCGTTTCTCAAAGGTCAGAAGCGGCGACGAGGACCTAACCGACGACGATATAGACCATCTTTTTCAGAGCCTCGACCTCATGCAGTCCATGGTTGACGCGATCAGAGACGGAGGAACCGATCAGGACACCGATATCTCTTCCCTGGTAGCTCAGCTGAGAGAGGAAAACGTAGAGCCCTCTTCGGTGGAAAAAGGCACGGAGGAAACGGAGCTCTCTGATCAGGAAAAGGAATGGCTTGTAGACGCTACTAAGATGGGGCTGGCCGTCTACGAGGTCAAGGTGGTCTTGGATAAAGAGTGTCTTCTGAAAGCAGCCAGGGCATATATGGTCGTAAGCCGCCTTGAGGAGATGGGAGAGATCGTGAAATGCGATCCCTCCGTCGACGATCTGGAAAAAGAGCAGTTCGATCACTCTTTCATCGTGTATATAGGAACCAAGGACGAGGCGGACGTCGTTAAAAACGCGGTGATGTCAGTCAGCGAAGTGGTCGAGACCGAGGTTCTGCCCTGGGAGGTGGAGAAAGGGGAAGTATCCGAGGAGGTCGCGGTCTCCGAGGAAAAACCCGCTAAGGCCGCCGCAGCGCCCCCCCAAACTAAGCAGGCGGATGAAGCTCCCAAAACTAAGAAGGCTCCGAAGGCCAAGAAAACCTCTCAGACCGTGAGGGTTGACATAGGTCGCCTGGACAGCCTGATGAATCTGGTAGGCGAGCTGGTGATAGGAAAAGCCCGCATAGAACGTCTGGTTCTCGAGTCCAAGCTGAGGGAGTTCGACGAGCCCCTCTCTCAGCTGGGTAGGATCTCCGGCGACATCCAGGAGCTTGTCACCAAGCTTCGTATGGTCCCGGTTTCCTTCATCTTCGATCGTTTCCCCCGGCTCATAAGGGACATCTCCAAGAATCTCGGCAAGGACGTCGAGCTCGTGATAGAGGGGCAGGAAACGGAGCTGGATCGAACCGTAATCGACGAGATAGGCGATCCCATGGTCCATCTCATAAGAAACTCCGTCGATCACGGGGTGGAGACCCCGGAGATCCGAAAGGCTGCCGGTAAGCCTGCTCAGGGAACCATACGCATCGCCGCCTATCAGGAAGGCAACAGCGTCATAATAGAGGTGGCCGACGACGGAAAGGGCATAGACCCTGTGGCGGTAGGCAAAAAAGCGGTAGAACGCGGGATGGTCACAGAAGAGGCGTTGGCGGAGATGTCCGACGACGAGATAATCCAATTTGTCTTCCTCCCGGGATTCAGCATGGCCAAAGAGGTTACCGATCTCTCCGGCAGAGGGGTCGGTATGGACGCGGTCAAACGCAAAGTCGAGGCCCTGGGAGGACAGTTCGAGGTCCGTTCGAAGGTCGGAGAGGGCACCAACGTCTACATAAGGCTCCCTCTCACCTTGGCTATAGTCCTGGCATTGTTGGTTAGGGTCGGAAACGAGACCTACGCCATACCTCTGGAGAACGTGGACGAAACCATTCTGGTACGTGAAGAGGACATGAAGAGAATGCACGGTCGTCCCGTCACTCTGCTCAGAGGAGAGGTCCTCACCCTGGGAGATCTGGCGTCCACCCTCGACGCGGTAAGGGACGACGAGGAGAGAAACGAGTATCCCGTGGTGGTCGTCAGGGCCGGCAGAAACAAGATCGGCTTTGTTGTGGACGCCCTGGTGGGTCAACAGGAAATAGTGATTAAATCGCTTGGAAGGCTTTTGTCCAAAATAAAGGGAATAGCCGGAGCCACCATCTTGGGAGATGGCAACGTCGCTCTCATACTGGACGTGGCTTCCCTTAAAGTAAGGGCTTAGGAGTAGATAGGGACGATGGAGTATACCGATTTCAGTCCGTTGCATCTTGACGCTATAAGAGAAGTTGTAAATATAGGCGCGGGTAACGCCGCTACAGCTCTCTCCGATATGTTGGCTCAGCCGGTTGATATGGGGGTTCCCAGGGTGGAGCTCGTGTCGATTTACGAGGTATCCGAGCATTTCGGTCCTCCGGAGGACCTGGTTGCCGCAGTCTATACCCATGCGGAGGGAGCCTTCCCCTGCAACCTGATTTTTATACAGGACGAGGAAGCAGCCCAGGGGATGGTGGACGCCATGTTCGTCTCCAGAATGGACACGGACGGAAGGGACTTTCCCCAGGAGATGAGGGACAGCGCCCTCAGCGAGCTCGGGAACATAATCTTGAGTTCATTTCTTAATGCGGTTAGCCGTATGATAGGGTCGGACTCCCTTTCTATCTCGGTGCCGGGAGTGGCCCACGATATGCTGGGGGCCATATTGGAGTTCGTCGCATCCATCTTTGCCCAATCCGGCGAACTGGCCCTTTTGGTAAACACTACCTTGAAGTTGGAACAGGAGGGAGCTGATATCAAGGGAAACATAATGATGGTCCCCGATCCCGGCGCTCTCGAGATCCTTCTCTCCAAACTGGGGGTGCTTTGATGGAAAAAGGGCAACACGTCGGGATGGCCGACACGGTCCTTGTTAAACACCCCGGCAAACTCATCTCCCTTGGCCTTGGGTCCTGCATCGGTCTGGTTCTCTACGACGAGACAGCCAAGGTGGCAGCCATGGCTCACATAATGCTGCCGGAGAGCAGAAAGGACAAGGATACTCCGAAGCCTGGGAAGTTTGCCGACACAGCCGTTCCCATCCTCATCGACATGGTGTTGAAGGCCGGTGCCAAGAAAGAGCGTTTGAAGGCCAAGATGGCCGGTGGATCCCAGATGTTCAACGTCCCGGGATCCAAGTCGGGGTTTCTTGCGGTGGGGACCAGAAACGCCGAGGAGACAGAGAAGAACCTGAAGTCGGCGGGAATAAAACTTGTGGCCTCGGACACTGGAGGAAACAAAGGGCGGAGCGTAGAATTTTCTACGGATGACTGGATATTGATCGTCAAGACCCTGGGCACAGGCAAACAGGGGATATAATATAGTTCCATACCGAGCTTATCTTTCGGTGGATTTCGAGAGGGGGATAATTCCATGCCACCATCCAAAGAGGACGAGGCCCTGTGGCAGAGATATCGGTCGAATCCCTCCGAGAAAGACGAGATAGTAAGCCGCTACATCCCTCTCGTAAAGTACGTCGTGGCACGAATGACCGTGACCCCCCCATCGGGGTTGGATTATGAAGACCTAATAAGTTTTGGATTGATGGGCCTTTTGGACGCTATAGACAGATTCGAGATAGAGAGAGGCTTTTCCTTCCAGACCTTCGCAGTTCCCAGAATAAGGGGAGCTGTACTGGACGAACTGAGAAAATGCGATTGGTTTTCCAGGACCGGTAGGGAAAAGCTGCAACGTCTGGAGAGGGCCACAGAACGGCTTATGATTCAGGGAATAACCCCCGACGACGAGTCCCTCAAAAGGGAGATGGACGTGGACGACAAGACCTACCGGGAGATGCTTAACCTGGCGTCGAGAGGATACGTTGTTTCACTGGACGAGGTCATGTCCCTGGATGAAGGGGACGTTCAAAAAGGGGATCTGCTATCCGACACAGGAACCTCCGCTCAGGAGTTTCTGGAGAACCGGGAAGAGATAGATCTGGTGGTAGGGGCATTGAATCGCCTCTCCGAGAGGGAGCGTTTGGTGCTTTCCATGTACTATCTAGAGGAGATGACCCTTAAAGAGATAGGGCTTGTCCTCGGTGTAACCGAGTCGAGGGTCTCTCAGATACACGGAAAGGCCATCGTCTCGCTGAAGGCTAGGCTTTCGGCATCCAGGTGAGCGAGCCCAGCCTCGGCCATGATTCGATATGGAGGTGTACCATGTCTGAGCGACTGACGATAGAGAAAACCGAGGAGGGAGTTTATCTCTCGGTCGAAGAAGGGGTCTCCCTAGCCGAGGTGTTGGATTTCTTGACCAGAGAGAGGATCTCCAACTTCGAATCCGACGCGGTAGAAAAGGCTCTGGAGACCCCGGGCGAAAAGACCAGAATCGCTCAAGGAGAGGCGAGAAAAGATGCCAAGATAAAGGTCGAGATATCCAGAGACTCGATGATCGCCAAGATCTCCGTGGAACCTCCTGAAGGAGACGCCCCGTGGCCCAAAGTGTCGGATCTTAAAAATGCTCTGGAAACTAAGAACATCATCTATGGAATAGACGAATCGGCTCTACAGTCCATAATCGACGGGCACATATCGGATCAGTGGGTCGACGTTGCCCGAGGCGATGCTGCTATCGACGGCCGTAACGCCGAGGTCGAATACGTAGTGGAGTTCGGAAGCAGTCGCCCTCTAGGCACAAACGAGGGGGGAAAGGTCGATCTCAAGGAACTTTCCTCCGTAACCATAGTCCATAAGGATCAGGTTCTTGCTACCCGTGTGCCTCAGACCGACGGACAAAACGGCATCAACGTGTTCGGAAAAACGGTGAAGGCTAAAAACGGCAAAGACCGCAAACTTCCGGTCGGTCATGGAACGAGGCCATCGGAGGACGGCACCACCCTCTATGCTGATCAAGACGGGCACCTGGTCTTCAGGGGCAGCGTGTTGGACGTTCTGCCGGTATACGTGGTTCCCGGCGACGTGGATTACAGCGTCGGAAACGTCCACTTCATCGGATCAGTAGACGTAAAAGGTGCCGTCAGGGATGGATTCGAGATAAAGACCTCCGGAAACGTCTCCATCGGAGGAGTCGTCGAGGGAGCGGTCATAGAGAACGACGGGGATCTGGAAATCAAAATAGGGGTTTCCGGAGGAAACAAAGGGCACATCCGAAGCGGGGGGTCCCTTACCGCCGGTTATATAGACAAGGCGACCATCCACGTGGACGAAAACCTTCAGGTCAAAGACGCCATCATGCACAGCAACGTATCGGCGGGAAAATCCGTTATCGCCGGGAGCAGGGGAGGCAAAGGGCAGATCGTAGGCGGCAAGGTCCAGGCCGGGATATCGGTCAGCTGTGTTACCCTGGGCAGCCAGATGGGAACGAAGACCGAGGTTCACGTAGGTGTTTCACCCGATCTGGCCAATAGAAAGAACGAATTAGGCTCTCTTATAGAGGAAAACAAGGAAAAACTGAACCAGATAGACACCAACATAGCCTTCTTGAAAAAAATTGAGAAGGCAGGAAAACTGGACACGGAAAAAAGGACCGTAATGCTCAAGCTCACAAAAGGAAGTTTCCAGCTTCGCTCCCTGATAGACGGTTGGACCAAGGAGCTGGAGGAAGTTGAGTTAAAGATAGAGAGAAGCAGATCCGATCCGAAAGTGAACGTCAAGGAGACATGCTATCCCGGTGTGTCCATAACCATGAGGGGGATAACCTACCTTGTGAGGGAAGAGATGCGGTTCATCACCTTCCGATATGACGGCGGGGAGCTTAAACCCCTGCCCTATGATCCGTAGAGAGGCCGAAGGAGGTCGTATGCCGAGATGATACATCCTATAGACCATCAACTGTCTTTCTGGAAGATGGAACAAAACGCTCAGAACCATAAGGACCCGTCATCCTCGGCCCAGCAGGCCCTTCAGTCCGAGGCGGCGGTGGAGGAAGCCGAACACAAAAACACCTCCGTCCAGACCGGGGAGGAGTCGGCCGAGTCCCAGCGGCCCGGTGTCGGAGACAGAGACGCCGGAAAAAACGGAAGACGGGGCGGTGGAGGTAAAAGAGGATCCCGAGACGACGATGGGGACGAATCGGAAAAAAGCGAGGGATTTGAATTCTATGCCTGATAGATCCAGCATAGGCTACGTCAGAGTAGAGGCCGACGGAGACGTTTTCAAAGGGGCTCTGCTCGTGGTGGACGACAGAGGTATACCCTTGGACTTCAGGTATACCGATCCGGTGTCGCCTACAAAACTGGAGAGGGTCCTCTACGGCGAAGCGTTGGACGTATATATTCAGGAGGACGTTATTCTGGGAAGTCTTCTGGAGGCGGTGGAGGAAAAGCCCGATATATGGGTGTGCGAGGACCGTCGAGTTCTTCTCCCGCTGGTCCGTATGTCCAAGTCTTTGTCCGCGTCTATCGACTCCACCTCCAGAGCCCCATTGGACAGCCCCGGGGCTACAGTCCCCCTGCCGGAAGAGAACACCTTCTTGGTTCAGACCGATCTGATGGGGCCACCTTATCGCGTCACCGTCGAAAAAGCGGAGGTGTTGGATAAGGTGGTATCCCTCCTGGTTAATCTGTCCTCGACGATGGAGCTTCTGGAGCCATTCAATCGGATATCCAAGGCAGTGGAAGCTCTGGACTGAGGGTCATGGATCTCGATTCCGTAAAAAGCGGTCTAAAAAGGCTGTTTCTGTCCAGGGTATCGATCCACAGGGCTGTCTTGCCCGAAGGTCCCCGCAGGGTGGCCGTCTCGTCCGCTGACAGATCAGTAGAGGTTCATCCTCTCAGATCTCCGGTCAAGCTCACCGTATCGCGGTGTGCTCAATGGAGGGGCTTGAGAGCTAAGGGTAAAAAACTGGATCTTTTCATTTCGCCTCCCAAGGCCAGGGGAGGGAAGACCTCCCTCTCCTTCGATGTCTCGGTCGGGACCATTAACCTTCGGACCGAAAGAACCGAGGCAAGGAACGGTCTGGCCGTAATAGCCAGAATGCCTTCGTCCCGAAGAAACAGGGTCCATTGGCTTCGCGGCGATCGACGGAAAGATCTCATGGCCGTCTATTACCCCATAATCAAGGATTGCCTCGTAAAAAGTGCGCTGGAGAAAGAGAGCGGCGATCTCTATATCTGGTATAATTCATCCTGTCAAGGAAGTTCCTCTCAGATGTTGTGTCTCGTCTCCGATCCCGGAAAGAGACCTCCTCTGGCGTGGAAATGGATTTGATATAGATTACCTATATTATTATGAGAGATACGAAAGGAGACCCCAAGGGGAACGCAATGGAAGAAAAGAAAAATGTCAAAGAGAACAGTTCGGTAAGCCCGGGAGACGTAGTTACCGGAGTGGTTGAGCAGGTTATGCCTTATGGAGCTTTCGTCCGTCTGTCTACAGGACAGAGGGCCATGGTCCATATATCTCAGCTGTCTCACAACTTCGTCAAAAACGTGTCCGACGTGGTTTCGGCGGAGCAGGAAATCACGGCAAAGGTCATCAAGATCGACGACAAAGGGCGTATCGACCTGTCGATCAAGGCCATGTCCGAACCTCCCGCGCGTCCCAGCAGACCTCCTTTCCGCAAACCAGGCGGATCGGGCGGAGGCCCGTCCGGAGGCTTCTCCAGGGAGAACTCGGCCCCGAAGACTCCGGAAGAGGATTTCGAGAGGAAGCTCTCCAGTTTCCTCAAGAAAAGCGAGGAGAAGATAGCCACCTTGAACAGTGCCAAGTCGAGCGGGAGAGGTGGACGAAAGAAGGGCGGACGTTAGATTTCATGACCGGAAGAGCCCCTTCGCCCAGTAAGCGGGATATCGATATAATTTCTCGTCAGATGGGAGGGAGGCATTTCGATCCTGCTTTTATCGTCGGCGTAGGTCACCGTTGCCGTTGGGGTGCCCCTCAGGTCCTGAGATGTTTTCCTCTTAGGAAGGGATTCCCGTTCCCCACCACCTTCTGGCTATCCTGTCCCTGGCTGGGCCGATCCCTAGGGACCCTGGAGTCTCAGGGAGGAGTTTCCTCCCTGGAAGATTTTCTCCTGTCCAGGAGAGAAGGTTGGCGGGATTTTCAGCTTGAGCACAGGATTCTCCGTCTTGGGCTGATTTCTTCGGGGGAAAGACGTTTCCTGAGGTTACACAGAAGGCCTATCTGGGAGGTTATCAGATCTGGAGGAGTCGGAGGCATACGCTATGTCTCTGCCAGTCGTCCGACCGTGAAGTGCCTTCATCTTCAGGTCGCGTCTTGGCTGGCTTTAGGACGTCACCCCGGTGCGGAGTGGCTGAGGAATAATGTCCCCGATATATGCTGTCCCGACGGAAGATGTCTTTTAAACAGGGCAGACACTTGACAACCTCGGACTGAGACAGTAAGATACCCAAGCGTTCCCGGAATGCAGAAGAGCCGTTAGCTCAGTTGGCAGAGCACCGGACTTTTAATCCGGGTGTCGTGGGTTCGAATCCCACACGGCTCACCAAGCGGTCCCATCGTCCAGGGGTCTAGGACACCGCCCTTTCACGGCGGCGACGCGGGTTCAAATCCCGCTGGGACCGCCATTTTCTGGCCGGTGTAGCTCAGTTGGTAGAGCAGCGCACTCGTAATGCGCAGGTCTGCAGTTCAAATCTGCACACCGGCTCCAGTGATCTCAGGGTTCTCGGTCTCGACCGGGGGCCTTTTTTTTATCTCTCGAAAGGAGATTTCTCGGTGGACGAAAAAAAACTTCTTCTCCTGCGCCACGGTCAGACGGACTGGAACATCGCCTTTAAATACCAGGGCTCAATGGATATACCCCTCAACGAAACGGGAGAGCTCCAGGCGGAAAAGACCGCCGACAGATTGAACGAATGGGTTCCTGACGTGTGTCTCGTAAGTCCGCTTCTAAGGGCCTTCAGAACCGCCGAAATAGTCTCTGAAAGGTGGCGAGGTGGGCCGGAGCTCTCCGTTATGGACGACCTGAGGGAGATCTCCTTCGGAGCCTGGGAAGGCATGTCTGTAGGCGAGGTCATGGATGCCTATTCCGGCGACTACGAGAGCTGGCGGAACGATCCCGGTTCATGGACTCCCCCGGGAGGCGAGCCTTTCGAGAAGGTCCGAGAAAGGGCAAAACGGGTGGTCTCCAGGGTTCTGTCCTGCGACGCAGAGAGGGTGGTGGCTGTAACCCACGGAGGGCTGATTCGAGCGATAGTGGCCTCCCTCTTTTCATTGCCCGACTCCTCTGTCTGGCGTTTCCGTCTGGATAACTGCGCCATGGTGGGGGTCTCCTTCTGGAGAGGAAGCCCATCTTTGATGTTTTTCAACGATAGCCTTCATCAACTTATGGAGGCGGGGACAAAGCTTCCTTTGTCCTTTTAGATAGTCCCCTTTTTTCCCCTTAGCTGGTAAAATAACCTTCGGGACTATTTAGAAAAGGGGGCGTCGCTATGGAGGGAAACCGTCTAGCCGAAGAGGAAGAAAGACGGCTTTGGTCGTCCCTAGAGGACGGAGATCCCTCCGCAAGGGAAGATCTAATATTGGCCTATCGTCCCTTGGTCTTCTGGATCGCCAAGAAGTTCAACGTCGGTGGAGACATATACCCCGACCTGATCCAAGAGGGAATGATGGCCCTCATAAAGGGAGTAGACAGCTTCGACCCGTCCAGAGGTTTCCGTTTCACAACCTACGGTTACTACAGAATAAGAGGTCAGATGTTGAACTATCTCCAGAGGAAGGAGGCCAAGGCCCCCCTCCCCATGGATAGCTTTGACGAGGAACTTCGGGACCCAATGTCGTCGGAGACTATCGACGCCGTTTTGGATTTAAAGGACGGACTGAGACACCTGCCGGAGAGAGAGGCCAGGATACTGTCCGATCTGATAATGGAGGGTCGCAACGCCAAGGATGTGGCAATGGAGGAGAATATAGACGTCAGCCACGTCTACAGACTCAGGAGAAAAGCCTTAGGCTGGCTGAAATCGTGGCTCACTCCGAAGGATGCCACTTCTAGGGGCTGATCGGGGATACTTTTACGCAGGATGATACCTTATTTTGCGGGAGGGTCCTCTTATGGACGGAAAGATAAAAAAGGTTCAACGATGGTTGGAACGTTGTCTGGTGGCATGTAAGTCTCGTTCTTGGGAAAACGCGTTGGCCGATATGGAATGTGCCTCGGCGGAGCTGGAGACGGCTAGGAGAGAGCTTTGGTCCATCGTGGACGGCAGCAGATCCAAGGTCCGAACTCGCCGAATCTCTCGGTCCATAGGTGCCTCGGTCGCTGCGGCCGTGTTCGTCTTGGTGGCGGCCTTTCCTGTCTCTATGCCAGAGCCAGTACGCAGGGCCGTGAGATCCTCTCTCGCATGGGAGGACCAAAAGGCCCTTCTGGAACTGGTCACTAGAGACGAGAGGGAAATGCTGCTTATGTTGAGGAAAAACCTCAGCAGTGCGAACGTCCCGGAACGGGCTCCGGAGACCGCTACGGTTCGGGAAAATCCGTCGGACCGGGTCTCCATGAAGGCAGTAAAGGGTGGATCCTCCGAAAACGAGGTTCCGTTGGATCAATTTATAGAGCTTATGGAGATTGGACAGAGGGCACTGAGGACCGACGACGGTCCCGTCCTGTTGGAAGAGAGATGAACTAATATCCGGAAGGAGAGGGTCTTGTGAGGCGACCGTCGGTATCGTTGCTTTTAGCCATAGGACTGGTAGCTGCGTTTTTTTCCGTAGCCAGCGCTGCGCCAGTGGTCACCATGATAGACGTTCAGGGAAACGAGGAGGTCGTCTCCCAGCATATTCTCGGGGTCGTACAGACAGAGATAGGGGAACCCTTGAATCAGGATGTCCTCAAGAAGGACATAGAGGCCATCTACGGCCTGGGATTTTTCTCCTATGTGGATGCCAAGATAGACCCCTACAACGGAGGTGCGTCTGTCACCTACGTTGTAACCGAGAACCCCGTGGTCGAAAAGGTCGAATTCGTAGGTAATACCGTCTACAGCGAAGAAGACCTCATGAAGCAGGTATTCACCACGCCTGGAACGGTCTTCAATCGGGTCTTTTTCCGCCACGACCTTCAGAGAATAAGGGACAAGTTTCAGGAAGACGGTTACGTCATGATGCGTATCGAGGACGTTCAGGTCGAGGGCGGCATAGTCAAGGTCTACATACTGGAGCCCCGTATCGGAGAGATCGTCATCCAGGGCAACAGAAAAACCAAGACTTACGTCGTCCGTCGGGTCATAGACGTAAAGGAAGGCGACCTTTTCAACTCTATCAGGCTTCGCCACTCCCTCAACAAGATAAGGGCGCTCGGTTATTTCGAGGACGTCAGCGTAGGTTTCGAACCCTCCGAGGACGGCTCGGGAGACATGGACCTCATCCTTACCGTTAAGGAACAGAAGACCGGCAGGGTCTCTTTTTCCATCAGCCACGGCTCCAGCAGCGGCTGGGGAGGCGGTGTTTCCTACGGCGACTCCAACCTGGCGGGCCGGGGCGTGAACCTGGACGTGGGTTTCGAAGCCGGAGATTACGAGGGGTACTGGGCCAGCCTCTCCGACAACTACATGGACGACAAAACCTACGCATGGAAGATCGGTGCCTACAGCAGGGAATACGAGGATAGGTCCTACTGGGACAACAGCATCGCTACCGACCTAGAGCTTTTCGAATACGACGAGAAGCGCACGGGGGGCTACATCGGAGCGGGAAAGAAGTTCAAGGGCGACGATAAGCTCAGCTGGTTCGTCACGCTCGACTGGCACGACAGCGAAGTCGAGTTCAAAAGCGGCTCCAGGGATCAGTTCGATCTCGCCACCGCCAACGGCGGCACCAGCGGAACCACCTTCTCCGTCGAGGGAAAGGTGTCCAGAAACAACCTGGATCCCTACCTCAGCTACAGAAAGGGCGATATCGAGACCATCGCGGTCGAGCACGCCATGGAGCTTCTTGGGGGAGATTGGACTTTCACGAAATACTGGTTCGAGGGCAAGGCCTTTCTTCCCATCAAGGACGTGGAGGATCTGGTCGACATAAACGTCAAGAAAGATAACCCGGTGTACATAGCCGCCAGGATAAAGGCCGGTTCGTCCAGCGGCACCATCCCCTGGATGGAGCGCTACGAGATGGGCGGTTCCACCACCCTGAGGGGGTACGAATCGGGTCAGTTCAAGGGAGAGGAAATGCTTCTCGGTAACTTCGAGCTCCACGTTCCCATAGAGGAGGCCTTCTCCTTCGTCCTGTTCTACGATATAGGGAACACCGAGATGAGCTTCTCCGACATGATAGACGACTACGGTTTCGGGGTGAGGGTCAACACCCCTCTGGGCAATCTGCGTCTGGACTATGCGAACGGCGATGACGACTCGCAGTTCCATTTCGGGTTCGGCGAAATTTTCTGATCGAGGTCGAGAGAAGGGCCTTAGGGGGGCTGTGGCGGCCGTCACTGTCGCCCTGGCCCTCCTTTTTTCGTCCTTGGTCTTGCCTGCGTTGGGATCCGAGATAAAGGTCTTCGGTGCACCGCTATGGATCTCCGACGCAGCGGAGAGGGCGGTGGATGCCGTATGGTCCGAGCTTTCTAGAAGCGGACTATCCCGCTCTCGGGCGGTGGACACCCTTGGGCTGGTCTCCGGCCGGCTTTTCAACGGTTACGAAGTAGACGTCATCAAAAACGGACGGAGCAATCCGTCCATAGTCCTGTCGGCCAAAAAGGTCCTTCCCTGGCAGGTCAAGTTCCGATCTCCGGAGCTGAGAGAGCCCTTCTCTCTATGGATGGCAGACGACCTCGAATCTGTCGAATCGGAAATGCTGGACAAACTGTCCGGCGTGCCCTATCAGGCACTGACCTGGGGAGACGACGCTTTCAGAGCGGAGCTTCGATCCGTTATGGAAGATAGAATGCCTGGCTGGAGAGGCGGAGCCGTCGTCCGACTTAAGGATGGCGGAGTTCTCCTCGAGTTGACCGTCACGCCCGAGCCTCCCTACGTCTTGGCCACAGATCCGGCCATATATTCCGGAACTTTGCCCAACATACTTATGGACAGGCTGAAAGAGTCTTTGCTGAAGGATCTTTCTCCTGTGATGGGGCTTCCCGTATCGTGGATCGAATCTCACGGCGAAGCCTTGGACCTATGGGCCAAAGCCATGGTAGAGAAGAGAAACACCGTCTCCAACTCCAGGTCCGACGTCAGCCTATCTGTGGTTCCCAGTCAGATAACTAAGGTGGACGCCCTGGTGGAGAGTCGACGTTACGTCCTCAGGGCCTGGCTGGCCGCTCAGGCCGGTGCAAACGGCAGATCTCCCGAATTGGGGCTTCATCTGGGCCGTTTCGTCAAGCTGGTTCCCCGCTGGGAGTCGGAGCTTTACGGAGAATTTCTGGTCGACCTGGAAAACTGGAGCCTCGAGAGCCGTATGGGCCTTAGATGGGGTCTGGTCGATCCGATCTGGATAGGTGTCGAATACGTCGATCCCGACGACGATCTTTGGTATAGGTTGTGGGTTAGGGGAAACAGAAAAGGACCTTATTTCTGGTGCCGTTACAGCGAGAACGACGAAAGCCAGCTGGCCCTGGGATACAGGATAAACCAGGTCGTCTCGGTGGAGATCAATTACGACGACCGTTACGACGATCGGTGGAGTCTTCGTGCCGTAGGAGATCTGTAAGATCGGTCGTCGAGAGGAGAGAGAGCTTTATATGTCTTACAGTCTGAGTCAGCTTTCCGAGATACTGGAGGGCCGATGTATAGGAAACGGGGACGCCCTGATCGGCAGAGTCTCCACCCCGGAGGATGCCTCCGGGGACAGCATAGTGGTGGTTCTGGACGGAAGGGTCTTGAAGGACATTCCCGACGGGGTGTCGATAGTCGGTAAAGAAGAGGTTTTTTCCGACGGCAGAATAGGCATTTCCGTTCGGGAACCACGACTGGCCATGGCCGTCCTTCTCGGGCTTTTTCAGGAAAAAGCGACCGTTCCGGCGGGAATAGACCCCTCGGCTGTGGTCCATCGATCCGCCCACGTGGACGAAAACGCCTCCATCGGACCTCTTTGCGTTCTGTCCGAGGGGGCTTCCGTATCGGCAGGGGCGGTCCTCAGGGCGAACGTCTTCGTGGGTAAGGGAGTCTCCATCGGCGAGGACTCGGTGATAGAGCCAGGTGTCGTTATATATAGGGGATGTTCCATTGGCAAAAGGGCCTTTATCCATGGCAACGTCGTTATAGGAGCGGACGGCTTCGGTCATATACCGGCCTCTAAAGAGCGTCGAATCGTCAAGGTTCCACAGATAGGCGGAGTTCGGATCTGCGACGATGTCGAGATAGGGGCCAATACGTCCATCGATAGAGGCACCATAGGAGATACGGTAATAGGCGATGGGACAAAGATAGACAACCACATACAGATAGGGCACAACGTCTTTATCGGTAAAGACTGTCTATTGGCCGCTCAGGTGGGAATCGCAGGCAGCGCGGTTTTGGAGGACAGGGTCGTTATGGCGGCCCGATCCGGGGTGCAGGACCACACCAGGATAGGGTCGGACTCGGTGGTCGCCGCCTTGGGAGGGGTCACCAAAGACCTCCCCTCCGGCTCGCTCGTCTCCGGCTTCCCCGCCAGGGATCACCGTTCCCAGCTCCGACAGGACGCCTATACCGCTAGAATAGGGGATCTCTTCGACAGGGTGAAGCGCCTAGAGCGGTTTCTATCGGAGGATAGTTGACGTGTTTTCCAGGTATTTTCTCGATCGAGAGGTCCTTTTCCGAGGGGTAGGGCTCCATTCCGGTATGGACTGTTCCGTTCGGGTATTCCCATCGGGCAAAAAGGGAATTAACCTCTATCGAGACGGATCGCTCATTCCACTAGATCGTCTTGACTGGGACGGAGACGGAAGAGGGACCGTTCTTACTCTGTCCGACGGCTACAAGGTCCGGACGGTTGAACACCTGTTCGGAGCCATTGCCGGATTGGGGCTGGACGAGATCGCCGTGGAAGTCGTCGGAGGAGAGATTCCGGCCATGGATGGCTGCGCATCGTCCTTTGCGGAAGCCCTGTTGAATGCGGGGGTGACTGAAGACGGATTTCTCGACCCCCTGAGGCTGGACGGACCGATAGCGGTAGACGATCGATCCTCGGGAAGATCGGTGGTGGCACTGCCCTACGACGGATTGAGGGTGACCTATGTTATCGACTATCCCGGCACTGCCATAGGAACTCAATGCCTCTCTATGGACCTTAGCCGTGATAATTTTATCGACCGGATAGCATCATGTCGAACCTTCGCCATGATGGAGGACGTCGAGACCCTTAGAAAAAACGGACTCTCACTGGGAGGCTCGCTGGAAAACGCCATGGTGGTGGACGGACGGAAAATCCTGGCCAAGGGCGGACTTCGATTCGAAGACGAGTTCGTTCGTCATAAGATACTGGACCTATTGGGAGACCTGGTTTTGCTCGGTCGTCCCCTTGCCGCCCACGTCATAGCCATTAAAGCCGGCCATTCAATGCATCAGAGACTGGTAAAAGAGATAGCTAAAAGAAGAATATCGGAGGATTGATCGTTATGTTCGACATCAACAAGATAATGGAGTTCCTTCCCCATCGTTACCCCTTCCTTCTGGTTGACCGCATATTGGAATCAGACCTCGAGCGGGTGGTTGGCCTAAAGAACGTTACGATAAACGAGCCTTTCTTCATGGGCCATTTCCCCGGGGAACCGGTCATGCCCGGAGTTCTCATAATCGAGGCAATGGGGCAGACAGGAGCGGTGGTTCTGCTTTCAAAGCCCGAGTTCGAGGGCAAGGTGATATACCTCACGTCGGTGGTAAAGGCCCGTTTCCGTCGCCCCGTAAGGCCCGGAGATCAGCTGATAACCACCGCTACTCTGACACGTCTTAGAGGCAAGGTCGGCAAGGTGTCCACCGTGGCAAAGGTCGGAGACGACGTGGTCGCGGAGGCCGAGCTCGGATTCGTAGTGGACGACAGGTTGGAGTAACCCCATCGTGTCGGTCCAAATACACGCTACAGCAATAGTATCGCCGGAGGCCGAGATAGGGGAGAACGTGGTAATCGGACCCTATTCCGTGATAGACGGGAAAGTCTCCATCGGTTCCGGAACGGTCCTGGGCTCTTTCGTCCGAGTCATGGACTTCGTGTCCATAGGGGCCGACTGCCGCATATGGGAGAACGCCGTCTTGGGCGGAGAACCTCAGGACCACGACTTCAAGGGAGAGATATCCTGGGTAAGGATAGGAGACGAGGTCGTCCTTCGTGAAGCCGTTACGATCAACAGGGCTTCCGGAGAGGGTAACGAGACCGTAGTAGGCGACAGGTCCATGCTGATGGAGGGGGTCCACGTGGCACACAACGTCCGAGTCGGCAAGGATGTCACGGTAGCCAATAAATCGGGGCTTTCCGGTTACTCCTCTCTTGGAGACGGAACCGTCATGAGCGGGCTCTCCGGGCTGCATCAGTTCGTGTCGGTAGGCAAATACTGCATGGTAGGGGGCGCGTCCAAGGTAGTTAAGGACGTACCTCACTACGCCATGGTGGACGGTCATCCGGCCAAGGTATACGGCCTGAACGTAGTCGGCCTCAGACGGGGCGGTTTCACCTCCGGGCAAAGACTGGATATAAAGAGAGCCTACAGAACCCTCTACAGGTCCGGTCTTAACATAAGGGATGCCACTGCGCTTCTGAGGGAACAGATGGGAGACGACCCTCTCATAGGAGATATGCTCGACTTTATCGATGCCGGTAAAAGAGGGCTATGTCCCTGGGCTCGGCGATGAAGAAGATCGAGCTTCTAGCCATGGACGTAGACGGTACTCTGACCGACGGAGGCATCTACATATCCGCCGACGGTAAGGAGACCAAGAGATACGACGTCAAGGACGGCATGGCCATAGTTAACTTCATGAAAAGAGGTGGAACGGTGGCCCTCATCAGCGGCCGTTATTCCAAGGCCACCGCACTGAGAGCCTCCGAGCTCGGCGTGACCCACGTCTACAACGGTTCGTCCGATAAAATAGGCGACCTCAAGGCCCTGGCCGAATCCATGGGTATCACAGAAGACCAGGTGGCTTACGTAGGTGACGACGTCAACGATATCGACTGTCTAGTATGGTCCGGTATGGGAATCGTCGTAGCCGACGGAACGGCGAAGACCAAGACCGTAGCCGACTGGATAACCTCGGCCCAGGGAGGCAGGGGGGCAATCCGGGAGGTAGTGGATCGCCTGATAGCGGAGGGACTGCGTTGAAACCAAGGATACTGGACAGGTTCATACTGAAGGAGCTGGGAAGCTCCTTCCTCTTTGGGGTGTTGACCTTCACCGTGATACTGGTGGCAGGTGACCTGCTCTTCAAGATAGCCGATATGCTCATCGAAAAGGGCATCTCCCTGTCCACGGTGCTCAAACTTTTCGTATATAAACTGCCGTCGGTGGTGGTGCTGACCCTTCCGATGTCATGTCTCCTGTCCACATTGCTTTCCTTCGGACGTCTGTCCTCCAACAGCGAGATAGTCGCCCTGAAGGCGTCGGGCATATCTTTTCAGAGGATCGCCCGACCGGTACTGTTTGGAGCCTCGCTGGTCGCCATCTCCGCCTTCTTCATGAACGAGACGGTGGTCCCTATAGCCAATCGGGCCGCCGAGAACATCCTGATGTACGATGTGGTAAAGCAGAAGCCAACCCTTCTTAGGGAGAGGATGTTTCTGAAGGACGAGAGCGGGGGCAAGCTAAACAGGGTTATATATGTGGGAAGACTCAGGACGAGAAAGGGCTCCATGGAAAACGTCCTTGTACAGGAGTTCGACGACGGACGGCTGAGCAGGATAACCACAGCCGACGAGGGAAACTGGAGAGACGGGGTGTGGACCCTCTCGGACGGGAAAGCCTTTTCCGTGGATAAAGAGGGAAAGGTGGGTTTTCTGTTCGGCTTCAAGGAGCAGAGGCTTCCCCTCGATTTAACCCCTACCCAGGTGGCCCGTTCCTCTCTTAAGCCAGATGAGATGAGTCTGTCTCAACTGAGGGAACACATAGCGATAATGAAGGCCCAAGGGGCAAATCTGGTCCCTTTATGGGTGTCCTATCATCTCCACATAGCCATACCTTGGGCCAGCCTGGTGCTCGCCCTTATAGGAGCGGCTCTGGGAGTCCGACCTCAAAGGCGGGGCGGCATGGGAGTCGGTTTCGGACTCAGCGTCCTGATTGTCTTCGCCTACTACGTGGTCATGTCCATGGGCCGGGCTCTTGGAGAGAGCGGACACATTCCTCCTCTTGTCGCTGCCTGGCTGGCCAATGTGGTGTTTCTCGGTTTCGGAGGACTGTTGACCTTGAGGGCCAACCGATGAGGGGCTCTTCGAAAAAAGGCAAAATGGCCCTTGTGGCCGGAGAGGGCGATCTGCCTCTGGTCATATTGAAAAACCTGGTCGCCTCCGGAGAGACTCCGGTGGTCTATGCCATCCGGCCGGACTGGCAGGATATAGAGGCGTATGGCCTGTCGGTGATACCGGTGAAGGAGATCAACCTGGTCAAAATCTTCGGGAGCCTCGTTTTTCGTCGGATAAAGAGGCTCCTACTGGCCGGTTACGTCTCCAAAACCGTCATCTACGACGACTCCGCCGACAGCGAGATAAAAGGGATAGTTGCTGGCCTGGACGACAGAAACGACCATGCCCTTCTGGGGGCCGTTATAGATCGCGTAGAGAAGCTGGGCATATCGGTGCTCGGCTACGACTCCATACTTCCCGACATGATAGCTTCAGAGGGACATATCGCCGGCCCGGAGCCCTCTGCCTCCGATCTTGCCGACGTGGACTACGGCAGAGCCGTCCTCGGGCGTCTGCTGCCTCTGTCCTTCGGCCAGTCGCTGGTGGTCTGTCGGAGATCGGTGGTGGCGGTGGAGGCCATGGAGGGAACGGACGAAACGATCACAAGGGCCGGAGGGATATCCGGGGCCGGTGTCCTGGTCAAGGGAATGAGGGCAGATCAGGACCGTAGATACGATATCCCGGTGGTGGGGACGAAAACCCTCGAGTCCATGGCGGAGTCCGGCCTATCCTGTCTGGCTGTCGAGTCGGGAAACGTCTTGATAATGGACCGTGAGAAACTGTCCGAGGCGGCCTCCAGGCATGGGATCTCGGTGATAGGGATGGCATCGTGTCCATCTTCCTGAGCTGTGGAGAGGTCTCGGGCGACATTCTGTTATCCTCCCTGACCGGAGCCCTGAGAAAATCGGGATACTCCCGTCCGCTTTGGGGTATGGTGGGGGAAAGAGGAGTCGCGTCCGGAGTTGAGCCCCTATGGAAAAGCTCGGAGCTACACATAATGGGCGTCTCCGAGGCATTGGCGGCTCTGCCCAGACTGTATAAACTGGCCGACCGTATCGTCAGGGAGGTATGTCGCAGGAAACCCGAGGCGGTCGTCGTGGTGGACAGTCCGGACTTCCATATTCCCATGGTGAGGCGGCTTCGTAAAAGCGGTTACTTCGGACCGGTGGTCTACCTGTCTCCCCCTACCGTGTGGGCCTGGAGAAAAAGACGGGTAATCCATCTGAGGGAGCTTTTCGACCTTAATCTGCCTCTTTTCGAATTCGAACACAGTCATCTGGTTCGCAACGGCGTCTCATCCGCCTGGATAGGCCATCCTATGGTGGATACCTTCCCCCCTCCGGTTGCCCCTTCGGAGCCGGACTCGGTGGCGTTGCTTCCAGGAAGCAGAGGTTCGGAGATCCGTCGGCTTATGCCGATTCTGGTGCCTCTGGCCCGTCGACTCGAAGACCTAGGAATGAAGCCCGTCTTCTCCCTTGCGCCGGGACTCTCTCGATCCTCTCGCGATTCGGTCTTGGAGGAAATAGGGAATTTCGAGCTTTACCGGGGAGAGGCGAGGGAACTTCTCGGAAGATGTGGCATGGCCGCAGGAGCCAGTGGCACAGTGGCGGTAGAGGCAATGATGTCCGACAGATTCATGACAGTCCTGTATCGGGCCGGAAGTCTGGAGTGGTTCATATACGACAACTTCGTACGCCTTCCCTTCGTGTCGATACCGAACGTCATGGTCCGTAGGAAGGTCTACCCCGAGCTGTTACAGGAGAGGTGCAATAGCTCGGAGATACTCTCCTCCCTCGTATCATACCGTTCAGATCGTAGCATACGTCGTCGGGTCCATGGAGACCTGGAAAGGTGTCGTTCGATGATGGGCTCGACCGGGGCGGCCGATTTCTGGGCCGAGAGGATATCGAGGCTGTGAGCTCCCCGACCGCGGCTTTGTTCGCCAACGGTCCCGGCGAGCTCTGGGGATGGTGCAGGCCCCTGGCCCGAGAGATGTCCTTCAGAGGGTGGAATATCCATCTTCATCTGCTGAGGTGCCCCTTTGCGACAGGCCGAGAGAGGGAAGTGGCTCTATCTATGGAGGGGATCGACGTCGTCACAGGACCGTCCGACCCTATAGGTTCCTTCGGGAAACTTTTCAATGACCGATGCGACGTGGTTATACAGCTTGGAGGGGATCTGATGTTCGGCCGCGCCATGGCGGCCTTTCATAGGATCCCCTTGGCCTGTTATTCCTACGGCTACAAGAAGGGGCTGGACAGATGCGACCTTAAAGCTACTGCCTTCGACGGGATGGCCCGTTCCATGGGGAAATCGGTTCAGGTGGTGGGAGATCTGGTCTCGGACGGCCTCAGGATGGACCCTGAGGCTCCCACTCCGTGGCGGGATGGGGGCGGGAAAAGAGTCCTCCTTTTCCCCGGTAGCCGACCCTGGATAAGGGACGTCGCCAGAGGCTATCTGTCCGAGATGGTGCCTCCTTTGGTCGATAGACTGAACCTACAGGTGGCATCCATGTTGTCTCCCTTCTCTCGTCAGGAGGAGGTCGAAAGCTGGAGGAACGCCGGACTGAATCCCTTCACGGGAGCCACAGGGGCGGCCCTGGCCGATGCGGACCTGGCCGTTACCCAGCCCGGAACCAACACCCTGGAGCTTCTCGACAGAGCGGTTCCATCTATAGTGGCCATCCCCTTCGATTTTCTGAGGTCAATTCCCCTTAGCGGGATCAAGGGGTGGCTTTTCTCTCTGCCAGGCGGATCCTCTCTCAAGGAAAAAGTCCTTCGTCGCGCCGCCCGAAAGAGAGGCTTTGTCGCCTGGCCCAATCGTCTGGCGGAAGAGGAGATAATGCCCGAGCTGGTAGGGGATATCTCTCCGGTCCAGTTGGCCGACGCCGTTGCGAATATCTTGACCGAAGAGGGGAAACTGAGTAAACAGAGGGTTCGTCTGGAAAAACTTAGAGGCGAGGTGGACTCGCCTTCCTCCGTTTTCTGCGATTTGATCGAAAGGTTGGTATAGCCGATATGAAGCCGTCCCGTTCCATGGAGATCTATCTTAGGGTACTCTCCTACGCAAAACCCTACACCAAACGCATAGCGTCGGCTCTCTTTTGCATGTTCGTGGTGTCCGGATGTGCCGTCGTTCCCCCTTGGCTAATGAAAAACGTGGTGGACGATGTACTCATAAGGAAGGATCTGTTCATGCTCAACGTGATCGCAGTGACCCTGGTCGCTGTCTACGTGGTGAAGGGCGTGGCGTCCTACGGTCAGAAATACCTCATGACCTGGGTCGGCCAGAGGGTGGTGCTGGACCTTCGACTTCAGGCCTACATGGCCTCTCAGTATATGTCACTCAAGTACATAAACGGTCACAGAGTGGGAGAACTGATATCCCGGGTTACCAACGACGCTACCGTGTTGCAGTCCACCGTTACCAATGCCGTGGTGGACCTGATCGTTCAGGGAGTGACCACCCTCGGTATGCTCGGCTTTTTGATATACATAAACTGGCGGCTTACCCTGGTGACCTTCGCCGTGCTTCCCCTCACTGTGTGGGTGATAGACAGGGCCTCTAAAAAGCTTAGAAAGGTGGGGCACGACATCCAGGAGAACCTGGCCGGTCTTTCCGCCCTGGCGGAGGAGGCCCTGTCGGCGATCCGGATAGTCCGGGCCTTCGCCACCGAGGATCAGGAACGGCTGCGCTTCGAGCGTCAAAACATGGCCAACTTCAAGGCCCTCATGAGAGGAACCCAGGTCAACGCGATCTTGTCCGGTGCAGTAGAGGTCCTTCTAATAGCCGCTTTGGCCGCCATCTTCTGGCTGGGAGGCCGGTCCGTCGTGGACGGCGAGATGACCCCAGGCGACCTCATCGCCTTCCTGGGATATCTCGGCTTCATGGCCCATCCTGTGACGGTCCTGACGAGGGTTATAAGTCAGCTTCAGCACGGTCTGGCATCGGCAGAGAGGATTTTCGAGCTTCTGGACAACAGGGAAAGGGTGGAACAGCCCGAAAACCCGGTCGTTCTCAGCCCCGTCGAGGGGGCTGTGGATTTCAGAGACCTCTGGTTCCGCTACGACGACGAGTGGGTCCTCCGGGGCATATCCCTTTCGGTGAAACCAGGAGAGACCGTCGCTGTGGTGGGATCCACCGGCTCAGGAAAGTCCACCATGGTTGACCTCATACAGCGTTTCTACGATCCCGAGAAGGGTTCGGTGGAGATAGACGGACACGATGTCAGATCGCTGGACCTTACCTCCCTGCGCCGTCAGATCGGCGTGGTTCCCCAGGATCCGATCCTCATGAAGGGTACCTTCCGTTACAACATCTCCTACGGCTACGACGACGCGACGGATGAGGAGATAGTGAAGGCCGCCGAGATAGCGGGTATATCGGAGTTCATAGAGTCACTCCCATCGGGATACGACTCGGAGATCGGCGAGAGGGGAGTCACCCTGAGCGGAGGACAGAGACAGAGGGTCGCCATAGCCAGGGCCATAGTGAGAGACCCGAGGATACTCATAATGGACGAGGCCACCTCCTCCCTCGACGCCCAGGTGGAACAGGCCATTCAGAAGGCTATGGACAGGGCCATGGAGGGGCGGACCTCCTTCGTAATAGCCCACAGACTCTCCACCATAAGGGGGGCCGACAGGATATTGTTCCTGAAGGACGGGGTGATCGTGGAGGATGGAACCCATTCGGAACTCTCCAGCTCCGACGGACCCTACAGCAGGCTCTATGCCATACAGCACGGAGAGCGGCGGTGATGGTGCTTTTCAAAAGCTATCTGGCCCACGCCAAGGGAGAGAAAAAACTTTCTCCCTGGATGTGCCTGGCTCCATTGGGATGGCTGGCCTCTCTCTTCGTCAGGTCGAGAAACTGGGCCTTCGATAGGGGAATATCCCCCTCCAAGGAACCGCCTCTTCCTGTTATAAGCGTGGGCAACGTAACCCTCGGAGGGACGAACAAAACTCCCTTCGTCGAGATGATCACCAGAGGACTCTCGAAAAGAGGGCTCAGACCAGGAATAGTCAGTCGAGGATACGGAGGAAGCACCGAGGGCCCCCACGTTTTCAGAGGGGGCAAAGCCGACAGAAATCGGGTAGGAGACGAGCCTCTTCTGTTGTCCAACAGGCTTCCGGAGATCTTCGTGGCTGTGTCCAGGGATCGATTCGGAGACATCAGGGCCCTGGGCAAAAGAGGGGTTCAGATCGTGGTGGCTGACGACGGCTTTCAGCACAGAAAGCTGGGACGGGATCTGGACGTCGTTCTGGTCGACGCAGCCTGTCCTTTCGGCAACGGCAGGCTGGTCCCGGGAGGCATACTCAGGGAGCCGGTGGAAAGCCTGAGACGGGCCCACATAGTGGTCATGACAAAGGTGGACCAGGCCTCTCCCGAGGCGGTTCAAAGGCTCTACGACCGGCTGTGTCGGGTGGTCCCTAAACGAAAGATCTTCAGATCCTCTTTGAGGATAGAACGCTGGTGTCTCTGGAACGGGGCTGGGTTCGAGGAGGTCCAAAAACCGTCGGGTAGGTCCATGGTCGCCTTTTCCGCCATAGGTAACCCTGGAAGCTTTCTATCCACCCTGTCCGGTCAGGAAGTGGAGGTCCTAGAGGAAATCCGTTTCAAAGACCATCACAGATATACCTCGGAAGACCTGGAGAGGATCGAAAAGACCTATCTGTCGTCGGGAGCCTCCGGGGTGGCCTGTACGGAAAAGGACGTCTACAACCTACCTAGAGGATGGAAGCCCCCCTTTCCCCTCATGGTTCCCTTCCTGGAGACCGAGGTGGAGGACGAAGAACGCTTCTGGAGGGCCGTGACCGACGGACTCAGACCGAAGGTAGTGGTGGCCTCCAACGGATACGGCGAGGACGCCATGGCCTCCCTTCTGGCCCGAAAGGTAAAGGAAGCGTTTCCTGTGGCGGAGGTTACAGGCTTTCCCCTGGTAGGAAAGGGAGAGCAATATCTGCAGAGGGGAATAAAGGTCGGTTCGTCCCCTTCTGTGACCCCGACGGGAGGAGTCATAAAATACCGTATCGCCGATCTGCTTGCCGACGTCCGCTCCGGACTGTTCGGCCATATCAGAAGACAGCTTAAGGCCTGGAGGAAGAGGAGCGGCTGCATACGTACCCCCCTGTGCGTCGGAGACGTCTATCTGCTGCTTCATACCCTTTGGGGACAGGGACAGTCTCCCCTTTTGATAGCCACGGCCAAGACCAACTACCTTCACGGCCACTGGATGGCGGAGAGGGCCCTTCTTAGAGGACGGGCCAGGACCGTCTGGACCAGAGACGAGGAGACCGCCGAGGATCTTTCCAAAGCCGGCGTGTCCGCTCGTTTCCAGGGCAATCCAATAATGGACCTTATAGGGGATAATGAAGAGGGCGACTTCTCCTGGCCCTCCGAGGGCGACAGGGTTCTCATACTTCCGGGAAGCCGCAACAGGGCCTACGAGGACGTTCGACTGCTTTTGAAGTCTGTGGTCATAGTCGCGGCCCGGAGGGACTGTCGTTTCGTGGCGGTTCTGGCTCCGACCCTTGATCTTCGTAAAATGGCTCTGGGATGTCCGGGCTGGACCCTGGAAGGCCGGACTCTGAAAGGTCCGAACTCGGTGGAGGTCCACGTTCACCGAGGACCTGTGGCGGAGGTCGCTGCAGGAGCTCAGGTCCTGCTTGGACTGGGTGGAACGGCGAATCAGGTCTGTGCCGGGTTGGGAGTTCCGGTCGTCTCCATATTGGAAAAGGGAAAGTTGGTCCAGCAAAAACTGCTTGGAGAGGCCGAATGGCTCGTGTCGCCGGATCCGGATAGACTGGCGGAGGCCGTCCTCCTGGTTCTGTCGGACGAAACCCTGGCCCGCACCATGGCGGAGGCCGGTAGAAAAAGGCTTGGAGCCTCCGGTGCTCTGGACAGCGTCGTTCGCTACTGCTCCCGTGTGTTGGGCTGGTCCGTCCGTTGCGAGGTTTACTCCAGACTAAAGGAATCACTGGAGAATAGAGGAGAGGAGAGATCCAATGGTTACCGAGATAGAGATCGGCAAAGTTAGAATAGGAGGCGGCCCTTTGGCCGTCATAGCCGGTCCGTGCTCACTGGAGAGTCTTGAACTGTCCATGGAGACCGGAAAGAGGATAAAGGAGATCTGCGTAGACTTGGGCTTGAACTACATATTCAAGGCCTCCTACGACAAGGCCAACAGGACCTCCATACACAGCTACAGAGGTCCGGGACTCGAAAAGGGCCTTCGTTGGCTCTCGGAGATAAAGGAAACCCTGGAAGTACCGGTCATAACGGATATACACGAGCCCTGGCAGGCCGCCCCTGTGGCGGAGGTGGCAGACATTCTTCAGATTCCGGCCTTCCTCTGTCGTCAGACCGATCTACTGGTGGCAGCCTCTAAAACTGGGAAAACCCTCAATGTCAAGAAGGGACAGTTCATGTCCCCCTACGACATGAAGGCGGTGGTCAGCAAGTGCAACGAGGCGGGAAACGATAAGGTAATGCTCTGCGAGAGGGGAACCACCATGGGATACGGCCAGCTCGTGGTTGACATGAGATCGCTTCCCATAATGAGGTCTATGGGGTGTCCCGTCGTTTTCGACGCCACCCACAGCGTTCAGATGCCCGGTGGCAGAGGTGACACCTCCGGCGGCGATCGCCGTTTCGTTCCCGCTCTGGCTAGAGCCGCTGTGGGGCTGGGGATAGACGCCCTCTTTCTGGAGGTCCATCCTAACCCCGACGAGGCGCTCAGCGACGGTCCCAACATGGTTCCCCTGGACAGGCTTAAGGACATCCTTACCGGCATAAAGGCCCTGGACGACCTGGTCAAGGCCGACCTGGGTGTATTTTCCTTGGACTGGGAGGGCGATGGAAAATGATGAGCCTTCCCAGCGAGAGGGATTGTCCCGTTTTCGACGACGAGAAACTGGTCGAGATAGGGCGGCAGGTCCTTCTGGAGGAGGCGGAGGAGATAAAAAAAGCGGCCTCCAGGATGGGCCCCGAGCTTGCCAAGGCGGCCCGAATCGTGCAGGGATGTCGGGGAAGGCTGGTCATCTCCGGTCTTGGAAAATCTGGGCACATCGGCAGAAAGATCGCCGCGACCCTGGCGTCCCTCGGCACACCCTCTTTTTTCCTCCACGCCGCCGAGGCGGCCCACGGGGACCTGGGAATGGTTCGTCGGGAGGACGTGGCCTTTCTCATAAGCCACAGCGGTACCACCTCGGAGGTGGTCAAGCTCATCCCCTTTTTCAGACGGCTGGGAGCTCCGGTCATAGCCCTAACCGGTAGCCTCGAATCGCCTCTGGCCAAGGGTGCCGACGTGGTCTTGAACGCCTCGGTGGAAAGGGAGGCAGATCCTCTCAACCTGGCCCCAACCAGCAGCACCACGGTCCAGCTGGCCATAGGAGACGCCCTGGCCGGTGTCGTGACGGAGATGAGATGCCTCCGTAAGGAGGACTTTGCGCTTTTCCATCCGGCCGGAGCCTTGGGCCGTCAGCTGTTGCTCAAGGTATCAGACGTCATGGGATCCGGTCCCAAGCTGCCGGTGGTCAAGGCCGACGTGGCGGTCAAGGAGGCCCTCTTCGAGATAACCAGCAAGAACTACGGAGCCACCACCGTCGTGGACGACCAGGGGACCCTGGTGGGTGTCTTCACCGACGGAGACCTGAGAAGGCTCATAGAGAGACAGGGAGTCTCCGCCCTGGAGGAGAACATCTCGGACGTCATGACCGTGGGGCCCAGGACAATAGGGCCGGACCATCTGGCGGTGGAGGCCGTACGTATAATGCAGGACGTCGAGGTCTCGGTTCTCATAATAACCGAGGAAGATCGTCCGGTGGGCATGGTTCACCTTCACGAGCTTCTTCAGGCCGGGCTCTCCTGACATGTCCCTGTCGCTGCAACTGTATAGGGGAGCCGCCGCTCTCGGCTTCGCCCTGGCATCTCCCTGGCTGGAACGTAAATACGCCGGAGTCGGCCTGAAGGAGAGACGGGGAATATACGACCCCTCGCTTATGTCCCAGCTCAGGAAAAGAGGCAGGCCCCTCTGGGTCCATGCGGTGTCGGTGGGGGAGGTTCAGTCGGCGGCCCCGTTTCTTAGAAGGGCCAAGGTAGCCCTGGAAAAGCGTCCGGTGATACTGTCCACCATAACCCCGACCGGAAGGGAGATGGCGGGACGGTTGCTCCAAGATGTTCCCGACAGGGTGATCTCCTATCCCTGGGACAGCCCAGTCCTGTTGAACAGGGCCCTGAATGCGCTTCGTCCAAAGGTCTACGTAACGGTGGAGACGGAGATCTGGCCGGGGATGCTCTGGGAGATGAGCCGTCGGAACGTGCCTGCCTTTATGGTCAACGGCAGATTCTCCGACAAAACCTATCTGTCCATGAGGCGTTTCAGGTCCTTCTGGAGGGAGGTCCTCTCCTGCTACACCGGAATGATGGTTAGATCCCGGTCGGACATGGAAAAACTGATCGATCTGGGGGTGGAAGAGGAAAAAATAGAGATAACCGGAGACTGCAAGGCCGACGCCCTGATGGAGAGAAAGGCCGAACTGGACAAAGACGAAATTCTCGCGACCTTGGGAGACGGAGGCCCGATCGTCCTGGCCGGAAGCACCCACACCGGCGAGGACGAAATAGTTATTAAAGCCTTCCGGAAGGTGCTGAACCGCTATCCCGACGCCAGGCTCGTAATCGTGCCGAGACATCCCGAGAGATCCCGCCGCATTGCCCGATCGGCGTCGGATTTGGGGCCGGTCAGCCTATACAGCCGCATCGAACCGGGATGGCGCACCCTGGTGGTGGACGTCATAGGGGTGCTCTTCGGCCTCTACTCCGTTGCGGACTGTGCCTTCGTTGGGGGCAGCATAGCTCCCAGAGGCGGACAGAACATAATGGAGGCCGCCCTTTTCGGGGTGCCCTTCTGCCAGGGACCTCACTACGAGGACTTCGTGGAGGCAACTGATAGCATGGTAAAGATGGGGATATGTACCATGATATCCGACGAGGATACCATGGCAACGGCGTTTCTGAGAGATCTGGACGGCAGACGTAGAAAAAAGGTCGAGGCCGATTGTCGAGACTATTTTCAAGGTCTCGAATCGGCGGCAGACCGTTCCTGGGAGATAGTGGCTCCATATCTAAACTAAAATAACCTACATCGGGAGGGAATCGATCATGACGATAAACAGAGAGCTTATAGACGGATTTTACGCCAACCTGGACGACCGATCCAAAAAGGCGGTAGACGACGCTGTGGCGAAGATGGTGGAGGTCAAGAAAAAGGGCGGTAACATAGTCGTGGCCTCCGGCAGCGGACCCAACATCCACGAGGGAGTCACCACCCTTATAGCCGAGCTCATGGACAAGGGCATAATAGACGGAGTCACCACAAGTTCCGCCGTGATAGGCCACGAGATGGCCGGTTCCCTGGACAGGGTAAAGATGTGCGACGCCTCTCAGCTCGGCCTGCCGGAGGAGAAGATGCCCAGAGGCAACGTCTTCGAGTTCACCAGGATGACCGACGAGGAGAGAGAAGCCCTTCGTAGGGAAATGGTGTTGGACGAGGATCTTCTGGCTAAGGAAGACGAGGTGGAAGGTCACGACGTGGTCAAGGCGGCTGGCAACATGGCCTACCCAATGGGGCTCTGGAACGAGACCTTGGCCTCGGAAATACTGGAGATAGCCAGAACCTACGGCCTCCCCTTCGAGACCGTCGCCGGATGGGGGGCGGACCGCAAGACCATGATAGGCATAGGAGCCGAGAAGGGGCTTCCCGTGATAGTCAGCATCCCCCAGATGGTTGGAGGGGGCAACATCGGTCTCGCCATAGGAGACAGCATCCCCATATCCAACCGCAGCATGAGACTGGCCGGGATGCTGGAGGATGCCGACATAATAATAGAGTCGGCCATAGCCCTCTCCCAGGAACTACACGACGGTCCCTTCGAGAACTACACCGGTCACGGCATATGGGCTTGGTGGAAGGGACTCCATACCTATCATCTCAGGGAAAAGACCCTCATCCGTATAGACCTGGACGAAAACCTCAGAAAGGCCCAGGACCAGCAGAGGGAGAACGCCAGGATCCAGGAGGCCATAGACAAGGGGCTTCCCAAGACCAAGATCTCCGGCATACCCTTCAGGATGGAGATGTCCGCCTTCGCCCGCCACGAGGGAAGCATTCCCGTGATAGGCGACATAGGCGAGATCTGGCCGGTCATGGCCCTAAAGGTCGCCGACGAGCTGGGCATTAAACTTGACTTCATGAGCTACAAGCAGGAGACAGAGGAAGGAAAGGCCATGAGAGAGTGGATCGTCGAGAACGTCCGTCCCATAGATCCCGCCAGGATGAGAGCCAAGGCGGGGGAATACCGCCTCTCTCGGTCGTAACATGGAGATAGTGGCGGTAATACCGGCCCGTTACGGCTCCTCCCGTCTGCCCGGCAAGCCCCTTTGTGACCTGGGAGGCAAGCCGGTCATACAGCACGTCTACGAGAGGGCCATGTCCGCCGGTCGGATAAGCCGGGTCATGGTCGCCACCGACGACGAGCGGATCGCCCAGGCGGTCCGCTCCTTCGGCGGAGAGGCGGTCATGACCTCTCCGGACCATCCCAACGGCACCTGCCGGGTGGCCGAGGCCATAAAGGGCGTTTCCTGCGACGGAGTCGTCAACGTCCAGGGAGACGAACCCTTCATGGATCCCGCCCTGGTGGATCAGGTGGCCCTCTGTCTCTTCGAAAACCCGGAGATCCCTATGGTATCCCTCAGATACCCCCTGGCGGAGGAGGAGATAGACAACCCCAACAGGGTCAAGGTGGTGGTGGACCAGGCGGACAGAGCCCTCTACTTCAGCCGGTCTCCCATCCCATACAGAAGAGTTCCCGGCGCCACAGTCTACGGACACCTGGGAATATACGGTTACAAAAGGACTTTTCTGGATCGGTACATTTCCCTGGATGCCACCCCTCTATCGGAGAGCGAGTCTCTGGAACAGCTCAGGGCGATCGAACACGGTTACGACATAATGGTCCCTGTGGCACGGGGAAGGCACGCCCCCGGCATAGACACCGATTTGGATCTTCTGTGGGCTAGGAAAGAATTAGAAAAGGAGATTTCATGAGAACCCTTTATCTGGAGCCCTTCGCTGGCATAGCGGGGGATATGTTCATAGGAGCCATGATCGACCTGGGGCTCTTCTCTCAAGGTGAGTTCATCTCGGCCATGAAGGGGCTGGACCTGGACGACTACGGCTTTTCCATCGAAAAAGGTCTTAGACGGGGAATCTCCGGCACCGATTTCAAGGTAGAGGTTCGTTCCGGCGATCATCATGACGGTCATGACCACGGCCACCGTCACAGACATCTGTCGGACATACTGTCCATACTGGAAAGATCCTCCCTGCCGGAAAACGTCAAGAACAGGTCCGAACGGGCCTTCCGGATGCTGGCTCAGGCGGAGGCCTCGGTTCATGGCGTCGATCTCGAGTCCATACATTTTCACGAGGTCGGAGCGGTGGACTCCATAGTGGATGTAGTAGGATCCTTTATGGCGTTGCATATGGCCGGGGCGGATCGGGTAGTCTCGTCGCCGGTCAACGTCGGTTCCGGAACGGTGAAGTGCGCCCACGGGGTTCTGCCCGTTCCTGCTCCCGCCACCGCCAGGCTTCTCGAGGGAATACCGGTTATCTCTCAGGGGGACCCCCTGGAGAGAACCACCCCCACAGGAGCCCTCATACTGAAGACCTCGGTGGAATCCTACGGATCTCTTCCAAACGGCCGCATAGTCGCCACAGGCTACGGCCTGGGGGACAAGGACACCGAGCTTCCCAACGCCCTGAGGATAACCCTGCTGCAAGAGGAAGAGGACGAAAAAGAAAAACTTCCCTGGATTCCCGGGGAAGCCGTCGTTCTGGAGGCCAACGTGGACGATATGAACCCCCAGGACTTCGCCTCCGCCATGGAAAAGCTCTTCGATGCCGGAGCCTGGGACGTTTTCCTGACATCTATCATGATGAAAAAACAGCGTCCTGGAACCAGAATAACCTGCGTGTGCTCTCTTGAACTGGAAAGACGGTGTGCCGAGATCATATTGAAAAACACCTCCACCATAGGGCTTAGATGCCGCAGGGAGAACAGATACACCCTGAGAAGGGATGAAACGATGGAGCTCACGTCCCTCGGGCCGGTCAGGCTGAAAAAAGCCTACTGGGGAGACAGGATAGTGAAGAGAACCATCGAATACGACGACTTGAAAGACATATCGGAAAGACATAACATACCCTTGATGGAGTTGAGAGACAGACTTACGTCAGAACTGGGGGTATGGACAGATGAAAACTGACAGATCCGACGGCCCTTCGCTTGTGTTGATCCTCTCGGACGGAATAAGAGGTCACCTGCACCAGAGCGAGGGCATAGCAAGATGGATATCGAAGGATACCGGTGCCGATATCGTAAAGATGGATGTGCCGAAATACGGAGGGGGCAGGAGGGCTTTTCTGCTCAAACTTTTGGGTCGAAGGCTTCCCAAACTGGACAGACTCGGAACGAGACGATGGCTTCACTGGACCGGAGAAAAAGGGCTGGATCTTTTGGAGGGCTACCGCAAGGCCCTGGACGAGAGGGGCCTGTCCGGTTCGGACAGCCTGGTGATCTCCACCGGCAGCTCCGCCGCTCCATTCTGCCTTGCCCTTTCAAGGGTCATGGGGGGAAGATCCTGCGTGGTTATGACCCCCTCGGTCATAGGGGTCGAGCCCTTCGACTACGGCGTGGTCCCGAGCCACGACGGAATATGTGCAGGCTCCGCCATTGAAACCCTGGGAGCTCCGAACTTCGTCAGCCCGGAGGATCTGGAGAGATCGGCGGAGAAACTCCTGAGAGATAATCCCGGATCCGAGGAAAAATGGGGCATCCTTGTCGGTGGAGACGACCAGAACTACCGGCTCGACGCCACCTGGGCGGACATGACCGTAGGGGTATTGCTTCGCATTGCCGAGGAAAGAGGGCTGTCTCTCTACATCACCACATCCAGACGCACCTCTTTGGAGACGGAAAAACGCATAAGGGAAATCTGCAAGGACAACGATAGGGTGTCCATGCTCCTTCTCGCCTCGAAGAGCGACGAAAATCCCGTCCCGGGAATACTCGGAACCTGTGACAGGGTATTCTGTACCGAGGACTCCGTGTCCATGATATCCGAGGCGGCTACCTCGGGATCCAAGGTATACCTCCTGAGGGTGGGAAGACAGCCGGGATGGAGACGGTTCGCCCAGAAGCTTACGGTACGTCTCATAAAATGGAAAATCCTGCCGGAGAGGTTTTTATGGGGAACCCCCAGGTTCGATGAAATGATAGAGAGTTTCGTGAAAAGAGGGCTTTTAACCGAGATGCCCTCGGACGTCATGGCCTGGCGTCCTATGCTGAACCGACCTGTCGACAAGGCTCCGGAGTTCAACGAGGCCCGTCGAGCCGCCGACTGGATATTGGAGAACTGGAAATGAGGATAGTCCACCTCCTGCCGGGGCTGGACGTCGGAGGGGTGGAGCGTCACGTGGTGGACCTGGCCTCGGAACAGGCAAGGTCGGGGCACCATGTGACGGTGGTGTCCGGCGGTGGACGGATGACGTCGGAACTCCATCCCGGAGTCACCCATATAAAGCTTCCCATACACGTAAAAGAGCCCTTCACCGGGGGCGTCTGTGCGTTGAGACTGGCTATTATGGCCCGATCCAGGAAATGGGATATCCTCCACGCTCACTCCCGGGTCCCCGCCTGGGTGGCCTGGTGGACCTCCGTTCTGTCCGGGATTCCCTTCGTCGTGACCTGTCACGCCATATACTCGCTGAACGCCGGCCTGATCCCATATCGTCACGCCGACGGCGCCATCTGCGTATCTCAGGCGGTAAAGGATCACCAGATAGATTGGCTTCCCCGGCGTTCGACGGTCATAAAAAACGGCATAGTCGACCCGGGCGTTCGATGGGCTCCTCACGATGATAAGGGGCCCTTTCGTTTTCTCTTCATCGGTCGCCTGACCAGTGTAAAAGGGATAGACTTTTTGATAGACGTCCTTCTCTCCATGACGGATCGAGACGACTGGATCTTGGACGTAGCCGGAGAGGGCCCTCTGGAGGTCCAGCTTAAAGAGAGGACAACTTCGGCTCGATCGGGCGATAGGATAAACTTTCTGGGATACAGGGATGACGTGGTCGACCTGATGGCCCGGTGCGATTGCTGTCTTTTTCCATCCAGAAGCGAGGGAGCGGGGCTGGTCCTTTTGACCGCTCTGACCATGGGAGTTCCCCTTATAGCGTCGGATCTTCCAGCCTTCAAAGAGAACTTGCCCCCGAATGCAATGGTCTCCTTGAATAAAGAACGCTGGAGCGAGGCTCTCGGAGCCTCGCTGGACGGTAAAGCCGTTTTTTCGGAAATTAGAAGAAACTTTTCTCTTTCCGATATGGTGGAGGAGATGGAGGGCCTGTATCTCGAAGTCAGAAAACGAAAAGAGGTTGAGTCGTCATGAAAAAAGCCCTTATAACCGGAATAACCGGTCAGGACGGAGCGTATCTGTCTAAATTTCTACTGGACAAAGGCTACGAGGTCCACGGAATGAAGAGGAGGTCCTCCCTGTTCAACACCGGTAGAATAGACCACCTGTTCAGAGATCCCCACGACGAAAAAAGAGGCCTTATCCTCCACTACGGAGACCTGACCGATTCGTCCAACATAGTCCGTCTGCTTCAGGAGATAAAGCCGGACGAGATATACAACCTGGCTGCCCAGAGCCACGTCAAAGTATCCTTCGAGACGCCGGAATACACAGCCAACGGCGACGGGCTGGGAGTCCTTCGTATCCTGGAGGCCATCCGCATACTGGGGCTGGAGAAGACGACACGCTTCTACCAGGCCTCCACCAGCGAGCTCTACGGCAAGGTCCAGGAAATCCCCCAGAGGGAGACCACACCCTTTTATCCAAGAAGCCCCTACGCCGCCGCCAAGCTTTACGGCTACTGGATAACGGTCAACTACCGGGAGGCATACGGCATCTACGGATGTAACGGCATACTGTTCAACCACGAATCGCCCCTTCGGGGAGAGACCTTCGTCACCAGAAAGATAACCAGGGCGGTTTCCCGGATATCCCTGGGCCTTCAGGACAAACTCTACCTTGGCAATATGGACGCCAAAAGGGACTGGGGCCACGCCAGAGACTACGTCGAGGCCATGTGGCTCATGCTACAGCAGGAAACCCCGGATGACTTCGTAATAGCAACAGGTGAAACACACTCGGTCCGTGAATTTGTGGAACTGGCCTTCAAGGAAGTCGGGATACCCATAGAGTGGCGTGGGACCGGAGTGGACGAAGCCGGATTCGACCCCTCCACCGGGAAGGTCCTGGTCGAGATCGACCCCAGATACTTCAGGCCCACGGAGGTGGAACTTCTCCTAGGCGACCCCACCAAGGCAAAGGAGTTGCTGGGTTGGGAGAGGCGAGTCACCTTCCCCGAGCTGGTCAAGGAAATGGTCTCCCACGACCTGGACCTGTTCAAAAAAGACATCCTTTGCCGGGACGCAGGATACCAGGTATGTCCCTCCATAGAGGACCTGTCTTGATCTAAAAAAGGGTGGTGAGCCTGTGCTTAAATCGATGGACATAGAAAATCTGACCGTTTTTACCAAGGCTAATGTAAGTTTCTCTTCCGGCCTTAACGTGATAGTCGGCGAAAATGGAACTGGAAAAAGCCACCTCCTAAAGGCTGTCTACAGCCTGCTGGCAGTCTCAGCGGAGGGAGGAAGAAAGTCCAAGGGGACGGCTCCTACAAAAAACTATCTCCAGACCGCTATTGCCGAAAAACTGGTGAGGGTCTTCTGCCCCGAGAGCCTGGGGCGGCTCATCCGTCGTCGCCAAGGCAGGGCCAGGTGCGACATCTCCCTTGAGTTTGGCGATCCTCGCTACAATATCTCCTGTAGTTTTTCATCCAACAGCAAGGCAGAGGTCTCGGTGGATAAGGTTCCGTCCTCCTGGAACGAGATAGAACCGATTTTCTTTCCTACTAGAGAACTTATGTCGCTCTATCCAAATTTTGTGGCTACCTACGATAGACATTATCTGGAATTTGAGGAAACTTGGCGAGATACCTGCTTGCTTTTAGGGGCCCCTCTCAGAAAAGGACCGAGAGAGAAAACAATAAAAATGCTCCTTGAGCCCTTGGAGGAAGGAATGGGAGGAAAGGTAGTTCTCTCCGATGGTCGCATGTATCTCCAAAAAAGCGATGGTCGGATGGAGATGCACCTAGTGGCAGAAGGACATCGAAAGTTGGCTATGATAGCTCATTTGATAGCTTCTGGCGTGCTTCTGGACAGAGGATACCTTTTCTGGGATGAGCCTGAGGCCAACCTGAATCCTAAACTGGTGAAGCTGGTGGCAGAGACGGTCCTGAGGCTCTGCAAACAGGGTATACAGGTATTCTTGGCAACTCACGACCTTTTTTTGCTCAGAGAACTGGAGCTAAAAAGATACGATCATGGGGAAAATCTCATTAGATTTATAGGGCTTCACGAAGGTGAAGATGGCGTATCGATAGGACAGGGTGACGCTATCGAAGACATAGGAGATTTAGTCTCTCTCGATGAAAACGTGGATCAGTCCCAGAGATATCTCTCTATGGAGAGGCAGGAATAGCCGTGAAATCCTGTGTGGTTGATTCTCTGGTTTTTGATTTTCCAGATGACTGGGAGGTAGCAAAATTCGACGACTGGACCTTTTATAGAGAACATTTTTCAAGGATGAAAGATCATATCAAAGCGTCTGATCTGATAGCTTTGAGCCCGGGAAAGGTCCTATATTTGATCGAGGCCAAGGATTATCGGGCTCATTCTAGAATATCCACTGAGCCGATCCATGAAGTTATCCTGAATAAATCGCTGAGTACCCTTGCTGCTCTTCTCCCTGCTGCTTTGAATGGGAATGTTTTAGAAGAAAGAGAAATGGCTCAGCGATGTCTTAAAGCGCAGAAGATACGGATTGTATTCCATCTTGAACAACCTCTTAAAAAGAGCAGGCTTTTTCCGGTTGTCATCGATAGTGCTAACTTGCTAGGTATCCTTAGAAAAAAGCTAAAGCCTATCGATCCTCATCCTAAAATACAGAGCATGGGCGATGATTGCGCGCATGATCGATTCTGGAGCGTGCGAAACGCATGAAAAAACAAGATATAGCGGAACAAAGAACATACGTAGCGGGTCACAGAGGTATGGCCGGCAGCGCCATCGTCCGAGCCCTCGAAGACCGAGGAGCCAAAGACATAATAACCAAAACCCACCGAGAGCTGGACCTGCTGGACCAAAGAGCCACCGAGGACTTCTTTCGGGCCAACCGTCCCGAAGTGGTGATCCTGGCCGCCGCCAGAGTAGGAGGAATAGGGGCCAACATAGCCGACCCCTACGGATTCCTCTACGAAAACCTCCAGATCCAGAACAACGTCATAAACGGAGCGGCCGCCAACGGCGTGAAAAAACTGGTCTTCCTGGGAAGCTCCTGCATATACCCCAGGGAATGTCCTCAGCCTATGAAAGAGGAATACCTCCTAACAGGCCCATTGGAGCCCACCAACGAAGGCTACGCCCTGGCCAAAATAGCGGGTCTCCGGCTCGTCCAGTACCTGAGCAGACAGTACGGTATAAAAGGCCTCTCCGTCATGCCCTGCAACCTCTACGGCCCGGGAGACAGCTTCCACCCAGACCACTCCCACGTAATAGCCGCCCTGGTCAGGCGATTCGTGGAGGCGAAGAGGGAAAAGGCCCCCGCCATAACCCTGTGGGGAACCGGCAGCGCCAGACGGGAGTTTCTCCACGTCGACGACATGGCCAGGGCCGTGACCCTCCTCATGGACGTATGGGACAGCCCGGAGATAATCAACCTGGGCAGCGGAGAGGATATATCCATAAAAGGCCTGGCGGAGGAGATCAAAAAAGCGGTTGCCTACGACGGAGAGATACTATGGGACTCCTCCAAACCCGACGGAATGCCGATAAAGCGGCTGGACGTCTCGAAGCTGAGAGGACTGGGCTTCGAGCCCCGAATACCGCTAAGCGAGGGAATCGCCCGGATGATAGACCAATACGAAAAGCTGAGAGAGGAGAGACAAAACGGTGTATAAAGTCCCTCTAGTGAAAAACACCTTCCTCCAGGAGGAAGAGACAAAAAAAGCCCTGTCCAAGTTCGTCCTGGACGCCCAGATCCTGAGCATGGGAAAAGAATGTCGCAAGTTCGAGGAAAGTTTCGCCGCATATCAGGGACGAAACAGGGCGGTGCTCTTCAACAGCGGAGGGAGCGCCAACCTGGCCCTCCTCCAGGCCCTTAAAAACATGGGCAGACTGAAAAACGAGGACCTTATAGGCTTCTCCGCCGTCACATGGTCCACCAACACCATGCCCATAATACAGCTGGGCATGGTCCCTGTGGCCTTGGACTGTTCCAAGGAAACCTTGAACGTCGAGCCCGAAAAGCTTGAGAGATGCCTCAAAGACCAACCCCTGAAAGCCCTCTTTATAACCAACGCCCTGGGCTTTGCTGGAGACCTGGATGTCATCCGGGACATCTGCCGGGAAAGGGGAATAATCCTCCTAGAGGACAACTGCGAATCCCTGGGGTCCGAGCTTAAAGGGACGAAGCTCGGCAACTTCGGTCTCGCCTCCACCTTCTCCTTCTTCGTCTCCCACCACATGTCCACCATCGAAGGCGGCATGATCTGCACCGACGACCTTGAGCTCACCGCTATGCTTAAACTCGTCCGTGCCAACGGCTGGGACAGAAACCTGGAGGAAGAGGAAAAAAAGACCATCCGGGCGCAATATCGGGTTCAGTCCGAACTGGACGCCAAATACACCTTCTACGACCTGGGCTACAACCTCAGGCCGACGGAAATCACCGGATTTTTGGGCCAACAGCAGCTGATTCACCTTCCTGCTTCAATCCTCAAAAGGCAGGATAACTACGTAAAGGTGGAGAGGGCTATAAAATCCAACCCAGACCTCCTGACCTTAAAGAGAGACCACCTGACGGTCCTCTCCAACTTTGCCATACCAATACTGTGCAAAACCCCGGAGCTAAGGGAAAAATACGGCGAAAAACTGGAGCAAGCGGGAGTGGAGATAAGACCCTTAATAGCGGGCAACATCCAAAGACAGCCCTTCTACGGCAAATACGTCCCCACAAGTAGAGAACTCAAAGGCGCCGACTTTATCCACCGCTGTGGCCTCTACTGCGGCAACCACCCGGACTACTGCCAGGAGGAACTGACCATACTGGAGGACATATTAGGGGGAGGAAAATGACCCAGATAAAAGCCCTCATACTGGCAGGAGGAGGAGGGACCAGACTGTGGCCCCTCTCCAGGGAAGAGGTCCCAAAACAGTTTTTGAAACTCGCAGGAGACCACAGCCTCCTCCAGACCACCATAAAAAGGCTCCTGCCCCTCTGCGGCCAAGAGGGCATAAAAATAGTGGCAGGGGAGAGATGGGACAGCCAGATAGCCTACCAGGCCTCCGACGTCGGCTTGAAAGGAAACATACACGTCCTGGAGCCGGAGGGCAAAAACACCGCCCCCGCCATAGCCCTTGGGCTGGCCCATCTGATGGAAAAAGGTGCAACCAGGGAAACTCCCGTCCTGGTCTGTCCCAGCGACCACATAATCCAAAACGAAAAAGCCTTCCAAGACGCCCTGAAAACGGGGCTGCTAGCGCTGGAAGAGGGGAAACTGGTAACCTTCGGTATAGTCCCGGACGCCCCGGAGACCGGCTTCGGCTACATAAAAAAAGGCGAAGACCGAGGAGGCTGGAACGACATATCCCAGTTCGTCGAAAAACCGGACCTGAAAAAAGCAGCGGAATACGTCCAAAGCGGTCAATACCTGTGGAACGGCGGGATATTCCTCTTTCGTGCCGGGGACATGATAGACTCCTTCAAAGAACACCTCCCGGAGATAGCCAAACTCATGGAAGGCGGGGAGAGGACCATGATCGAGGGATTCAAAGACCTTCCCCCCGTCTCCATAGACTACGGCATAATGGAAAAAGCTCCCTCAGTGGCGGTGGTCCCACTGGACGCCTGCTGGTCCGACCTGGGGAGCTGGGACGCCATCTATCAGCAGGGGGAAAAAGACGGCAACCGCAACGTCCTCAAAGGGGACGTACTGGCCGATCGATCGGAAGGATGCCTGGTCCAAGGGGACAGACGGCTCATAGCCCTGTCGGGGGTCAGCGACCTGCTGGTGGTGGACACCGCCGATGCCCTGTTCATAGCCCCTAGAGGGACATCCCAATCGGTCAAAGACGTAGTCTCCACACTGAAAGGGCGGTCCAGACCGGAGATAACTCAGGCCCCCGAAAGCGCCAGGAGATGGGGAGACTATAGAATCCTCCACGAAGGGGACGGCATAAAGGTAAAGAGGATAAACGTCCACCCGGGAAAGGCCCTGAGTCTCCAGTATCACCACCACAGGACGGAACACTGGATAGTGGTAAAAGGCACCGCCCAGGTCGAGAGGGACGAAGAGACCTTCTACCTTCACGAAGGGGAAAGCACCTTCATCCAGAAAAATCAGCTTCACAGGCTCATAAACCCCGGAAAGATCCCCCTCGAGATAATAGAGGTCCAAAACGGGCCATATCTGGGGGAGGACGACATCGTGAGGATAAAAGGCGAACCTAATGGACGAGACCAAGAGGCCTAAAGTAGCGACGTTGCTCCTGTCCTACGACTACGGTCTGCCCGAAAGGGGTCCGTCTCTGGAGAGGGGGCGCTTCTTCCCCGCTATCTGTGACTTTGCCGACGTAGCTCCCTTTTGGCTGGAGGAAAACGGCTACCCGGACGACCTGGAGGGCCTCCAAGGCAGAATAGTGGAATTCGTCGAAAAAGAGCGTCCTGACGTGGTCTTCACCATAACCATGAGGGACGAAATATCCTGCAAAACCCTGGACAGACTTAAAGAGCTGTCCTTCGTGGTCAACTGGTTCTGCGACGACCAGTGGAGGTTCGACGACTACTCCTCGAAAAGGGCTCCTCACCTGTCCGGGGCCATGACCGTGGACCTCTACTCCCTGCCTAAATACAGGGAAATGGGCGTTCCTGCGGTCTGGGTCCCCTGGGGTATAAGGGACTTCGCGGAAGAACCGTCCTTGCGGGACGTAAAGTACGAGTTCGACGTCTCCTTCATAGGAGGAGCGGACAGAAACCGCAGGTGGTGGATAAAGAGGATAGAGGCCCTCACCGGACTTTCTGTGGCCTGCTTCGGATCGGGCTGGAAAGGTGGTAGGGTATCGGACCAGGACGTTATGGACATCATGCTTAGATCCAGGATAAACCTCAACCTCTCAAACAGCAGGAACAACGACATCCGCTTCGTCCTCTCCTCTCCTGTGAACGCCCTAAGATACCTCCGGTCCGGCAAAAACCAAGAGCAGGTAAAGGCCAGAAACATAGAGATTCCGGCCTTCGGAGGATTCGAGCTGTCCTGCTATGCCCCAGGGATCGAGAGATACTTCTCCATAGGGGACGAGATAGACCTGTTCACCTCGCCGGAGGAAGCTGCGGTGAAAATATCCTACTACCTTCTCGATGAAAAGCGGAGGGAGTCCATGAAGCTAAAGGCTTACCGCAGGGCAAAAAGGGACTACCATCTTGGGGCGGTCATCCTGGAAGGCCTTAAAAACCTGGGGGTGTCGTTTTGAATCTCGCCATAGTCATGCCGTCGATCTACGGTCAAAACAGGGCCTTCGACCCCGACAGCCCCCTAAACAGGGACGACTGCCTTGCCCACCTTCGCCATCTCAGAGAGAGACTTAAGGGCATGGGCATATCTCTATCCACCTACGACAAGGTATCCCCTGAGGACACCTGGGGATACCTTTTTCTGGACTACCAGGATAAGTTCATGGAGGAGCTGGATCGCCGGGGCTACGGAGGACATAGATATCTGGCCATATTCGAGTCGGAGGTCATAATAGGGGATAACTGGGACCGGGAAAAACACCGAGCCTTCGACGCCGTCTTAACCTGGAACCGGAACGCCTTCTCAAACCAGGATGGCGGTCCACGCTATATACCCTACATGTGGCCCAACGACCTGACCCCACCTGTGGACGTTCCCTCAAAGAAGGAGAGGCAAAAGCTCTGTGTCCTCATGGCGGGGAATAAATGGAGCTCAGATCCGAGAGAGCTATACTCGAGCAGAAGGGATACCATCCGGTGGTTTGAAAAGCACCATCCAGATGAACTGGACCTATACGGCCCCGGCTGGAACTCCCCCCCTCTAAAGAGGGTCGCCAACACGGTAAAGGCCATAGGCCGAAAGCTGCGGGGACGGCCCACCGGTCCTATAGGGGACCTATGGGAGACCTTCTCCTGCTATCGTGGGATAGCACCATCCAAGAGGAAAACCCTGCCGAACTACGCTTTCTCTATCTGCTACGAAAACGCCCAGGGCATACCGGGCTACATCACAGAGAAGATATTCGATTGCTTACTCTCCGGCGTGGTCCCTGTGTACATGGGGTGGGAGGGCGTTCAGGAGGTCATACCGTCTGAGTGCTACGTGGACAGGAGGACATACAGCTCTCATGAGGAGCTTTACCGATACCTTGTCTCCATGTCGGAGGATGAATACCGAGGCTATTTGGACGGGGCGTCGTCTTTTCTCACAGGGCCGCTATCGGACCGTTTCAGCTTAGACGCCTTCGCCGACGCCATCGTAGAGGGCATAGAGCCGGACTTAGCGAAAGAGGGGAACAAACCATGAAGGTAGTCATACTGGCAGGAGGCTTTGGGACCAGGATAAGCGAGGAATCCCACCTGAAGCCCAAGCCCATGATCGAAATAGGCGGAAAGCCCATACTGTGGCACATAATGAAAATCTACTCCCACTACGGTTTCGACGACTTTGTCGTATGTCTGGGTTACAAAGGGCAGGTCATAAAGGAATTCTTCGCCAACTACTACCTCCACATGTCCGACGTCACCTTCGACTTTCGTGACTCCAACCGGCTCACGGTACACTCCAACGCCGCCGAGCCGTGGAAGGTCACCTTGGTGGATACCGGACTGAACACCATGACAGGAGGCAGGGTCAAAAGGGTGGCCCCCTACCTGGAGGACGACACCTTCATGCTGACATACGGCGATGGGGTCAGCGATGTTTCCATAGATAGGCTGTTGGAGTTCCACCGCTCCCACGGAAAAACCGCCACCGTAACGGCGATCCAGCCCGCCGGTCGGTTCGGTGCCCTGGACATGGACGAAAAAGGCTCGGTCAGTGGATTTCAGGAAAAGCCAAAAGGGGACGGAAGCTGGATAAACGGCGGATTCTTCGTCTTGGAGCGGAGCTTCCTGGATCGACTGGGAGGCGACGACACGGTCCTCGAGAGGGCCCCTCTCGAGGGAGTGGCAAAAGACGGCCAGCTCATGGCCTACAGACATAGAGGCTTCTGGCAGCCTATGGACACCTTGAGAGACAAGATGAAGCTCGACGAAGCCTGGGAGACTGGACAGGCACCGTGGAAGATATGGTGATGGATCTTGAATAAAATAAATAAATCCTTCTGGAACGGACGATCTGTGTTCGTGACGGGCCACACCGGGTTTAAAGGAGGATGGTTATCGCTCTGGCTGTCTTCTCTGGGAGCCCGGGTTCACGGCTATGCTCTGGATCCTCCTACGTCGCCCTCCTTTTTCGATGCCTTGAAGCTCGGCGACATGATCGACTCCACCATAGGAGACGTGAGGAACCTAGATCTCATGATAGCCGAGATGAAAAGGACTAGTCCCGAAATAGTCTTTCACATGGCTGCTCAACCGCTGGTCAGGGAATCCTACAAAAACCCTATAGAGACCTACGACATAAACGTGATGGGCACTGCCAAGGTTCTGGAAGCGGTTCGCAAAACCCCATCGGTACGGGCCGTAGTGGTAATAACCACCGACAAATGCTACGAAAACGGCGAACGTATATGGGGCTACAGGGAAGACGAACCGCTGGGAGGATACGACCCCTACTCGAGCAGCAAAGCCTGCTCCGAAATAGTAGCCTCGGCCTATCGTCGCTCCTACTTCAACCCTGACGACTATGACAGGCACCGGGTCGCCCTGGCAACGGCTAGGGCCGGAAACGTCTTGGGCGGAGGCGACTGGGCCAAGGACAGACTGATCCCTGACTGTTTTAGATCCATCCTTGCCGGTGAGCCGGTGATTATCCGAAGTCCCCATGCGGTTCGTCCATGGCAGCACGTTCTGGAACCTGTGTCGGGCTATCTTCGTCTTGGAAGACTGCTCTATCAGGCTGGACCGGAATACGGAGAGAGCTGGAACTTCGGCCCTGTGGACAGAGACGAACAGACGGTCGAAAAAGTGGTCGGCAAACTCTGCGAACTATGGGGCGATCGGGCCGGATACGAGATAGGGGAGGACCCGGAAAGACTCCACGAAGCCTCCATGCTTAGGCTGGACTGCTCCAAAAGCCGGTTCAGACTCGACTGGCTTCCCGAATGGTCCCTCGAACAGGCGCTGTCTGAGTCGGTCGAATGGACCAAGGCTTGGAGTAACGGTGCCTCTAGCGACGAGATGGCGACGATCTCCGTCGATCAGATAGACAAATATTCCAATGGAGAGAACTAGCCTTATGACTGAAAAAGAAGCCCTAAGAAAAGAGATCTTGGAACTGGTCGGTCGTTACTGTGATATGGAAGACGACGCCCGGTCTTATAGAACCGGAGATAGAATTTCATACGGAGGAAGAGTCTACGACTCACGGGAGGTAACCGCCTTGGTAAATGCCTCCTTGGACTTCTGGCTTACGGCGGGACCGGAGGCCTCGGGATTCGAGAGAGAATTCGCCGACTTCCTGAACATCCGTCATTGCTCTTTGGTTAACTCGGGGTCCTCCGCCAACCTCCTGGCCTTTATGGCCTTGACGTCGCCTCTTCTGGGAGACAGGAGGATCTTCAGAGGAGACGAAGTCATAACCGTGGCTGCCGGTTTTCCCACCACAGTTGCCCCTATCGTCCAGTACGGTGCCGTGCCGGTATTCGTCGACGTCTCGTTGCCTACGGCGGACGTAGACGTAGATATGTTGGAAGATGCCTTGTCTGAAAAGACCAAGGCTGTGATGATCGCCCATACCCTGGGCAACCCCTTCGACCTGGCCTCGGTCAAGGATTTTTGCGACTCCCACAATCTGTGGCTGGTGGAGGACAACTGCGACGCTCTAGGCTCCAAATATCTCATGGATGGAAAATGGCGCTACACCGGAACAGTAGGACACCTGGGCACCTCCAGTTTCTATCCTCCACACCATATGACAATGGGGGAAGGGGGAGCGGTCTACACAGACGATCCCTTGCTTCATCGTATAGTTCGGTCCATGAGGGACTGGGGGAGAGACTGTACCTGCCCTTCCGGAGTGGATAACTCCTGCGGCCATAGATTTACCGGTCGTTACGGAGAATTACCCGAGGGATACGACCATAAATACGTATACTCTCACCTGGGTTACAACCTTAAAGCGACGGACCTGCAAGCTGCGATAGGACGGATCCAGATAGAAAAACTGCCTGATTTCGTTGAAGCCAGAAAGAAAAACTGGGCCTATCTCAGAAAACGGATGGACAGGTACAGTGATCGTCTTATCTTGCCCGAGGCCACGGAGAACAGCGATCCCAGTTGGTTCGGCTTTCTCTTGACCGTCCGAGAGGGAGCCGGTTTTTCCAGAGACGAAGCTGTAAGACATCTCGAATCCAGAGGGATCCAGACCAGGATGCTCTTTGCGGGGAACCTCATAAAACATCCCTGTTTCGACGATATGAGGGAACAGGGGATCGGATACAGGCAGATAGGACCTCTCACGACCACAGACAGGATAATGACCGACAGTTTCTGGATCGGTGTATATCCTGGATTGGACGAGAGAAGATTGAACGCAATGGCAGAGGCAATTGAAGAGCTCTGCGAGAGGTGATCTCCTCCGTTCATGGCTTGACACCCTGGCGGATCTCGCCATGGACCTGGCGGACGATCTGAAGGGCAGCCGGATTCTCTTGACCGGTGGAACCGGCTTCGTAGGCACATGGATAACCTCGCTGCTTATGGCGATGAAAGACCGTGGTGCCGGTTTCGAACTCGCCATATTGTCCAGAAAACCGGATGTCTTGAGATCCCGACTCGGAGCTTTCTTCGACCTCTCTTCTCTGGAGCTGATACCCTCGGATCTTACTGCGCCTCCTTTGGAACTTCCTCGCTTCGACATGGCTATCCATGCCGCCGGCGAGATATCTCCCGGGGTGCCCTGGCCGATGGTTGAGAAAAGCCTCGTCTCCGCCACCGGATCGGTCGCCGATGAACTGGGAAAGAACGGCTGTCGCCGCTTCCTCTTCATAAGTTCAGGAGCCGTCTACGGTGATAGTGGAAATCCCGGCGGAGTGGCGGAAAATTATTGCCTCGCTCCCGATCCCTGCGGTGGAGATATCTACGGAAACGCCAAGAGATGGGCCGAGACCCTGTCTCTCATGTACGGTAGAAAATGGGGAATGGAGGTTACCATAGCCCGATGCTTCGCCTTTTCCGGTTCCTTTTTGCCTCTGAACGGTCGTTTTGCCCTGGGAAACTTCATTTCCGACGGTATAAAGAAAGATCCCGTCGTCGTCCGTGGTACAGGAACTCCATTAAGATCCTATCTGGACGGCAGCGATATGGCCCTTTGGCTCTTGACCCTATTGGTTCGTGGAAAAGACGGAAGACCCTACAACGTCGGCTCTCCATATCCGATCTCCATAGGAGATACCGCCACCATGGTTGCCGATATGTGTGGAACCAGGGTCGAGATCCTGAACGGACAGGACGGCAGAGGGGATTATTACCCTGTGACCGACAGAATAGAGGAAGACCTCGGTTTGAATCCTACCGTGGATTTGGCGGAATCCATAGAAAGAACGATAGTCTGGAATGGAGGGAACGTTCTATGAAGGCGAGCGACTGGATAGCTCGATATCTGGCGGATATCGGAGTGGATACGGTGTTCGAGATGATAGGCGGCATGACCACCCATATGCTCGACTCCATATACCGAGAGGGAAGAAGCCGTATAGTGACGGTACATCACGAACAGGCCGGTGCCATAGCTGCCTGCGGCTGGGCCCAGGTGAAAGGGCTTCCCGGCGTCGCTCTGGCTACCAGCGGTCCGGGAGCGGTCAATCTGTTGACTGGAATAGGGACCTGCTACTTCGATTCGATCCCGGCGGTATTTCTTACCGGTCAGGTGAACAGAAACGAGCTCAGCACAGGGCTTTCGATGAGACAGCTCGGCTTTCAGGAAACCGACGTCGTCTCCATGGCTAAGGCCGTAACAAAAGGGGCGGTCCAGGTTACCGATCCAGAGGACATCCCGAAGATAATGGACTGGGCCTTCAAGACCGCTATGGAGGGCCGCCCCGGACCGGTGCTCATAGACATACCTATGGACGTCCAAAGAGGGGAGATAACCGAACCTTACGATGCCCCCGAGCTAACGGAAGATCCCGATAAAGGGTCGATCTGCGGAGCGGACCGTTTCCTGGATAGGCTGAAAAACGCCCTGGACAAGGCCAACCGTCCGCTCATACTGGTGGGGAGCGGTGTCGTTCGTTCCGGTATCTCCGAGGAGGTCTCGTCTCTCGTTCGAAAGCTCAAAGTTCCATCGGTCTTTTCCCTTATGGGGAAAGGAACCCTAAAGGATTGCGGAGAGCTTTCGGTGGGAATGATAGGAACCTACGGAAACAGATGGGCCAACTATGCCCTGGCTAGATGCGATCTGCTTCTCGTCCTGGGCAGCCGTTTGGACATTCGCCAAACCGGCGTGGACACCGAGGGCTTTACCAGGCAAAAAGAGGTCTTTCAGGTGGATATCGATCCTTGCGAAATAGAGGGTCGAATAACCGCCACAGAATCCCTGGTGGCCGATCTTCGTTCCCTGGTCCCTCTCATGGCGGACAAGATAATGCCAGCCCCCTCTTTCGACGATTGGCGAAGCGAGATATCCGAGAGAAGACGACTTTGGGACGATACGGAAGAGCTGGGGCGGATCGAAGGGATAAACCCCAACGGTTTTATGCGTATGTTGGGCTTGAGAAGCCCCGATGCGTCTGCCTTCGTGACCGATATAGGGGCCAATCAGATGTGGGCCGCCCAGTCTCTGGACACAGACGGAAGACCTTTCATAAGCTCCGGTGGAATGGGTGCTATGGGATACGCCCTACCTGCCGCCATGGGTGCCTCCATCGGATTTGGGCAGACGCCCGTGGTCGTTGTGGTCGGAGACGGGGGCATGCAATGCAACATACAGGAGCTACAGACCATAGTCAGGAACAAGCTTCCCCTGAAAATAGTGGTTATGGACAACGGGTCGCTTGGGATGGTGCGACAGTTTCAGGAAGCCTATATGGGTGGACGCTATCCCGGTACGGTCTGGGGATACGACGCTCCCGACTTCTGTCGGGTCGCGGAGGCCTATGGGATAGAGGCGAGGAGAGTCGAAGATCCCGCTTTCGTGGAGGACGCTCTGGCGTGGCTGTGGAGGGATCCCGAAAAGCCCTCTCTGTTGTCTGTGAGAATCTTGCCAGGCGTAGGGGTCGCCCCGAAGATGGCTTTCGGAAAGGGATTGGACGAGATGGAGCCTGAAAGATGAGTTCGAAAATCGGAGTCTGTATTTTATCCTACAACAGGCCTGAGTATCTGCGAAAGGCGATCGAGTCGGTATTGAACCAGTCTCTTCGTCCTTCCTGGGTAGAGATCATGGACAACGGGAGCGATCCATCCGTAAGGGAGCCTGTTAAAGGGTGGATTGAGGATGGATCGATCCTATGGAAAGGTGAGCCCGTAAACAAAGGTGTCCATTGGAACTTCCAAAAGGCTCTGGCAAGAGGAGATTCCGCAGACTATCTTTATATAATGCACGATGACGATGTCCTTCTTCCCTCTTTTTTGAAAGAAGGGGTGGGGTTTATGTCGAATCATCCCGAATTGGTAGCATTGGCCTGTAACGGGTACGAGATCGATTCCGACGGGAACAGGATAGGCAATCTCCACAATCCTAAAAGGCGAAAGAACGTGGAGTTTTTCCCCTCCGTGGGAGATATGGTCAATCTCTATATGAAGACTTTCATGGCCTTTCCCTCCATCATATACAGAGGGGAGTTTCTTGCGGGTGTAGAGGTTCCCAGTCGATTTGGCCAGTTGGTGGATGTAGTGTTTTTAACAGAATTAGCACGAAAAGGTGGCTTGGCATACCTGAATAAGCGTCTTTTTGAGTATAGAGTTCATGGCGGTCAGGACTCCACTGTTTTTAAGGAAGACGATTGGCGACTTCTGGAAAAATACTACTTGTCTTTGTCGAAAGAGTTCCCTGGATTGTCCTGGAGGATAAAAGCATATCTAGCTAGGCGCAGACTATCCAGATATTGGAAAAAGATAAAGCGAAAGTTGCTTTCTTGAGTTGGCGTTGCGGTTTGGGAGGAATTTTTCAATGCACATCTGCATGATAGGAACGGGCTACGTCGGACTCGTGACGGGGACCTGCCTTGCCGAGGTAGGACACAGCGTATGGTGCGTCGACGTGGACGAATCAAAGGTAGAACGACTTAAAAACGGAGAGATCCCCATATACGAACCGGGGCTGGAGGACATGGTTTCCCGTAACGTGAGGCAGGGACGACTGAGATTCACCACCGACCTGAAGGAAGCCCTGGACGACAGTCCTTTCGTTTTCATCGCCGTAGGAACGCCTCCGGGAGAGGACGGTTCCGCCGACCTCCGTTACGTTTTAGATGCGGCCAGACAGATAGGATCGGTCATGGAGGACTACAAAGTAGTGGTGGTGAAATCCACCGTTCCGGTGGGAACGACGGAAAAGGCGAGGCTGTGTGTTTCGGAGGAGCTCGGCATAAGGGGACGAGACGACCTCGACTTCGACGTGGCGTTTTGCCCCGAGTTCCTCAAGGAAGGCTCGGCCATAGACGACTTCATGAGCCCCGACAGAGTGGTCATAGGGACGGACAATCAGAAAACCGCCGATCTTCTGGGGGAACTTTTCTCTGCCTTCAGCTTCAGGGAAGACCGAATAATATTCATGTCCATACCATCGGCGGAGCTCACCAAATACGCGTCCAACTCCATGTTGGCCACCAGGATCAGCTTCATGAACCAGCTCGCCCGTTTTTGCGAGAAAATCGGAGCGGACATAGACCAGGTTCGCCATGGCATGGGCAGCGACGGTAGGATAGGATCGGCCTTTCTGTATCCCGGAGTGGGATACGGTGGATCCTGCTTTCCCAAAGACGTGAAAGCCCTCATCCACTCCGGAAGAAGCCATGGAGTTCCGATGACCCTTCTGGAGTCGGTAGAGGAGATAAACAAGAGCCAGAGAAAGTGGTTCTTCGATAAGATACTGAGCCACTACGGAGCGGATATATCGGGCAAGACTTTCGCCGTCTGGGGCCTCAGTTTCAAGCCCAACACGGACGACATAAGGGAGGCCCCTGCGCTGGACATAATTCCCTGGCTGCTTGAAAGAGGGGCAAGTGTCAGGGCCTACGATCCGGTGGGGCAGGAAAACGCCAAGGCGGCGTTTCCGAATACGGAGGGCATAGTCTATTGTGACGATAACTATCAAGCTCTGGAGAACGCCGATGCCTTGATTCTGCTTACCGAGTGGCTTCCATTTCGCCGTCCCGAGTTCGACAGGATGAAGGATCTGATGGGGGAACACGTTATTTTCGACGGAAGAAACCAGTATAGGCCGGATCGGATGGCGGATCTGGGTTTCGTTTATTATGGAATAGGCAGGTATGTAAAATAGAATAGAGGCCGACCCTGTTCGGGGTCGGCCTCTATGATTTTACGTCCTGAAAAGCTTCATGATTTCCTCGAAACAGTCCACCGTTTCCCTCGAGGAGAACTTTGGGCTTAGTCTTTCTCTGATGGTGATCAGGTCCTCAAATGATCTATCCGTTCCGTAGGATCTGTATATCTCCGCCAACGTGGGGATTATACGTTTTAACAGAGATGGATCCTTTTTGAAATGTCCGATGCCGCCTCTCTCTCCGAAGTAGGATCCTACCACTTGGTCTAGGTTTTCCGGTGTGGCATGTCCCATCCAGTAGCTGGTTAGACAGACCGTAGGTCTTTGGGACAGAACCGACTCGATAGCCGACGTCGATGCGGCGCATACCGCGTTCGAGCGATCTATCCAGGGTCTGGGGTCCGGCTTTGTTCCGACCACGTTTACGCATTGTTCTCCTATTTTACGGTTTATGGCCGCTGCCATACGACGGAACTTCAGCAATCGCCAGCCGCCCCCTCCTACGACTGTTATGGAGGCGGAGGGGATAGCCTTTTTTAGTTCCTCCATGTGTTCCATAAGGTATATCATGCCGGGGGTCTTGTAGCCGCTGAGGCGACCGAAACAGGTTGTGACGAATGGGTCCTTGGGGGGAAGGGGAGTAGCCCTCACTGCCTTGTCGAGAGGTCTCGGAAGTTTCATTATGGGGATTCCCGACGAGTGCTGGGGAAGGGTTTGAAGTATGGGTTCCTCCGCGCCGGCCCATGCGTCGCTCCATTTTACCAGCGATGGAACGTCCCTTCCGGGTTTATCCGTTTTTTCCAGGTGATCTAGAAAGTAGGTTACCACCGGTCTGTCCAATATCCTCTTAAGTCTGGTGGCCAGAGGGAAGGATCGTCTGGAATCGGTCATTATGACATCCGGATCGAATTCCCTGGCCTTTTTGTCGAACCAACGGTTGCCCACCGTAAGGGATGGACATTGTATAACCTTGATCCCTTCTTCTCTGTATCGCCCCTGAAAACCCTTGCCGGCCCATCGACCCAGCACCGCCACATGATGTCCCGCTCTGCTGAGAGCCGTTCCGACGTGAAGGACGTACGATGTAACTCCGTCTATTATCAGTGAGTCGGAGCAGAAGAGTATCTTGTAGCCCATGGTAGTTGCCTCTCTTTCCTTGATCTGTGAATTTTTCGCTGTCATTGTACATCAAAAGGCGGTTTAATACCCTTGCGTCTTCGGAAAGTGATGCTATAATGCTTTTTGAGGGCCTTTCGCCCCACCGAAGGACTTTGACAACTTGACCTTTGGATCAAACAGTTTCGATAGTCGCGACGATATCCCGATGGCAGGAAAGGAGGTGCAAGACCCCCAGCCAACAAGGAAGGAGCGACTTGAGAAAACGCATCGGTTCCGAACAGGGACGAAGTGCCGTAGTCGGAGAAGGAAACGAGGAAACTTCCCGGACGAAAGCCCTTTAGATCCCCTAGGTTCCGAGCGAATATAAAACACCTAACCAAGGGGGTTACTAAACATGAAGAAACTTTGTGCACTTCTGGCAGTCGTGGCTCTTGTGGCTTTCGCCGCTCCCGCCTTTGCCGCCAATCCTTTCATGGACGTTCCTATGAACCACTGGGCCTACGACGCAGTGGGACAGCTTGCCGCCAGGGGAATCATCTCCGGTTATCCCGACGGCACCTTCAAGGGCAACCAGCCCATCACCCGTTACGAGATGGCTTCCGTGACCGCTCGTGCCCTGGCCGTTATCGACATGGAGAAGGCCAGCAAGCAGGATGTCGAGATGCTGAAGCGCCTCGTCGTCGAGTTCAAGGACGAGCTTGATGCCCTCGGCGTAAAGGTCGATAAGATCGACAGCCGCGTGGCCGTTCTCGAGGAGAACATCGGCGGATGGAAGTTCTGGGGCGAGTTGCGTTTCGATGCCAAGTTCGAGGGCGAAAAGAACCTCTACAATGACGAGTATACCCTTGAAGGCGACAAGGAGTTCAACCTCAATCGTTTCCGTATCTGGATGAGCAAACAGATCGACGAGAACACTAAGTTTGTTGCTCGTCTTGGTACCAGCGATAGCACGACCAAGTATGCTCCTACTCGTTGGGAACGTTATTATGTGGAAACTAAGCTTCCCTACGACATCAAGATGACCGCCGGTCTTTGGCTCTTCGACTGGGAAGGCGATTCGGGGCTCTACATTGATGAAGATGCTATGTTTGGTGATTATGGAATGAAGGGCTTCTGGTTCCAGAAGAGCTTTGGCCTCGGCGATGTTCAGGCTATGATCGGTCATAACGATAGCTACAGCAATGGTGCTGATGGTATCTTCAATACTGCTGATGATGTCAATAGCGATTATATGTTCTACGGTCTTCGTGCCAACTTCAACTTCAACGAGCAGTTCCGTTTCGCTCTGAACGGTTTGATGAGGGCTTACGATGATCTCAATAATCGAGATGAGTCCGTGTATTGGGCCGACTTCACCTTCAACTTCAACCCCAACATCGCTTTCAAGGGTGCTTATTTCATGGAGGATCTGGATACCGCTTATCGTGCTGGCGAGGATAGCCCCAAGGCTTATAAGGCCATCTTTGACGTAAAGCAGGATGCCTTTAAGTTCACCAGCATTTGGCTTGAGTACGCCAAGTTCGACGAGGGATTCAACGTTTGGAATGCAAATAACAATGGCGACATGTACGCTTACGATGCTTACGGCGCTTCCGTCCTTATAAATCGTAACTGGGATGAGACCAGCGTTTTGTTTGCAAGCTTGAAGCAGCAGTGGAACGACAAGTGGGCCACTTATGAGCGTTATCTGACCGCTGATTTCGATACAACCGGTGTTGACGATGCCACTAACTGGACCTTCGGTGTCCTGTATTACTACACTCCCGCTATCACTTTCGATCTGGCTTACGACAAGGTCGACTGGGGCGATAGCACCGCTGCTGGTATGAGAACCGGCGATGATAATATCGTTCGTCTCCGTACTCACGTCAAGTTCTAATTGAACCATCTGTAATTTAAAGGGATGAGGCTTAGCCTCATCCCTTTTTCTTTTGCCATTTGGTATAATGGCCTCCGAGATGTAGAAAGGGAGGTTTTGAATTGATGTCCATAAAGAGAAAACTTGTTTTTGCGGTGTCGCTGTTGTGTCTGATGTCCGTTGCTCTGTCCGCCTATGCCTCCACCGATTCGGTTTTATCCCGGTGGAGAAAGACGGTTAAGATAATGGACGAGGATAATATGGGGTTTGTCGAGTTTACAGTCACCTATTACTCGGCCGAGTATATCCAGGCGCTGGTTCAGAAGGAGGCCAAGGCTAACCTCTGGACCAAGGACGAGGAGGAGAACTACAAGTATCAGCTTCTCAAGACCCTTCAGTTGGAGCGTAACATACCGATCTTCATAGAGATCAATAACTATAGTCCGGCACTTAGGATGGCTCCCTTCGGGGATCAGGTTGAGCTATGGATAAACGGGAAGACCTACTCACCGGTGGACTACGATAAACGCTTCAATTTCAAGCTCACAGGCAAGAGGGAGGGGTTCGTCTATTTCCCCCGCTACGATGAGGAAACCGGCCAGCCTCTTCTTACCAAGGCGAAGACCATCAAGTTCTCCATTGATGGTGGAATTGGGCCTATTACAATGGGGCGTTCCTCCATCGATTTTCTCTGGGACGTTCACAGGGATAACCCAGATCAGTTCTTTACCGGCAAGGCCGCCGAGAGGCTGGAGCTGGATCGCTTGATAATACGCCTGGGCAACCTCAAAGAACAGAGGGACGACATCCAGAAGCAGCTGGACGAGCTCGACGCCGAGCTGGCTAGAATTCAATCCCGCATAGACGAACTCCAGAGCAAATAAACGATTCAAGTTTTTTCAGGTCGAGTTCTAAACTCCCGATCCTTTGGGATCGGGGGTTTTTTTATCCTCTCATGATAAAATGGAGGCGAAGTTTTTATTCCGGGAGGGTGACCGATGAAACGTATCGCAGTGCTCACCAGTGGGGGCGATGCTCCTGGCATGAACGCGGCAATAAGGGCCGTGACCAGGTCCGCCATATACGACAAAGCCGAGGTTTACGGCGTGTATCAGGGCTACGAGGGACTTATGGATGGGGCCTTTCAACGCCTGGAGCCTAGAGACGTGGGGGGCATCATCCACAGAGGGGGAACCATCCTTCGTACCGCCAGGAGCGAGAGGTTTCGGACCGACGAGGGGCTGGCCGATGCGGTGGCGTCTCTTGAGAGGCATTCCATAGACGGTCTGGTGGTTATAGGCGGCGACGGGTCTTTCAAGGGAGCCTATGAGCTCCATAAGCTGGGGGTGCCGGTGGTTGGTGTTCCCGGAACCATAGACAACGATGTTGCCGGTACCGACGAGACCATAGGCTACGATACCGCCCTGAACACCGCCCTGGAGGCGGTTAAAAAGCTGAGAGACACGGCTTCCAGCCACGATAGGCTGTTTATAGTTGAGGTCATGGGTAGAGAGGCCGGTTTTCTGGCCCTCAACGTGGCTGTAGCGAGCGGGGCCGAGTTCGTGGTGGTTCCGGAGAGAAAGTTCGACGTGGGGTTCCTCTGCGACAGGCTTCATCAGTCCAGAAAGGCGGGCAAGCAGCATTCGCTGATAGTGGTGGCCGAGGGAGCCATGTCCGCCGTGGAGCTGAAGGACAGGCTGAAGGACACAGGAGGCTACGACGCCAGGGTTACAGTTTTAGGCTATATCCAGCGGGGCGGTTCGCCCACCTCTTTCGACACCATCCTGGCGTCTCGGATGGGGGCCTTCGCCGTCGATAGGCTGATGGAGGGAGAAAGTGGAATTATGGTAGGCACCGTGTGTCACGAGATGGTGGCCGCCCCTCTCAGTCGTTCCTGGGAGGGCAGAAAGCCTCTCAACCCGGAGCTTATCGAGCTGGTGGACAGGCTCAGCATATGATGGATATATTCGAGTCTCTGGTCGCTTTGGTGGCGTCGAACCGTTCGGGAAGAGGTCCTGCCAGGCTCTGTTCTTCCTCTGTAATGTCCTCGGCGTTGGAGGTTTTGACCAGGGCCCGCAGGGTAGCTGTCGTCACCGGATTTTTCATTCCCTCTGCCGGGTTTCCTGAGACGGACGGTCCCGGAGGTTCCGCCGCCTTGGCCAGGGCCGTCGATCTTTCCGGGCGGGAGTCGTCTTTATGGACCGATACGAGGTGTCTTTCCGTGGTGGCATCGGCGTCGAGAGCCATCGAAGGCGTAGTTCCCCGAGCGGCCTCAAGCGGATCTGACATATTGAGCTGGAACCCGGATCTTATCGTCTATCTGGAGCGGCTTGGAAGGGCGGCGGACGGAGGGTATTACAACATGAGGGGGCAGGACGTGTCGTCCACTGTGGTTCCTCTGGACGACGCCGTTTTAAAGAAGCCCGAGGGGGTTTCCGTTATCGGTGTTGGAGACGGCGGCAACGAGGCCGGTATGGGGAATCTCAGAAGAGAGCTGGGGGAGCTCATGCCGTCTTACGGCAGGTTTCTCTCTGTGGTGGAGTCGGATATCCCCTTGCCGGTCGACGTTTCCGATTGGGGGGGGTATGCCCTCGCCGGGGCTCTTTCTTTGAGTTGCGGTGAGTGGTGTGGAGTGGACCCCGACGAGGTGATTTCCATGATAGATGCTGAGGTGGCGGCTGGTGCGGTGGACGGTGTTACCCTTAAGGGAGATCCCTCGGTGGACGGCTTTTCCCTTGATATCCAACGTTCCGTAGCGGCCAGCATCAGGGATATGATAGAGTCTCAGCTTGTCAGTCCCGTTCCCTGAAGTCTCCGTTTCAGGGTTGCCGATAGTGGCAGGGCTATAGCGGCTCCTATGCCGGTCTGGACTATGTCGGTCATGAGCTCTATCGGAGCGGCGGCCCAGCCGTAAAGAAAACCGGCGGATATCGAGTATCCCGCCGCCATAACCGTCGCTCCGGCGAGTATGGCTCTTATCTTTCCCGAAGGAGCCAATCGTCCTACCACGAATCCCTCCAGTCCCTTTATCGTCAGGGTCAAGGGGGCCCATAGAGGGTATCCCAGTATGAGGTCCGCCAGGGCGGCTCCCAGGCCTCCGCAGACGGCTCCGTATCTCGGGCCCAGAAGTATCGCCACGGTGTAGATTATCCCTTCGCCCAGGTTGAAATACAGCCTGAATCCGGGAACCGGGGCGCTGAGCATGGTTGCTCCCGTCACCATGGCGGCCGTTAAGGCTCCTAGGACGATTTTTCTGGTGGTAGTGGTGTCAGTCATATTCGATCTTCCTTTCTTTTTCCGGAAATATCTCTTTTAGCTTGCCTTGACCGTTCTATATCTGGTACTATCACTTTGTGGTGTTTTTCAGCTTTAGTATAGGGGGTCGTTCCCCCTGTGGCTCGGTCCAGTTTTACGGCTTTCGAAGTCGAGATTGGACCACTCCGGCCCGGAATGGTGTGTCATCGTTGAAAAGCGAAAAATCCTTTGCCCTCTTCGTGTTTTCCTCCATATTGTTCTTTGCCCTTTTTTTTCTGTGGATCACCTTTCATAGAGGACCTCTCGGAAACGTCCGAATAGAACGTGCCGTCGTGTGTGTCGACGTGGACGATTCAGGCGTGCCCTACGGGGTTGGAGGTCGTTTCAGCTTCGGAATTCGCCAGCTGTGTATGGTGATGGACTCTACCGGAGGAGAAGAGGACGATTCCGTTCGGCTTAGATGGTATTATCGTGGGCAGTTGATACACGAGGAGATTCAGCTTCTGGGAGACGGAAGGGACGAGAGCAGGATGTTCTACCTTTTAAGGGAGGACGGAGCTCCTCTGCCCCTGGGAGCCTACGAGATTCAGGTGGATCTGAACGATCGTCCGATCAGGAGGATTCCCTTCGCAGTGGTGGAGGGAAATGGGACCGCCGCAAAATCACAATGAGAGGAATCAGCGTGCAATGACCCAAGAAAATAAAACTGTAAATGTGGAGGACGGAGATGTGAGTTCCGAGAGAGCCGATAACGGCAGGAACAACAAGAAGACTCCTCCGAGACCTCGTTTTACCTACGGCAATCTGGTCGCCATGACCCTGCCGGATCTTCGAAAGATAGCCAAGGAGGCGGATCTGTCCGGTTTTTCCTCACTTCGCAAGGACGATCTCGTACTGGCTATTCTCGAATCTCAGGCCAGGCAGATGAACACCCGTTTCGGCGGTGGCACCCTGGAGGTTATGTCCGACGGTTACGGTTTTCTCCGTCCAAAGGGGCTTTTGCCCAGCGACAACGATATATACGTTTCGGCGTCTCAGATACGAAGGTTCGGACTTAGAAACGGAGACGTCATCTGGGGTATGGTAAGGAAGCCCAGAGATCAGGAACACTACGAGGCCCTTCTCCGGGTCGAGGTCGTGAACTTTACCGATCCGGAGGCGGCCAAGCATCGCCCCCATTTCGGACAGCTAACCCCCATTTTCCCCGATGAAAGACTGAATTTGGAGACCCATCCCAGAAAACTGGCCACTAGGCTGGTGGATCTCTTTTCTCCCATAGGAAAGGGTCAGCGTTCTCTGGTGGTTTCCCCTCCCAAGGCGGGAAAGACCACCATACTGAAGGATCTGGCCAACGCCGTTACGACCAATCATCCCGAGATAATCCTCATGGTTTTGCTCATAGACGAGCGTCCCGAAGAGGTAACCGATATCGCCCGTTCCGTGGACGGCGAGATAATCGCCTCTACCTTCGATCGTCCTGCCGAGGAGCACATGAGGGTGGCGAATCTGGCGTTGGAGAAGGCTAAGAGGTTGGTGGAAGCCGGCAAGGACGTGGTGTTGCTTTTGGACTCCATAACCAGGCTGGCCAGGGCCTCCAACCTGACGGTGCCTCCTTCGGGCCGTACCCTTTCGGGAGGTATGGATCCCGCCGCACTCTATTTTCCTAAAAGATTTTTCGGAGCCGCCAGGAACATAGAGGAGGGCGGAAGCCTTACCATAATAGGAACCGCTTTGGTAGATACGGGCAGTCGCATGGACGACGTAATCTACGAGGAGTTCAAGGGAACTGGCAACATGGAGATACATCTTTCGAGAAAACTGGCGGAGCAGCGCATTTTCCCCGCCGTGGATATCGGACGTTCCGGAACGAGGAGGGAGGATCTCCTGCTTTCCGAGGACGATCTCCAGAGGTTGTGGGGGCTCAGACGGAAGCTGGCCAACGTGGACGAGGCCGGGGCTTTGAACCTGATAATAGACCGTCTGAGAAAGACTTCCAACAACGAGGAGTTTCTTCAGGGGATCAAAAAGTCCTGATTTTTACTGGGTCTCGGGAGGGTTGCCTTTTTCTCTCTTCCCGTATATTGTAAAAGATGGCGGCGACCTGCCGTCGAGGGAGCGTGGTGGAATGTGAATAGAGGACCATCTAACGGAAATTCATGGCATTTCGGTTTTATGGCGGTCGTGGCTATCATGCTTTGCGGGGCCTCTTTTCTGGCTTTTTTCGCCGGTGAAAGATCCGGCGATAGCTGGGGGTATTCCGCTTCCGCCGATTCTGCCGGTGAGATCCCGTCCAGGTTCGTGGTCGTCGATATGTCAAGAGCTCTGGCGGCCATAAAGGGAGTTCACGGAGACGAGGAGGAGCCTACCGGTATAGGGCCCATCCCCTCCGACCCGATGTACCAGGAGGGTGAAATTATTCTGGAGGAGGTCTCCGTAGAGGACGATCCTGTGCCTCTGTCGAAACAGGGCATGGACGAGGGGGATCTCGACGATAGCCTTGGACTGGACGAACTCAAGAGCGGTTCGAGATCTGACAAACTTGCCAGTCGGCTGGAGCAGTCGCCCGGCAAAGTGGACGCAATGGAGGGGGTAACCCTCGACGAGGTCTCTATCGTATGGAAAGAGCATTCGGTAAAGCCCGGAGAGACCCTTTTCGTGTTGGCTCAAAACTCGAATTTATCCCAGAAAGATATAATCAAGGCCAACGAGCTTAAAAACCCAGATCGTCTTTCTCTGGGGCAGGTGTTGCTTATCCCTCGGTCTCATTCCGATGTAAACGCCACCCTGGACGAGGTCAGACGGAGAAGAGAAAATAAAAAGGCCAAGGAGGATAAGGTAGTTCCGTTCTCCACGAAAACCTACAAGGTCCAAAACGGAGACAGTCTTTGGAGTATATCCAACAAGTTCAACGTGACCATCGACACCTTGTTCAGCGCCAATTCTCTCAGCGATCCGGACAAACTTAAGCCCGGAATGACATTGAAGGTTCCTAACCAGGACGGGGTTTTCTATAAGGTTAGAAAAGGGGATACCTTAGGCAAGATAGCGTCTGCCTATTCGGTCGATATAAACAGAATAGTGGACACCAACGGAATAGAGCAGAAGAAGCTTATCTCCGTGGGGCAGGAACTTTTCCTCCCCGGGGCCAGCCAGGTGGCCGGGAGCTACAGTCGACCGGCATCCAGGAGTGGCTCGGTGTCTCGGAGCAGTCGTTCGTTCCGTTGGCCCGTTGTCGGAAGGATAAACAGTCCCTTCGGATGGAGGAGACATCCCATATCGAAGAGAAGATCCTTCCACACAGGTGTGGATATAAAGGCTTCCAGGCATACCAGGATCCGTGCCGCCAGGTCCGGTAGAGTGGTATACGCCGGATGGATGGGCGGATACGGCAGGGTGGTCGTCGTAAAACACGACAGCACCTATAGTACCCTATACGCTCATTGTCAGAAGCTTTACGTGAGGAAGGGGCAGAAGGTATCGGCCGGGAAGGTCGTGGCTACAGTCGGCACCAGCGGAAGGTCCACCGGGCCCCATCTTCATTTCGAGATCCGGATCAACAACAAGCCGGTCAACCCTCTCAAGTATCTTCGGTGAGGTAATGTAATCCCGATTCGGGTATAATCTGGGCGTGGGCCAGGTTCCCTGGCCCTGCCCTTTTTGTTTTTTAAATTTCAAGGGATGGTGAGATATAATGGCTAAGTTCGTGCTCGTGACTGGAGGCGTGGTGTCCTCCCTTGGCAAGGGGATAACTGCGTCTTCGTTGGGAGTGTTGTTGAAGAAAAGGGGTTTCAAGGTCTCTATCCTGAAGCTCGATCCCTATATAAACGTCGATGCCGGAACTATGAATCCTTTTCAGCATGGAGAGGTATTCGTCACGGACGACGGTGCCGAGACCGATCTGGACCTGGGGCATTACGAGAGGTTCATCGACGAAAGCCTCTCCTCTGCAAACAACGTCACCACCGGCAAGATATATTCTAGGGTGATCGATAAGGAGAGAAAAGGCAGATATCTGGGAGCTACCGTTCAGGTCATTCCTCACATCACCAACGAGATACAGGAGAGTATACTGAAGGCCTCCGACGGGGTCGACGTGGTAATAGTGGAGATAGGAGGCACCGTAGGCGATATAGAGGGCCTTCCTTTTCTCGAGGCCATCCGTCAGCTTTCATCCAGGGTCGGAAGGGAAAACCTTCTATACTGCCATGTCACTTTGATTCCCTATATAGATGCAGCCGGAGAGCTCAAGACCAAGCCGACTCAGCATAGCGTACAGGAGCTTAGGAAGATCGGGATACAGCCGGACGTCATAGTCTGTCGTTCCAGCCATAAGGTTCCGGCGGAGCTCAAGGACAAGATAGCCTTGTTCTGTAACGTTTCTCCCGATTCCATCGTGGAGGCGGCGGATGCCTCGACTATATACATGATTCCCATAAGCCTTTACGAGCAGGGATTCGACAAGCTGGTGATGAGAAAGCTCGGATTGAACCTCGGCGAGGAGCCGGATCTCTCCGATTGGCGCAGGGTGGTGGACGGCTTTTCCTCTCCCTCCGGTTCCGTCAGGGTTGCCATGGTTGGTAAATACGTGGGTCTGAAGGATGCCTATCTCAGCGTGATAGAGGCTCTGTATCACGCAGGGATACACAACGACGTAAGGATCGATCTTTTGCCCATAGAGGCGGAGGAGATCGAGGCCAAGGGAGCCGAGGTGGTCCTGGAGGGGGTTGACGCGGTGTTGGTCCCCGGCGGTTTCGGCTCCAGAGGAATAGAGGGAAAGATCGCTGCGGCCAGGTATGCCAGGGAGAACGGAATACCCTATCTGGGGCTCTGCCTGGGTCTACAGGTGGCGGTTATGGAGTTCGCCAGGAACGTCTGTTCTTTGTCCGGGGCGAACAGCACCGAGATGGATCCGGGAACCCTGAACCCGGTGATTCACCTCATGGAGGATCAGAAAGGCGTCTCCGATATGGGCGGAACCATGCGTCTCGGAGCGTACAGATGCGATCTGATCTCAGGGACCAAGTCTCGCGAGGCCTATGGATCCGATTTCGTGATGGAGCGTCATCGTCATCGTTACGAGTTCAACAATCAGTACAGAGAACGTCTGGAGGCTGCGGGGCTCAAGGTCGCCGGGGTCTATTCGGAGAAAAATCTGGTGGAGATAGTTGAGCTGGTCGATCATCCCTGGTATGTGGGTGTTCAGTTCCACCCGGAGTTCCGTTCCAGACCGGTTCGCCCCCATCCCCTTTTCATGGGGTTGGTCGGTGCCGCCTTGGAGCGAAAGGGCGACTAATTTTTTGAGGAGGTTGTCTTGAACATGAACGGTAGAATTAAGGCGTTTTTCGCCGTCGCGGCGATTTTTCTTATCTGTTCCGCAGCCTGGGCTTCAGACGAGGTGCCGGCGTTTAAGCGGCTGGACGACATGGAGAAGATCGTATACGGAGAGGTCGGAACCGGAGGTCTGATAGATCGGCTGAACCGCGTGGAGAAGGCCCTCTTCGGAAGGGAGTTGCCGGGAACGGTGGCGGAGCGTCAAGCCGCCTTGGCCCGCTTCGTGGAGGAGGGGACCGATACTCAGCCTTCGCTGTTGTTCAAGATGTCCATAGCGGAGTGGATAACCGAACAGGTCTCCATGCCGGTAAAGCCGATAGTGAATAGAATAGGATCTCTCGAGAGGAAGCTGGAGGGGCAGGCCATGGAGGACGGTCCTCTTGCCATGAGACTCGAGAGGATGCTGGGGTTGCTTGTTTCCGAGCCGGTCATCTGGTCCTCGGTGGCGGTTCCCTCCGGCACCGTCGTCAGGGTTTCCCTTTTGGAGACTATATCTCCTTCCTCTGTCTCCGTAGGCGATATGGTTAAGGGCGAGCTCACAAGGGATGTGGTCGTCGGTAACGTTCTGGTCGCCCCTAAGGGATCTGTTGTCGAGGGAACGGTCTCGAGCGTGTCCAAACCGAGAAGTTTCGGTCGTCCCGCCGAGGTTCGTTTCGCCTTCGAGGAGCTTATACCCCCGTCTCGTCAGGCCGTTCCTCTGTCTGTAGGGGAGGCAGCCAACGAGGCAGCCAAGGCCGAAAAGGCCCAGATCGCCGCGGTCGGAGGCTCTTTAGCCGGGGCTATTCTGTTAGGGCCTTTGGGATTGGCCGGTGGTTTTCTGGTAAGAGGTGACGTCAAGGAAATTCCCGCCGGTTCCATCTTTCACATGGAGGTTTCCGAGAGCACCTCGGTGCTGTCATACCCCGTTCCGGAAGGTCTTATCAGTCTTATAGAGGTTCCGGACGATCGATTGTCGAAGGATATAGATCTGTCCGATAGGGAGGTTGACAATCTATGATGGCTAAATCGAGAAAAGTTTGCGCTGTTCTGGCCGCCGGATGGATTGCCCTAGGGTTGTGGACGACTCCGGCTTCGGCTATAGATCTGGGAGACGTGCTTAAAGACGTGGCGGGAGTTGCAGTCGGAGGTTTCGTTATAGACAAGGTAGCGGGACCGATAAACGACTTTATCAACACCGTTACATTCAACAAAGGAGCCAAGGTCGAGGGGCACACCAAGGTTGTTCCCATAGTATCCCTCGGCAGCGGAACCAGGATAGGTGCCGCTCAGGTTGCAGGTCCTAAAAAAGACGGTGTCGTCAGGGTCAAGGCCGTGGCCAGCTTGGAGACGTCTTTCCGGGACAGGTTCAGGATCAAGATTCTGGTTCCGGTGGATTCGGTAAACCCCCTTCAGAGATTCGTCAGGGTCCAGGGGGTAGGGGTATCGGCCGTTATCGATTACAAACTCTGACCGGAGGGAGGTAGACGTTTTGTCCTTGAGAAAGCTGGGCATGGCTTGCCTTTTGTCCGTATTTTTGACCTCCGCTTCCTGGGGGGCGTCTCCTCTGGAGGATGCTACCAGGATTCTCGAGAACAGTACGTCCTTCCATTGGGGTAAGGACTGTCTCGTATGGGTCGTCCACTATCCCGAGGCTCTCGTAGGGCCTTGGGTCGAGGCGGACGCTGTCTCCAGAGGCTATACTCCCGCCCAGAAAGAGGAGTATCTCCGGTCCTTTAAAGAGCAGCTGAGAATAGGACAGGCCGAGCCTTTTCTGGTCACCGTGTATCATTTCGGCCCGAAGCCTTTGAGTTTGAGTCCTCTGTCGGAAAATCTCCTCATGATACCGGAGAGAGGTGAAGCTTTGGCTCCCCTTTCCTACGAGGATAAGCTGGATCAGCCCATCTCGGGAGTGGTCCAGGGGTTGGTGTTTTTCCCCAAACAGGAGGATGGTTTCGTCCTCTCCCTCAAGGGATTGGGGGTCTATAGAGAGCAGAGATTTGCCTTTAAGGGTTTTTCATCCATTGGAGGGGTTTCGTCGGACGACGTGGGAGAGGCCAAGCAGAGGATCGTGGAGCTTCCTCCGGTGCAGACGGAGACGGTTTTGACCTCCTCGGGAGGAAAGGTAGAGGTTCCGGTGGAGAAGCCGAAACCGGAAAAGGCGGAAAAGGAATCGGAGGCCGTCAAGGAACCGCCTGTTGAGACCGAGCCGCCTGCCTGGTTAGGCCCGGGGCCGGTTTTAACGAAGAAGCCCGAGCCTGTGGAGAGACCCAAAATCTCTTCCGACGACTCGATGGCGGTGTCGGCGGATCTTTCGGAGTCGGTGATTTCCGAGGGCGGCTTTACTGCCGCGGATTTAGAGATGTCCCGTGATTCTCTGGTGGAGGCTTTCCTGGCCCGTTGGGCCGATGGCGATACCTCCGCTATGTACGAGATGCTGGCTCCGTCCTCTCGAGGGGATAAAGAGGCGTTTTCAAAAAAGGCGAACGGTTCTCCTCTGCGTTGGTGTCTGGGAGACGGTTACAAGCTGAGATGGCTCGAGGGAGACAGGGTCAAGGTCTCTGTGGCCCAGAAGCTGATCTTGATAAGGGTTCTCCAGAGCGAGGTGCTGTCGGTGGTATCCGAGGAAGGTCGTCTCTGGATTGTCTGGTAGATTTTTATGGCTTTCGGTGGTAATCGCGGTGGTCGTCGGCTTTTCCTTCATGCTCTACAGCGATCTCAACCTCGATTATCTAGAGGTCGAGAACTCCGCCGGAGAGGCCGGGGGCGTTGAGCTTAAGGACGTTACCCTCAGGAGGAGTATGTCCGGAGATCTCTGGACTTTTCTGGTCCGTTCTGTAAGCAAGGAAGGCAGGATCGGGAATTTGAAGGATGTGACCGGCAGTCGAGTCGGGCCGGACGGCTCCGTATGGAGCTTGGCCTCTCCCGAGGGAGACTACGATAGTTCCGGGGATCGGCTGGTCCTGCGGGATGGCACCGGGGTTTTCGAGGAGAAGAAAGAGAATTTCGATTGGATCGCTCCCGTTATCCTTTGGGGTGGGGCGTCTTCCGATAGGTGGTCCTTTCCGGATGGGTTGACCATATCGGGAGACCGTTATAGTCTGACGGGAAAAAGCGCAGAGGCGTCTCCCTCCGAAGGGGTCGTCGTCCAGGAGGGGGTTATGGTATGGTGGCACGAAGGTGGATCTGGGCGATAGTGGTCCTGATGCTTACGGCATGCCCTCTGTGGGCTTTGGACGAGGACGAAGGAGGTGCCTCTCTGAACGCCGACGAGTTGTCTTTCGACGAGGCCAGCGGCATAGCGGTGGCCGAGGGTAACGCTGCCCTGAAGTACAAGGGTATAAGGATGTTCGCCGATAAGATGGAGATGGATACGGTAGGAAACGTGGTCAATGCCTATTCCATGGAGGGCAAGGGGGTTACCTTGATCTCCGGAGGCAAGGTTCTGAGAGGACAGAGGGCCGAGTTCGATCTGACCACCAGGGAAGGGGCGCTTTACGAGACCTCTTCGGCCGTGCCTCTGTCCGAGTCGGACCAGTTCGTCTATATAAAGGGAGAGAAGATGGAGGTCTCCACCGTGGCGGCTGCGCGCCGGAAGGGCTGGCTTCCCAAGAAGACCAGGGCTCTGTCGGACGACGAGGCCATCGGTCGATGGGAGGGGGTCTCCGTGACCACCTGTTCGGCTCCTCATCCTCATTATCGTCTCAAGGCCAAGAGGTTGGTGCTCATTCCGGACGAGAAAGTGGTCGTGAACTCTCCTCAGGTTTATATAGGGGATTCGCTGTTGTTTACCTATCCCTTCGACTACAGGGTGGACCTTCAGGAACACGGCGAGGGCAACTCGTTCATGCCGAAACTAGGGTACGATTCCGATAAGGGGGTCGGTCTAGGTATTTCCGGTCCTTTCTACTGGGACCGAGGTCGGCTGTCGCTTTCGGTTATGGGATGGTCCGACGAGGGGCTGGAGTGGTCCGGCAGGATAGACCAGGAGCTTGCTCCCTGGTTGAGGATATACGGAGAGACCGCCTGGGAGTACGAGTCGTCCTCGGACCGAAAGGAGTATCGTCCTTCCTGGGGATTCGTTGCGGAGAACGACGGTTGGACCCTGGACGGTCGATGGACCCAGAGAGAGGCTCTTAAGGAGGAACTGCGCGCCGGTCGTACCTACAAGACCACCCTGTGGAGGATGCCCGAGTTGTCGCTTCGTTCTCCCTGGTGGAGGATTTCTTCCGACGAGAGACAGTATTTTCGGATGGGAGTTCAGTGGGGAAGATACGAGGAGACCGGCAAGGGGCTTCCCGAAATGGAAAGGTTTGGCTGGGGTGGCGAGCTTTATGGAAAAATAGGTCGCGATACCGGCAGATGGGAGCCTTTCTGGAGGTTTGCCTACAGGGATTTCAGCTACGATGTAGACGTGAACGATAGACAGAAGGTGACCGATGCTTCGGTGGGGGCGGTCTACAGGTCTGAATCGGGCTTCGAGGCCGGTACCGCTTACGTCAGGAGATGGGTTGACGGTCGTTCTCCTTTCGCCTTGGTGGAAACCGACGACGATTCGGACAGCTGGGACGACTACGACGAAGAGGAACTTATATATCAGCGTTTCGGTTTCTCTCTGTCGGATACATTCAGGCTTAGATTGACCGGGGCCTACGATCTGGATCGGAGCCGGATGGACGAGATAGCCTATCAGCTGACCTACCAGAATAACTGCTGTTATAAATGGATATTGACATACAGAGATGACCGACATGACGACGACGATTGGGCTTCGCTTAGTTTCCAGCTTACGGCCTTTCCGGACAATACCGTCAGGTTTAGCGATAACGAGCTGGACGATCCTTTCGAGGAGCCTCGGGATCTACCGAAAGACTGAGAGAAAAAGACCTGCCTCTCGGCAGGTCTTTTGTCTCTGTATTAGGGTTGTTTCCGGTGGATCAGTTCACCCGAATCTCTAATACGCGGAGTTTTCTCATTCCATTGGGAACCTTCACGCTGATTTCGTCTCCGGGGTGTTTGCCCATAAGAGCCTGTCCCACCGGACTTACCGAGGATATCTTGCTCTTTTTGGGGTCCGCTTCCTCTGAACCCACTATGGAGTAATCGAAGGTCTTCTTGTTGCCGATGTCCTCGATTTTAACGGTGGTTCCGAGGGCCACATGGCTTCCGTCCAGGCTAGACGAGTCTATAACCTTCGCCTTGCTGAGCTGATATTCTAGCCTCTGTATACGGCTTTCCAGTTTTGCCTGTTCGTCCTTGGCCGCGGCGTATTCAGCGTTTTCGCTGAGATCCCCGAAAGAACGGGCCTCCTCTATTCTCTGGGCGATGACGTATCGCTCTTCGCTCCTGAGGTGTTTGAGTTCCTCGTAGAGTCGGTCGTATCCCTCTTTCGTCATTTCGATTCCGTCGCTGACGGCAGTTTTGTCGCTCAAGGCTGAAACCTCCTCGATAGGCTTTTGTCGTTGAAAGGCAATTTTATCAGATACTGGGGAATGAGACAATCTCGACAGAGAAGTAATAACGGAAAAAGGAAGAGAAGAACATGGGGTCGGATTGTCCGACCATGGTTTATTTTATTGAATATGGAGGTCGTGATTCGACGTGACTACACAGGATAAAGCACAGAACGATAATCAGCCCGAAAAGGGGCAGGCGGGCCGCGAAGACGGCGGCAAGAACGGCGCAAGCCGAGGAAAGGGACGTCCTAGAAGGAGAAAGAGGCCGGGAAAAGGGACGAGACCGAAGGACGGTACACTGAGGTTTATACCTCTAGGCGGAATAGGTGAGATCGGGAAGAATATGTACCTCCTGGAGTTTGGGGAGGATATGATCGTTATAGACTGTGGTCTCATGTTCCCGGAGGAGGAGATGCTGGGGATAGATTTCGTCATCCCCGATACAACATATCTGGAGGCTAATAAGGATAGGGTTAAGGGCATTCTCCTTACCCATGGACACGAGGATCACGTTGGAGCTCTACCTTTCGTGCTTCCCGGTCTGGACGTTCCGGTCTACGGCACCAAGTTGACTTTGGGCATGGCGTCTCACCGACTGGGAGAGGCCAGGCCGGATTACAAGCCCAAGTTCAAGGAGATAAAGGCGGGAGATAAGGTAAAACTTGGATGTTTCTCCGTTTCGTTTATCCCGGTGTGTCATTCCATCCCCGATGGGGTCGCTTTGGCTGTAGAGACCCCTATAGGGACGGTTATCCACACGGGAGACTTCAAGCTGGATCCGACTCCCGTGGACGGAAGGGTAACCGACTACAGCGCTTTCGCCGAGTTGGGAAAGAAAGGCGTATTGGCCCTGATGTCCGACTCCACAAACGTGGAGAAGGAGGGTTTTACCCAGTCGGAGAGCGTAATATCCGGCACTTTGGAGAGGCTTTTCAGAGAACAGAGGAACCGAAGGGTGATAATCTCGTCTTTTTCCAGCAATCTGCACAGGGTACAGCAGGTCGCTGATGTGGCGGCCCGGTTCAACCGTAAGATCGCTTTTGCCGGAAGGAGCATGATAAACAACGTCGATCTGGCCCGTAGGCTGGGATACCTTCAGATATCCGACGATATGATGGTTCCTCTGCAGGATATCGACAAGGTTCCTCATAACAGGTTGGTTCTCGTTACCACCGGCAGTCAGGGCGAGCCTTTTTCCGGGCTGATGTTGATGAGCAAGGGAGAGCATCACAGGGTCAAGCTCGGTCCCAAGGATGTAGTGGCCGTTTTCGCTACCCCCGTTCCCGGTAACGAGAAGATGGTGAGCAACATGATAAACCGACTTTTCCGGTGTCGCTGTGAGGTCATCTACGAGAAGAGTTGGGGTACTCACGTATCGGGGCATGCCTCAAGGGAAGAGTTGAAGATGATGCTAAGCATGGTGAGGCCCAAGTATTTCGTGCCGATCCACGGGGAGTATCGGATGTTGGTCCGCCATGCCCAGCTGGCCAATCAGATGGGTGTTCCGGTCAAGAACACTTTTGTGATGGATAACGGTGACGTTCTGTCTATAACGGATAAGTCGGCCCAGGCCAAGAGTAAGGTGCAGGCCGGTGCAGTCCTGGTCGACGGTCTTGCCTTCGGTGAGTTGGAGAGCAGCGTAATGAGGGAGAGAAAGGATCTGGCCGAGGACGGCGTTTTGGTTGTCTCCATGACAGTCGATCGCAGGTTCAAGCTTTTGTCCGATCCGATGTTCGAGAGCTGCGGTTTTATGCACCTCCACGATGCGGAACACATGAGAAAGGAGTTTTCCGATGCCATAAGGCACACGGTCAAAAAAGCCTCCTCCCAGAGAGGGGTTACCGTGGAGGTGCTGGAGAATAAGATCAGAGGACGTTGCCGTGAGCTGCTTCGAAAGTATGCTGGCACCAGCCCCAGGGTTATCCCTTTGATCACGGTTCTCGATAGATGATCCATTCGCTGTTGCTCGGTCTGATCCAGGGACTCACCGAGTTTCTTCCGGTCAGCAGCTCGGGCCATCTCGCTTTGGCCCAGAACTTTCTCGGTTGGAAGGAGCCAGCTCTGGCGTTCGATATAGCCCTTCACTGTGCCACGATGTTGGCGACACTTGTCTATTTCAGGAAGGACGTTATGGAGCTTGGGGGACATTGGTTTTCCGGTCTGATCAAGAGAGAAAACCGAAGAAAGCCGGGATGGACCGTAGGATGGGCTATGATAGCCGGCACCGTTCTGACCGTTGCACTCGGTTTGCCTCTCAAGCCTCTGGTGGAGAGACTTTCCACCTCCGTTTTTGCTGTGGGAGTGGCTCTCGTCTTTACCGGCGGTTTACTCTGGGTGGCTTCTCGGCTTCCCAGAGGAACCGGTTCTGTGACGGTGTTGGGCGGCGCTACGATAGGCCTTGCTCAGGGGCTGGCCGTTATCCCAGGGATATCCAGATCCGGTTCGACCATAGTGGCGGGGCTGGGGCTAAAGCTGTCCTCCGAGGAGGCTTTTCGCTTTTCCTTTTTGCTGTCCCTCCCTGCTATCTTGGGTGCTTCGATACTGGAGCTGGCGGATTTCAATACGTCCTCTATGCCCAACGGTTGGTTCTTTGGGGTCTTGGTCGCCGGACTGTCCGGTTATTGGGCTCTCTCTCTACTTCGTAAGGTGGTGACCCTGGGACGTTGGAGAGGATTCTCCGTCTATTGCGTTATCCTGGGGCTCGTCGCCGTCTTTTTGGGGAGGTGACGCCTTGGATAGAATTATCCTGGCTTCCGGAAGCCCTAGGAGAAGGGAGTTGCTCTCCATGTTGGGCTGGCCCTTTGTCGTGGATGTGCCCTCCGTGGATGAGGTGTCCCTCAAGGGCGAGGAGCCGGAGGATATGGTCCGTAGGTTGGCTCTGGAGAAGGCCGATGCCGTATCCTCTCGCAATGAAGGAGAGATCGTTCTGGCCGCCGATACCGTGGTGGTATTGGACGGAAGGGTGATGGGGAAGCCAGAGTCCGTTTCCGACGGCATAGATATGGTCGAGTCGTTGTCCGGAAGGGAACACGAAGTCCTTACCGGAGTGGCCTTGGTTTCCCCTGAGGGACGGATCTCTCGGTTCGAAAGGTCCTGCGTTCGTTTCAGATCTCTCTCCAGAGATGAGATAGAGGCCTACCAGGCGACCGGAGAGGGAGCGGACAAGGCCGGGGCCTATGCGATACAGGGGGTTGGTGCCCTTATGGTGGAGGAGATAAGAGGCGATTTCTTCAACGTGATGGGGCTGCCCCTCTATCTGGTTTCAAAGATGTTGGACGATCTTGGATTTTCCCTGGTTGAGCAATGGAAGGTGATGTAATGCGTTTTTCATGGCGCCGTTTCTTCGCGTTGATCTGTGTGCTTGTTTTCGTGCTCAGTCTTCCCGGCCTTTTGTCCCGTTGGAACGTGGAGAAGAACAGACGTTCTTCGGTGATTTTGGTGGATTGGTCACAGATTCCCCCTCTTTCGGTGGAGTCGGGCAACTCAATAGAGAAGACCCTTCAGATGCTGGTGGATTCCGGCTCCAGAGGGATCATGATAGGGGAGTTTACCGGAGATGAGCTGGAAAACGGCGAGCTCCCCCTGTGGTACGGTCCGTTAGAGGATCTGCCCGTCAAGGCCCTGTCCTCTTTGCCAGAAGGCCTTACGGGAACGGCCCTGATGTTCGACTCCAAGGGGGCTTATGCCGAAACTTGGAGGGATTTTTTATCCCTTCGCTTTCCCCACGGAAGTCATTCCACGGTGGATGGCAAGTCGGTCTTCGTGGTTCCCTTTTCCAGACAGACCCTTGTCGCCAGAGGGATACTGCCGGATCTGAGAGGCCTGGAGATCGCGGCTAAACTTTCTTTGCCGGTGATATATCGTCCCGCTCCGGTGGGAACTCAGTCTTCCGAAACCGTGGTGAATCCTTTAAAGCTGATATGCGAGAGGTTCCCCAACGTGGTGGGGCTTTCGCCTTCGGGGGAGATCGTGGCAGGCTATCCGGATATAAAGGGTTTGGCCGCTCTCGTTCGGGAGAGAAATCTCTTCGTGACTCAGGTGGAATTTTCACGCCAGATAGGGGATAAGCCGTTACAGTGGTCCGTGTGGCCGAGGATTCTGTCGCTGCACAGCGTGACCGACGAGGAGGTTATGTCCCGGCGGATCGACAGAAAGACCATGGTCGATCGAATGGTCCGGGCCGCTGCGGAGAGGTCGGTTTCGCTTTTGCTCTTCAGAGTGGATCCTCTCGGAGGGGGCAGGGACCCTCTTAAACGCTATTCCTCCGATATATCGGAGCTGAGAAATCGGCTTGCCGGTAGAGGGATAGACGACAGGTGGCCGTCTCCCATGCCAGATTGGGGGTCCTCTCCTACCGGAGCTTTGGCCATGGTGCTCATATGTCTTCTGACGTTATGGGGTTTGGCTCGAAGGTTTAAGGAAGTAGAGGACGATGTCTCCATAAAAGCGATCCTGTTTTTTACTTTGCTGTCGGTCCTCCTCGCTTTGATATCTCTGAGGGTGTCTTCGGCGGCCAAGCTGATCGGCGGTTTCGCCACAGCCTTCGTCGCGTCCGAGGCGGTTCTCATGGCTTTGGAGGGGTGGAAAAAGCCGGGGCGTGCCTTGATCGCCGGTCCTCTGGTGGCTATATTGGGCGGGATGGCGGTGGGCTCTTTTCACAGTGCTCCCCTCTATATGATGAGGCTGATACCTTTCTCCGGGGTCAAACTGACCCTTTTCCTTCCCATTCTGGTGGTCCTATTTCACGATCTTCACAGAAAGGTCCATCCTGAGAATCTCGGAGAGCTTATGGGACGTCCTCCCATATGGGGGGAGATTTTTATAGCCGGTTTTCTCGTCGCTGCGGCGGGGCTGATGGTCTTCAGAAGCGGTAACGTAAGCTCCGTCCCGGGATGGGAGATAGCCATTAGGGATGCTTTGGAGGATCTGTTGGTGGCGCGACCCAGGACCAAGGAGGCCTTTCTGGGCTATCCCTGTCTGATGTTGTGGTTTTACGTCCGAAGGAACGATTGGATCCCCAGATACAGGGAGGTTCTGAGGTTGGGAGCCACCGTGGCCTTTTCCTCTTTGGTGAACACCTTCTGTCATTTCCATACCGCTCTTTACATCACTTTCCTCCGGGTGTTCAACGGTTGGTGGACTGGCATTTTGCTGGGGCTCTTGGCGATAGTTGTCCTTAGGTTCTGTTTTCTTCCATTTATCATGAAATATGGAAGAGGGGCCGAGGCGTGAAAAGGCGGTTCGTCTCCCTGATATGCGGTTACTACGGGATGGGAAACCTGGGAGACGAGCTTTTGCTGGCCGCCGTTTTGAAGGAGCTCGACTCGGTGGGAGTCGACAGGGACCGTGTAGCGGTGCTGTCCGGCGACACGAAGGGCACCTCCTTGCTCCACGGGGTTGCGGCTTTCGACAGGTGGTCTTTTCTCGAGGTATGGAGGGCTTGTCGCTCATCTAGTAACTGTCTGTTCGGCGGTGGAGGGTTGTTTCAGGATGTCACCAGCGTCCGTTCAGTCCTCTATTACGGAGGGGTGGTCGCTATTTCCAGGGCAGCAGGTTGCGTCCCCTGGCTGTTCGGCAATTCCCTGGGGCCATTTCGGTCTTGCTTTGGCCGAAGGATAAGCTCGTTGGCCTTGAGGAGCTGTTCCGTGGTTGCCTTGAGGGACGATCACTCCATGGCAGAGGCCGGTCGAATGGGCATATCGGCGAGAAAATGTCCCGATCCGGTGATGTCGTTGAACGTACCTCGAGGACGGGGTGGCTCTCTGTTGGTGAACCTGAGGCCCTGGGATGGCGATCTAGAGTTTCGGGCCGCCGGAGCTATAGCCGATTATGCCGAACGCAAGGGGCTTCCCGTCGTGGGAGTTGCCATGTGCGGACAGGATCGAGATCTTCTGGAACGTTTCGATAAAGACGGGCTTTTGCCGGTCTCCGACGTGGTGGAGCCAAAGGGGGCGGACGACTCCGTATGGGGTGCCGGTTTAGCTTCAATCGGCATGAGGTTGCATTTCTGTCTGTTATCGTCTCTGGCCGGACTTCCCGGAACGGCGGTTCCCTACGATCCCAAGGTGGTGGACTTCGGACGCTCCGTCGGCTACCCTCTTTGGGACGGTATCGGCCCTTTTCCCGATCCCGAGGCCCCTAATCGAGGCTGGATAGACCGTTGTCGAAAAGGCGTGTCGGAGACTTTCAGGGATTCCTGGCGGGAGGTGTATAGAAGATGAGTTCGAGTCTCGAAGCTCTTGCTATGTCCATAAGAAAAGACGTCGTCAGAATGGTGGGTAACGCCAGATCGGGCTACGTCGCCTCCGCTCTGTCTGTGTTGGATATATTGGTGTATCTTTACGAAAGAGAGCTCGACGTGGATCCGAAAAACCCCAAGGCCCGAGACAGAGACCGCCTGATCATGGGCAAGGGACACGGTTGTCCCGGGTTGTACGCCGTGTTGGCCCATAGGGGCTTCTTCGAGAGAGAGGCCCTTTGGAACTTCAGGAGGCTCGGAGCGTTGCTTCAGGGACGTCCCGACGGGTCCAGAACTCCCGGGGTGGACGTGTCGTCCGGAGCTCCCGGCCTGGCTCTGGGTATAGCAAACGGAGTGGCTTTGTCCATGAGGATGGATGGCTTGAAAGGCAGGGTCTTCTGTGTGGTCGGCGACGGCGAACTTCAGGAGGGCTCTCTGTGGGAGTCGGCTATGACGTCCTCTCATATGGCTCTGGACTCTGTCACATTGGTGGTCGATAAAAACGGCGATCAGATGGGGGGGGCGGTCGACTCGATAAAGAGGTTGGAGCCTCTGGAGGATAAATTCCGCTCTTTCGGATGGAACGTGGCGTCGACGGACGGCCATGATTTTTCCAGTTTGGACGCCGCTTTTTCATCGATCAGAGATAAAAACGGTCATCCCTCGGTGATCATAGCGAAGACCATGCGCGGCAAGGGAGTATCCTTTTTCGAAGAGGGACGTAAGAAGGATTCGGGCCTCTCGAGGATGGAGACGGAAAGGGCTCTGGAGGAGCTTGGAAACGGAGATAGAGATGACCGATAGGATTATGGTGGATCTTCTGGACGATGTTTTCGTCTCTCTGGGATCCGACGATTCAGATCTCGTAATACTGGATGCCGACGTGGCCTCCAACTGGCTTATCCGTTTTTCCGAGTTCTTCCCCGACAGGTACATCAATCTGGGGATGGCCGAGCTGGACGCTGTGGCTACCGCTGCCGGGATGGCCTCGGCGGGAAAGCACGTGTGGTTGTTCTCCACCGCCGCAAGGTTGCTTGGACGAGGGTACGACGCTTTGCGTACCGCCATCGCCATTCCGGGGCTCAACGTAAAGATGATAGTCTCCCACGGTGGGGTGTCTGCCGGAGAGGACGGCGCCGTCGCTCAGATGCTGGAGGACCTGGCCCTCACCAGGTCTTTACCGGGGGTCTCGGTGGAGGTCCCGTCGGACTGTGTCTCGGCGGAGGCTATATTGCGAAGAATAGCCGTTATGTCCGGGCCGGCCTATGTGAGGTTGACCGGAGAGCCGACGGAGGATCTATACGACGATTCGACGGTAAAGGACGCCATAAACGTATCGATTCCCCTGGTCGAGGGAACAGGCGTGACCATATGTGCCTGTGGTATCATGGTCCACGAATCTCTCAAGGCCGCCGCCATCCTAAAACAGCAGGATATATCGGCGGAGGTTATAGATTGTCATTCGGTGGCTCCTCTGCCGGAGAGGTCCATACTGGGGTCGGTCCATCGTACGGGATGTTGCGTGGTGGCGGAGGAGCATTCCTCCAGAGGGGGATTGGGCGAGGCCGTCGCCTCGATGCTGTGTCGCCTTTATCCCGTCTCGATCCGTTTCGTGTCAGTAGACGATAGACCGGGACAGAGCGGCTCTCCCAAGGAACTTCTGGAGTATTACGGCCTTACGTATCAGCAGATAGTGGGGGCTGCCGTGGAGGCGTGGACTATGAGGAGGCGATAGTATGGACGTAAGGATGGCCGGGGTTACCAAGGTGTTTAAACCGGACATAATGGCCATAAGCGACCTCTATCTCTCGATCCCAAAAGGGGATTTCGTGTATCTCATAGGGGAGACCGGCTCGGGCAAGAGCACCCTGTTGAGGATGATAACCAGGGAGGTCCGTCCCAGCAGAGGGCAGATCTCCGTTGGCGGCGTGAACGTAAGGAGGCTGAGGCGAGGCCGATTGCCCCGTTACAGGAGGGACATTGGAGTCGTTTTTCAGGATTTCAAGCTCCTTCCTCATCTTACCGCCAGGGAAAACGTCGCTTTTACCCTCGAGGCCATGGGATTACCCCCCAGGGTGGTAAAAAACCGGGCGGATGAAGCGGTGGACCGGGTGGGTATGTGGCATAGACGTAATCTCAGGCCTCCCCAGCTTTCCGGCGGGGAGCAGCAGAGGGTCGCTATAGCCAGGGCGATAGTCGGCTCTCCTGCCCTTTTTCTGGCAGACGAGCCCACCGGCAACCTGGACGCCCACACGGCCGAATACGTCATGAAGCTGCTGCTTTCCATCCATGCCGCTGGTACCACTGTGATAGTCGCTACCCATGACGGTTCGTTGGTGGACTCCTATCGACAGAGGGTCGTGGAGCTTCACGAAGGCCGTCTCGTCAGAGACGAGAGAGGGGGTAAATATCGAAACGATGGCGACCTTTAGATACGCTCTCAGGGATACTTTTAGGACAATGGGCTCCCATTGGGGGGTCAGCTTTCTAACCCTCCTGACAGCCTCCGCCGTTTTCTTCCTGGTCGGGGCGACCGCCCTCTTCTCGTTGAACATAAAACAGGTAACCTCGTCGATAGAGGGAGACCTGACCATTCAGGCCTTCGTCGATTCGGTGGAGGAGTGCCGGGCGGTAGCTGACGCCATGAGGGGGCTTCCCTGGGTGTCTTCCGTCAAGATTATTTCGCCGGACGATGCCCTTTCGAAGCTGAAGGCCAAGCTCGGGAATCAGGCTAAAGCCGTCACCCTGCTCGGCAAGAACCCCCTGCCTTGGACTGTAGATATAGGGGCCAAGAAGGCCCAGGATGTTCCCTCCATCGTTCGGGAACTACTGTCTCAGCCCTCGGTTGACGACGTGGTGTATGCCGGCGCTCTGGCGGAACGGCTTGCCAGGGTATCCGAGCTGTCGGGAAGGGTCGCGGTGGTGGTGCTTATCATAGCCGTTGTCGTGAGCGCTTTGGTGCTGTTCAACACCATTCGTATAGCGGTCTATTCCAGAAAACAGGAGATATCGGTTATGCTGCTGGTCGGGGCTACCAGGCTCTACGTGGCCATGCCCTTCGTGCTCCAGGGGGTTTTCCTCGGACTGGGAGGATCGCTTGTGGCCATAGGGATCATACATCTCTTTTACGGAGATATAATAGCCTCTGTGTCCTCCGCTCTTCCTCTCCTGCAATTCGTAACAGACTGGGACGTGCTGTACCGGCTCTACGGAATTTTACTGGGTACCGGTGTGGTGGTGGGATGGCTTTGCAGCTGGATGGCGGTGAGCCGTTTCATCCGTCAGGCCATGAGGCCTATGTAGGCAGAGGGTCGATCATGAAAAAAATATTGGGCATCTTTTCTCTGGTTCTTCTGGTCCTGTCCGCCATGTCCACGTCGTCTTGGGCCGCCATGACGGCGGAGGAGCTCGATCGTCGGATAAGGGAAGAGGAGCACCAGATGGCGATACTGGAGCGTCAGGTAAAACACCAGCAGGAACTCATAAACGCGTCCAAGAAGAGGGAGGCCGCCTATCTTCAGGAGCTAGCTCGTTTCGATCAGAAGAGGCAGGTGGCGGAACAGAGCATATCCCTCTTGGAACTGAAGAGGAAAAAAATCCTGAGGGAGATATCCGAGATGGAGAAGGAGATCTCTCGACTGGAAAAGGAAATAGAGAGGATCAAGGGGTTTCTCGCCGAGAGGTTGGTCACCATATATAAATTCGGGGGAACGGCGGAGTTGAATCTTCTGTTGTCCTCCCAGAACGTGGCCGACGCTATGAACACCGGTCATCTGCTTAGAAAGCTGGCGGCTCAGGACGAGGATCTGATCGGCGAGGTGGAGAGGGAGACCCTGAGGATCCAGGAGTTAGTGGAGGGGTTGTCCTCCAGGGAGAGGGACCTTCAGGCCAAGAAGAAGGATCTGGCGGTCCAGAAAAGACGTTTAGAATCGGCGATCGCCGAGAGAAACGGGCTCTTGAAGAAGCTTAGGGAGAACCGTTCCGCCTATCAACAGAGCGTCAAGGAGGCGGAGGAGGACCAGAGGGAGATCAGGGCAAAGATCAAGTCCTACATAAGAGCGAAACAGGAGCTTGCCCGATCCAATAAGGACGGAGACGATGGACAGACCCCTTTGCCTCCCCATAAGGGCAAGTTTCGCTGGCCCGTTAAGGGAAAGCTCACCAGCCGTTTCGGAACCAGGGTCCATCCGGTATTCAAGACCAAGACGGTCCATACCGGAATAGATATAGCCGCTCCCAAGGGAACGACGGTCAGAGCCGCGGGAAAAGGAGATGTCCTGTACGCAGGATGGCTGAGGGGATACGGACAGATCGTCATATTGGACAACGGAGGAAATTTTTCCACCGTCTACGCCCATCTCAGCCGGATTCTCGTCTCCGAAGGGCAGAGGGTCTCGGACGGTCAACCCATAGGGAATGTCGGCGATACCGGGGTGGCTACCGGTCCTCACCTTCATTTCGAGGTAAGGGTCAACGGAGATGCCAGGGATCCCTTGAAGTATCTGTAGCTTGAACGGAGGACATGATTATGTGGAAAAACTCTAGAAAGATATTGTTGGGGATTCTGATAGGAGCCGCCTTGGTTTCGGGCATAGTCGCCGCTCAGGCTCGGGACGGAGACCTCGACAGGGTGGCGCCTTTCGACCTCGATTCCCTTTGGCTTATGAAGCAGGCCAGAGCCATCATAGAGGCCTATCAGGTGGATGCGGCCAGCGACGATGTCACGGAGAAGGATCTGCTTTACGGAGCCATGGACGGAATGGTGTCCGCCTGGGGTGATCCCTACACGAGGTTCGTCGATCCCGAACAGCTGGAACAGGAGCAGACGGACCTTCGAGGCAAGTACGGGGGCCTTGGCATATACATAGGCCAGAGGGACGGAGCCATCCTGGTGATAAGTCCTATAGAGGACACTCCGGCGGACAGAGCCGGTCTGAAGCCTCAGGACCAGATAGTGAAGATAGGGGATGAGATGGTCATAGGCTGGGATCTCCACGAGGTGGTGGATTCCCTTAGAGGCGAGCCAGGTACACCCGTCACGGTATGGATACGTAGAGAGGGAGAGTCGGATCTTCTGAAGAAGGAGATGGTCCGAGAGGAGATAAAGCTCGAGTCCGTCCGTTTCGAGATGCTCAGCGACGACATCGGCTATGTTCGCCTGTCTCAGTTCAAGGACACGAGCCCCTCCGATCTGGGTAAGGCCGTGATAGATCTGAAGAACGAAGGAGCCAGAGGTCTGATTCTGGATCTTCGAAATAACGGTGGCGGCCTTTTGAACGCCGCGGTTGAGATCTCCGATATGTTCCTGAACGGTGGACTGGTGGTCGGAACCAAGGGAAGGGTCGAGCGAGCCAACGAAGAGCTTTACGCTACGGACGGGGTTTTGACCGATCTTCCTCTGGTGGTTTTGGTCAACGAGGGAAGTGCCAGCGCGTCGGAGATAGTGGCCGGAGCCGTCAGGGACAGGGGCAGGGCCGTCTTGGTCGGCAAGAAGACCTTCGGCAAGGGCTCGGTTCAGACTCTGTTCAACCTGATAGACGGTTCAGCCATATACGTGACCATCGCCCGATATCATACCCCTAACGGCACGATAATCGACCATATCGGCATATCTCCCGACATAGAGGTCGACGGAGAGTGGTCCAGAGAGCACGACAAGGACGATCAGCTCAAAAAGGGAGTAGAGACCTTGGAGGAGCTTATCGGAGGAGCTCCTATCCTGTCTATTTCGGAAGATGTCGTCGGTTAGTTAAGTCGCGGTAGCAGAAGGTTAAGGTTGCGCCGATCGATAGGAGAGGTTATTATAGCTCGGTTGTCCGACGAAGAGTCGGACCAGGAGTTATCACTCCAGTTAGGAGGCAATTGCCTTGAAGGGAAAAGTAGAAGCCATCATAGGTGCCCAGTGGGGCGACGAGGGAAAGGGACGAGTCGTCGACTCTTTGGGAGACCGGGTGGACGTGTTCGCCCGGTATCAGGGAGGCGCCAACGCCGGACACACGGTGATCGTGGAGGGCAAGAAACACGTCTTTCACCTGCTTCCCTCGGGAATGCTGTATTCGGGAAAGACCTGTGTCATAGGAAACGGTGTGGTGTTGGACCCCGAGCAGCTTTTAAACGAGCTCTCCGAGCTTCAGGGGAAGGGAGAGGACCGTTCCCGTCTGGTGATAAGCGGTTCCGCCCACGTGGTGATGCCCTACCATAAGAAGCTCGATCAGGCTCAGGAGGCAAGTAGGGACCAGGGTAGCAAGATAGGCACGACCGGCAGGGGGATAGGTCCCTGCTATGTGGACAAATACAACCGTTGCGGTATAAGGGTCGAGGATCTGCTGGACCCTGAGGCTCTGAGGGAGAAGCTGGAGTCCAATCTGGACGAGAAAAACCTTCTTTTCACCAAAATATACGACGAGGCTCCTCTCTCTTTCGACGAAATATATCGTCAGGCCCTGAGCTGGGGTAAATCTCTTGAGCCTTACGTGGACGACGCCTCTTTGGTCATAAACGAGGCCCTGAATAATGGACAGACCGTTCTGCTCGAGGGTGCCCAGGGTACTCTTCTGGACGTGGATCATGGAACCTACCCCATGGTTACCAGCTCCAGTCCCACCTCTGCCGGAGGCTGCGTAGGCCTGGGGGTCGCTCCCCAGTACGTGGAAAAGGTCTACGGCGTGGTTAAGGCCTATCTCACCAGGGTAGGAGAGGGACCGTTCCCCTCGGAGGATAAGGGCGATACCGGCCAGTATCTGAGGGATAAGGGCGGAGAGTACGGCGCCACTACCGGACGTCCCAGAAAATGCGGTTGGCTCGATATGGTGGCCCTGCGCTACGCCGTAAGAATCAACGGTATGACCCATATAACCTTGACCAAACTGGATGTACTGACCGGGCTCAGAGAGGTAAAGGTCTGCGTGGCCTATCGATCGAACGGGGAGGACAGGACCGAATTCAACGGGAACATCCGCTATCTCAACGGAGTCGAGCCGGTGTACCGTTCTTTCCAGGGCTGGGACGAGGATATCTCTTCGGTCAGGGATTTCGACGACCTTCCAGATGCGGCCAGGGCTTACGTTCGCTACATAGAGGAGGAAACAGGTGTCCCTGTGTCCATCATAGGAGTCGGACCCGAGAGGGATCAGATGATAGTCAGGGATCTCTAGGATATTTGGCTAGACGCAACGGGCGGGGCCCTTCGGGACCTCGCCCGTTTTTTCGTTAGGAGGACCTCGATGATCCTTTTCGACATAGATTTTTGCGGGCCGGAGGACGGTCCGGCTATAGTCGACATAGACCTTCGTTCCAACCGGAATCCCTGGCCTTTATCGTCGGTGATGGACGATCTCAGAAACCGTTCGGGAGAGATCGTCTACATGGGTGCTTTCAAAAAAGACGCCCTCCTGGGGTTTATCGCCCTCGAGCGAAGGAAAAAGCTTGTGTGGATAATGCAGCTGGCGGTCTCTCCCGACTGGAGAAGGCTTGGCATAGGAGAGCAGCTTCTCTGTTCCGCCTACGCAGTAGGGGAGGAGTGGGGATGTCGCGGGGTCGGTCTTACCGTGAGAGTCTCCAATTCAGGGGCTAGAGCTCTTTACGAAAAAAACGGTTTCGTCCAAGGGGCTACCTTGTCGGGGTATTATGGGGACGGCGAGGATGGAATCAGGATGCAGAGAAATTCTCTGATCCCCTGACCCTCCTTGCCTATAGCTGATCAATGGTCTTACCGAAAACAAAGGGTAAGGTGTTGTCATCTGTAGGTCCGCCGGAGGTGTGGCAGTTGCGTATCTATTCCAACATAGCATCGTTGATCTCCCATAATGCTCTTTCAAAGATCAACGATAGAATCAATAAAACCACAAAGCGACTCTCCTCGGGGCTCAGGATCAATTCGTCCTCGGATGATGCAGCGGGACTGGCCATCTCGGAGAAGATGAGGGCTCAGATAAAAGGGCTCGATCGGGCCGCCATGAACTCCCAGGACGGCATATCGATGCTTCAGACCGCCGAGGGCGGACTGAACGAGATCCATTCCATGATCCAGAGGATGAGGGAACTGTCGGTCCAGGCGGCCCACGACGTCCTCACGTCCGGGGACAGGGGGCACATTCAGGATGAGATAGAACAGCTGGTGCAGCAGGTCAACGACATAGCGAACCAGACCCAGTTCAACAGAAAAAAACTTCTCAACGGCAGTATGGCGGCTCTATGGAGTACCTCCACGTCGGACATAAACGTGGTAGTCTCCGACAACCTACTCTCCAAGGACGTGATGAACAACGTCAAGTCCGCCGCCGGGAACTATAAGCTCACATTCAGCACCGTTTCGAACGGTGTGGAGAACATCCAAAAGAGCAACATAATGTACCTAAAGCACGGAACCCACCAGGCCAGCGTGGTCAATAACACCGAGGGTGCCGGTATCGTCGGGATGACTGCCCTCAACATGGTAGAGGGATCCTGGAAGTTAGAGTCTCGGGAGACTCCTTTCGGAGGTATCCATTATTACGTGGGCAACGTCGATTCCAACCCTGCTACTGTCGGAGGGACCATAGACGTCTCTCCCACTCCCAACATAGTCTCTCCAGGTACCTACGATATAAGATTGTCCGATAGGGTTCCCATGATGGCCGACTTCGACGCGGCCTTGGCTGCCGGAGTTGTGGATGGGGTTAACATGAGCAGTCGAGCGGCCGGATCCAATTTCGATGCCGAGATTGCCGTGGCGGCCGACGGCGGAGGTACGGCTTCCTCTTCTCAGGTCTATAGGAGCGATCTGAGTGGGGGAGGAACGGTAAACGCATCGGGCGGTGTCGGAGACGTCTCCATCGATACCAATGCCAACAATGAGGTGAATCTCTTCACCCATTACGCTGTTACCGGAACGGATAATCGGGATATCATGGCCGGGAATATCAATGTAACCGAGAGCTATGTCACCCATCAGAACGCTATCATGACGGCTAACCTTGACTATCAGGCAGCCGACGATGTCCAGGCCACAGTCTCCTACAGGGCTTCCGGAGCAGGAAACTCCTTAAACGCCGTTACCACGTATCAGGCCGCTGTTGGGGCTACTCTGGATATCGATGATGGCACCACAGTAACTACGGTTAACATAGGTGGGCTGAATATGGACGACATAGTTACGGCGATAAACGCCCAGTCCGGCGTTTCCGGGGTTACTGCGACTTTAAACGGATTTGGTAGCTCCAGGAATATAAGGCTTACCAATACTAACGGAGTTGCTGTCGATGTCGTCGAGAACGGTGTGGGGCCCGTGGATATGGGATTGACCGGAACCATCGGTGTCGGAGCTTTCCGCAACGGAACCTACAGGGAGTTTAATAGACTGACGATCCTGCCGACCAATAACGCGGATCTAGCGACGGTGGCATCCGTAGTGGATGGAATAGTGGGCATATCCGCGTCCGTCGTAGGAGGTGGTGCGGCCCTGGGACATATAGAGGTTACCGGTCAGTCCAACTACGACGTCGTTCTTACAACCGGTGGAGATATAGCGTCGGAGTTGAACCTGGATCATACCTTCGACGGAGGAGGGAGCCATTCTTCCAATCAGGTCTGGCATAACCGCACCCTGACCGTCGGTACCGACGGGGACGATCTAGCGACTGTTGCTTCGACTATACAGACCGGTATCTCCGGGCTTGTCGGTGCGGGGTTTTCCGCCGGAGTTACGACTGCTGGAGATCTCAACGGCTTGACCTTCTCCAACGACAGCGTCTACAGGGTTCGGTTGACAGGGGTAACCTTGGGAGAGCTGAGCAACGGTAACAATGTTTCGGCCACGGCGGATATAAACCGAGGTAACCTTCTTTTCAACACCGGAAACAAGGTCTATGTCGACCATGACGTGGTTATAAACGTCGGAGATCGGGACGCTTTGGATCTGGCATCGGCTCTGAATTCCGGTGTCAATGCAGCCCTCGGAGGTGACTTGCTCAGCGGCAACAACGGACTGAGCCCTTTCTCCACTGTGGCGGGCGGAGGGACGAGGACGATTCGTCTTACCAACGGTGCCGTATCAGGGTACAAAATAGACATAACTGCCGGTTCCGACGGATCTCTGGCGGAGGTATGGGGCGGTGCCGTGTCCGCCGACAGAGGAGGCTCCGACGACGGAAACGTCTTAGACTACGACAGGACCTCCTCCATCGTCGTCGCAGGTATGAACGTGGAGGAGGCCTATTCCGCCATAGACGCCGATTCCCGTTTCGCCACCGCCTGGCTGACCGAACCGGAGCAAGTTACGCCGGAGCATTATGGTCGGTTGTCCATAACAAACGTCACGACTGGGGCCGACCGGCGTAGAATATCGATGACCCAGGCCGGGACCGATACCGGCGATATCGCCAATGCGGAAAGAAAGCTGTTCGAGTCGGCCGGTCCCCTGTGGTCCTCGACCGAGAGCAGCGGAGGAGCTGTCGTCAACTCCCAGACCCTTCAGTCTCACGATAGAATGATAGTTCAGGTGACATGGGACGGGAACAGGGCGTCGAACGCTGCGAGGGTAAACGGCACAGCTTCCGTAACCGTCTGGGAGGGAGGAGCCGGAGATGTTACCTCTGCACAGAACGCCGCTGCCGTTACCGCCGCCATGGGGATAACGGGATTCTCCTACGATGACTTTTCCATCGACGACGTTGACGTACACGGATCGGACCTGTCTATCGACGATTCCTGGATGACCTACACCAAGGCGGAAGTGGTCGGTGTCAGCGATAATCTGGGGCTTAGTCTCTACGATGGTCTTTACACCGATGCAGGAAATAATTTGGGCGTGACCAACGGAATAACATATTCGTTCAACGACGGGGTTTTAGACAACAGTTCGATAGCCATAAATCAGTTGGTCCGCAGTGCATCCGGTATCGGAGGTTCCGCCAGCTTGGCCCATAACGTCGATTTCGGAACGGTCGACAGCAATACATCTTTTACCTATGGGGAAAGAGCCGGAGCGGGTACTTATTGGGACAACACCGCTAACGTCAATTCCTGGTATTCCCATTCCTATTATGCCGGGGACAGTACATATTACTTCGGCAACGGAGGAACTCCGGTCAGCATGATATCCAACGCCGAGGTCTACAGACAGAACGACATCAACGCGTCTATGATGTTCGAGTTCGATAACGGCGTGTTATCGGTGAGGGCGAAGGGGTTCGATCGAAACGGCACGGAGCTTCCTGCCACTGCCGATACGACCCCCTATGAGCTGACAACGGCGGAGTTTGCCAGTCTCTCGGCCGGAGCTGACATAACTCTGCACGGCGTTCATTTCACCGATCTTCAGATAGACACGGCCAACCTGAAGGCCGGAGACAAGTTCGTCATAAACGTGGCCGCGGCGGCCAAATTGGACGGTGTTAACACCGGCCCGGCCATCGCGGGCAACTTTCAGTCTGCGGCCAACGTTGCTATCGACGGGGATCCCTTCCGTCAGAACAGCCCCGGGGACTGGGGGGCTTTGGCACAGTATCGTCTGGCCGACGGTGCCGAAAACGGAAAGAACCTGAACCTCCTGGGCTACTATATCGATCCTCTCAACGGAAACAGCGATATTCCAGGATTGGGATATTACAACGGTAGTCTTATCCTCCAAGCCGAGGCAGGAGGTTTCAACGCCGGGAGCACCGTTGGAGAGCCAGGAGGAGACGACGTCGGATCTCATCGGGTAAGGGCGGAGATAAACTATCAGGGGAATACCAAGCCCTCTGCCGGAGCCTTGGTCACCAGCAGTTACTTCGGTAAAATGGAGGGCGACGGTGACAAGGATATTAATAGTTTCATCGGAGGCATAGGATACTCGAATTACTCTTACGGCAAGAGAGCCGACGGTAGCTACGGTCCTTTGAACGAGGCCGGGTCGGAGGAATACAATAAATACAACGGTTCGCTGATATTCGACGTCATAGAGACGGAGAATCAGGTCGTGAAGTTCAGAATACAGGGACACGTGATAGATCGTGAGGGCAACGAGTGGTATGTCCAGGAGGACGAATACGGGATGAACTGTGGCCCCAATACCTCCAAGGATACCTCTGTTCAGCCGCCCGTTCTTCCGGCGGAGGTCGTCAATCCAGTGGTGCTTTTCAGGGATTCGGACTTCGGAGGTCTCTTCTTCGATGAGTTCACCCTGGGGGATTTTGAGAACTGGACCGATGGGGACAGGTTCACCCTATCCTTGACGGCCAGTGGTTTTGAGGACGGTCTAAGCGAAGACCAGCAACAGACCGACCCGGCGCTTCAGCCCGATATAGATGAGATAGACCTGTTCTCCGACAACAGGGGCACTAATATGCCCCACGCCTTCCGCTTCGACGAGGGAGTGTTGGATAATTCCAAGGTAGATTTGGGTATATATCAGCTGGCCAACAACATAGCTAACCCTTCTGGGGGTAATTTCCATAAGAATCAGGTGATGGATGGCACCTTGTCTCTGATGTTCGATGATTATCACCCCGACGGAGACGATGTCATCGATGACGCATTGTCCTTCGATGTTATATATGAGGAAGGTATGGATGCCGGTAAGGCCCATTACTACAGTCGTGTCGAGGATATCGCTCAGTTCTACGATGCCAACGGAAGGTATATCCTGGACGGTAATATGGAATCCCTTACCGTTCGGCAGGATGATCGAGAGATATCCGTGTCTCTTGGCTCCACGGCGGAGGTCGGCAAGCTGGCGGAGGATATCTCCGAGCGAATATGGCTGGATCTGCTGATGCAAAACGATGGACAGCTGAGAGGCGAAGACGACACGGTTCCCTACGGCTATAGTCCCGGCCTGATGGATGAAAGGGATAAAAACGAGATCCTTCAGTTCGTCAACAAGGTTCCAGGGGAGAGCGCGAACGAGTCGGTGGTCTCGACTCTTTTGGCCCATTCGGTGATATCCGGAAAGGATAAACAGCTTCATTTTTACGGAAGCGAGGATCTGATGAAGGCTCTGGGTTTTGCCACAATACAGGAGGCCGAGGAAGCGCAGTTTCGATTGACCGTATCGGACGCTCACAACGGGAAGACCGTCTCCAGCGGTACGAAAGTTCAGGCTGGTGACAGAATCTCCGCTGTGATAGCCAACGGCATATCACTGGATATATCAGGCGATATAGGGTTGAACCGGGTGGTCTACAACGATGAAAGGGGAACCTTCGAGGGCGATCGTAACTCGGTATTCGAACATTACGTTCATCTGGCTGATAATTCTGCCTTCCTTCAGATAGGAGCCGACGAGGGGGAGGACGTCGATCTTCACCTGGGAGATATGTCCTCAGAAGCCCTTGGAATAGACGGTCTGGACGTGAGGACCAGGGAAGAGGCCGCAAGGAGTATAACAGTGTTGGACAGCGCTCTCGACGCAGTATCATCTCAAAGAGCGATAATAGGAGCTCAAATAAACCGTCTGGAGCACACCATAACCAACCTGGACACGGCGTCTTTGAATCTGACCGCCTCTAAATCCAGGATCGTGGATGCCGATCTGGCCAAGGAGATGATGGAGTTCACGAAACTCAACATACTGGTCCAGTCGGGCATGTCGGTTCTGGCCCACTCGAACCAGATCCACGAGAACGTGTTGAAGCTTTTGAGCTGATGGTACCGTGTTATGTTTTTTGGAGGAGTGTTATCTATGAAGATATCGACTTTTAGGACCGACGAATTATCCTCCGAAACTCGTGGAGGCATTTTAGAGCTGTGCTCCCTCGCCTTTGGAAGCCCTTTTGACGAGTTATTCGACTTTGTGGGACCTTCCGGAGTTCACGTGATGTTGAACGACGACTCGGGGGATCTTTCATCACATTGTGTGGTTACGGAGAGGACGTTCTGGATTGGAGAGCATGGTCCTATGAGGGCGGGATATATAGATGCCGTTGCGACCCGTCCGACTAAGCAGGGACTGGGATATGGTCGTGCCGTTATGGCCGAATCTTGCCTCGTCTGTAAGTCTATGGGAATGGATATTATGGGTCTGTCCACCTTTATTCCCGAATGGTACGGTTCTATGGGATGGAAAGAGTGGAATGGGAAACTTGGGCTCAGAAACGGTAGCGATATAAGACAGACCTCTGATTTAGATGGGGTAGTTATGGTATACGGACTCGCTGAGTCGTACATATTGGATTTCTCTCAGCATTTGATAGCCTCGTGGCGTCCTAACGGTGGATGGTAGTGATTAATTTAAAAAGGGCTCCGGCGAAATCGCTGGAGCCCTTGCTATTGTTGGTGGGCGACACTGGGTTCGAACCAGTGACCCCTTCCGTGTGAGGGAAGTGCTCTTCCGCTGAGCTAGCCGCCCAATAACTTGACGAGTTGCATTATATAACCCGAGCTCCGATAAATCAACCCCTCGTAAAAAGTCTTCTCCGACGTTTGTATCCATCTTTTACGCTTCACTGTAGGGCGTTTGAGTCGTATACTTGTAACGTAAGAAAAGTATGTTTTTTTCGCTTTGATGAAACAGTGGAATGGTGATATAGTTCACCTGTAAAGTGTGTATGATGTATAAAATGTGCAGCTTGAGAGGGGTGGATGGGATGGTTGATCTCTCAGTTTTGGCCGAAGCCTCCGATGTTTGGGATTGCTGGCGCTTCGAGCCTTGGTCCTGCGACGGGCTGTCGGGGGTATATAGAAGGGTCGCTTTCATAAAGGCTGGATTGATGGGAGAGGTGGCTCGTTACTACGCCGACGATTATATCCTCTGGAAATACGACCAAAAGTCTGTGGATTTGGTTAGATCAAGCTGGAGGCCAATAAAGGATGTCATGATCCAGAGGGTGCTGTTCGTCTCCGACGAAGACCATTTCGAGAAAAAGGTCAAGGCTTTCACCATGGGATTTAGGGGGTATCTGGAGACCTATCGTTATTCTCCCATGGGAGAGGGATACAGGAAGATAAAGGATCTCACGCCTTTGGTAGATAAGGCGTGGGAGTTGGTGAATCAGGACGTCGAAGAAGGAGGTGAGTTGCAGGGAAACGATTCTTTTGCTGTGTGACGTCATTTTTTAGGTTTATACTTATTTGGATAGTGGGGGTGTGACAATGAATTTTGCGTTTATGTTTATAGTGTCAGCTGTTGTGTTTGTAATCGGTTACAGAGTTTACGGGTCTTTCATGGCCAAGGTCTACGACCTTAACGACGATAACAAGACTCCTGCGGAGTGCATGTTCGACGGTATCGACTATTGTCCGGCCCATCCGGCGGTCCTTCTGGGACACCACTTCGCCTCAATCGCAGGTGCCGGTCCCATAACCGGCCCCATCGTCGCGGCTTCCATGTTCGGATGGCTTCCTACCCTCCTGTGGTGTATCGTAGGATCCACCTTCCTCGGTGGACCTCACGATATGGGAGCGTTGGTCTCCTCCATGCGCCACGACGGTAAGTCGGTTGGAGAGGTCGTCGAGCGCTGGATAGGCCATAAGGGGAAGGTTCTCTTCCTTTGGTTCACCATACTGGCCCTCATCCTGGTCGTAGCGGTTTTCTTGGTTCTCTCGGCTAACACCTTCGCAGCCGACCCCATAGTCGCCTTCGTCGGATGTCTCTATATCTGCATGGCCGTTATTTCCGGTATGCTCATCTATAAGTTCCACGCTCCTCTTTGGATGGTGACTGTGGTCATGCTGGCTATCGTCGCGGTGGCCTGTGTGAAGGGCTCTGACAGTCAGGCCATAGTGGAGATGTTCAAGCTCCCCAATACGACCTGGAACTACATTCTCGGTTTCTATATCCTGGCCGCCTCGGTTCTGCCGGTTTGGCTTCTGCTCCAGCCCAGAGACTATCTTGCGTCATACTTTCTGTATTTCGCGGTTATAATAGGCGCCATCGGTATGCTTTTGGGCAGCAAGTTCGACAGCGGAGCGATCCCGATGATGAAGTCCGGCGTCGATTACTTCGGCATAAAGGGACAGCCCATGTGGCCCATGATGTTCGTCATAGTGGCCTGTGGGGCCATCTCCGGTTTCCACTCTCTGGTCGGAAGCGGAACCACCTCCAAACAGCTTCGTAAGGAGACCGACGCCGTCGTGGTGGGATACGGCTCCATGCTTATGGAGGGCCTCGTAGCCTGTATCGCCATCGGTACCCTTATGGTAGCCGGTTCCATAGTGAAGGGTGGACCGGTGGTCACCTTCGCCGAGGGTTTCGGTAAGTTCGCCTCTTTGGTGGGGATTGATCCGGTTCTTGGAACCCGTCTCGGTGCTATCGCTATTAACAGTTTCCTGCTTACCTCTCTGGATACGGCAACCCGACTGGCCCGTTATCAGATCCAGGAGCTTTCCGGGATGAAGATCAACAAGTATGTCGCCACCATAATAGCTGTGGTTGCGGCCCTGGCCCTCGTGATGGTCAAGACCCATGATGCGGCAGGCAACCCCATTCCGGCCTGGAAGGCTATATGGCCCATCTTCGGAGCGGCTAACCAGATGGTCGCAGCTCTGGCCCTGCTCTCCATCGGCGTCTGGGTGGTAAGAGGACTGAAGAAGAACGCCAATTTCCTTATGGCCCCCTTCTGGTTCATGCTTGTCACCACCATGATGGCCCTATTCATCCTCATCAAGGGATGGCTTGGATTGGCACAGCCCAACTATCTCCTTGCCGGGGTGGCGTCGATACTCTTCCTCCTGGCATTGTTGCTGGTGGTAGAGGCCTTTAAGGCGCTTAAATCGGAATAGAGATAGCTGATCACTGACTATAAAGAGCGACGCCGATCTCTCAGAGACCGGCGTCGCTCTTTTTAGGGATAATTGAATTTTTCGTTACGTTATCTTCTTCTTGGTTCTGATAATTAAAACTCCAGAGGTCCTGTCACCGACTCGGCGGCGGAGAGGATCTCGCCGTCTTTCACCATCCTCGCTATGGCCTCCATGAGGGGAGACATAAAGGTGTCCTGTTCCACCTTTGGGACCTCCTGCCTTACCCTGTCGTGGACCGCCTTAGTGGCGGGGGAGGGGGCTATGTCGTAAAAATCCTGGGCCTGACAGGCGTTCAGGATCTCAATCGAGAGTATGTACTTCGCCAAAGAGGCCCCTCTGTAGAGCTTGATCGCCGCGTTGGCTCCCATGCTGGTATAGTCCTCCTGATTGGCGCAGGTGAAGCCGTTGTCCACCGTGGAAGGGTGGCTTAAGGTTTTCATCTCCCCTAAAAGCCCTGCGGCGGCGTACTGAGGTATCATCAGGCCGTTGTTGAAGCCGGGGTTTGCGTTCAAAAAGGCGGGAAGCTCGCTGACGTGGTGGTTCACCGTCCTGTCCAGTCGCCTCTCGGACATTTTGGCGAGGCCTGTAAGGGCTATTATTGCGCAGTCGCAGGCCATTCCCACGTAAGATCCGTCGGCGTTGCATCCCATAAGGGCCTCGCCTCCGTCTTCGGTGTCGAATATGAGGGGATTGTCCACCGACGAGTTAAGCTCAACCGACACCGTCTCAAGCCCGTCTGTGAGTATTTTCTTTGCCGCACCGTGTAGCTGAGGGATACACCGAAGGGACAGGGCGTCCTGGACCCGATGTCCTCGGTAGGTCCTCTCGATTTCGCTGTCCTCAAGGAGCCGCCGGACGTTGGAGGCCGTGTCCCCCTGGTGTCTGTGGGGCCGAACCTCCTGAATCCGTGGGTCCATCGCCATCAGGGTTCCCTTTAAGACCTCCAGCGACATGGCTCCTGCGACGTCGGCGGTCTGGGCTATCATAAGGGAATCGTATAGGCCGAGGGCCCCTATGGCGGTCACCGAGGTGGTCCCCGATACTATGGTCAGACCTTCTTTGGTGGAAAGCACCACCGGATCCAGTCCCGAAGCCTTCAGGGCCTCCGATCCCTTCATCCTCCGCCCACCGTACACCGCCTGTCCCTCTCCTATGAGGACCGAGCCGATATGGGCCTCGTAGCATATATAGCCGACCGATCCGTGTCCTGGCACCACCGGAACGACTCCGGCGTTGAGCATTCCGGCCAAAAGCTCAAGAGGGGCCATGCTCATTCCCGTATGTCCCGAACCGAAGTGTTGGAGCATGACGAACATCATGGCTCTTACGCACTCTTCCTCCAGAGGCTCTCCCACCGAGCAGGAATGGGAAAGGACGTGGTTTCTCTGGACTATCTCCCTGTCCTCCTGGGATATGAACCTGTTCCAGTTCTCACCCAGCCCTGTGGTTATGCCGTAGATGGCCTTCTCCTCTTTGGAGAAACGATCCACGTGGGCCCTGCAACGGTTCACCCTCTCTGTATATTCCTCTCCGAACTCCACCTTGGCACCGTGATGGGCCACCGCCACCACTTCCTCGATGGAGATCGGCCCTCCTAACACAACCTTCGATATGGAGGGAGCCTGACGCCAGCTTATTTTTTTTATCTCTTCAGTGATCAAAATAGTCCCTCCCTTTGCATCTTCAAAAAGTCCGATGTGTTCCCCAGCCGTCGGCGGCTATGGGAAGATAGCGTATCTTGGTTCCCTCCACCGCCTCGCCGTAGAGGGCGACGTAAAAGGGACGGTAGACCGATATCGCCTCTTTAAGGGTAACCTCAGGAAGACCTCCTATCCTCCTCCTGAGGACCCGAAGGACCAGCTTCTGTCCCCTTCCGGTGAGCTGGTCCAGGGAAAACTGGCTCCCCTGCACCTGATCCTCCGGCACCGTCCGCTCCTCGAGTTCCTGGGGAATCTCCTCCGCCCAGGCCGCCCCTCCGGTGGTCCCGTTGGCTATGACCCTGCAAAGCTGGGCTTTTTTGTCCCTGTCCCCGAAAAAGGTCCTGGAGACGAAGTTAGGGGAGTGGAGTGCCTGGAATATCAGTATGCTGTACTCCACAAAGTGAAGTCTCAGCTCTCGAACCTCCTTCCCCATCAGAAGCAGCTTTCCAAGGGGGCCTCCTTTTTTGGAGGCCTGTGCCATGGCGTCTTCCCTAGAAAGGACTGTGGGAAAGGAGCGGATCGCTACCGAATCCATGGCTAACGGTTCGACTCCTCGTGGTGATTTTTCATAAACGTGAACACGTTGACCAGGTAGGTCAAAAATATCACCGTCACCGCCGCCATTACGGCGTAGGGTATGAACTTGCCGACTATGAAGTCGTTGGACGTCTTGAGGGCGTAGAAGATTATTCCCACTATGGACAGATACAGGATTATGAGAAAACCGTCTATCCCGATCCAGCTAATCTCCAGATCCTTGTTTTCCTTTTTGACGTAATCGCTCATATCAAAACCTCCCTCTCTATCGGGCCGAAAGATCGCTTCTGTCCACTCCGAAGCGGTTTCCTATCTGCCATGCGATGAAGGACGCTGGCAGAGAAAGAACTAATGGCTCTATCACTGTTATGTCCGGAAAAACCTTCAATATTCCGAAGATAGCTCCTCCGACCAGCATGCTCATCAGCCCTCCAAGTTCGGTTTTTCGTCCTTTGCCTACAAGTCCTCCGACTATGGGGACGAATGCGGCAGACATCCATATGCTTCCGACGAACAAAAATGCGTCGTAGACCAGGGTAAACTTGAAGGCCAGGGACAGGCCGATAACCCCCAACATGACGACGGCAGCTCTGGTGTAGTTGACGATGGTCTTTTGGGGCAGGGTTCCTATACCCTTATACCTGGCGTAAATATCGTTCGCCAATGTGGTTCCTCCGACCAGATAGTAGCTGTCCAAGGTGGATATAATCGCTCCCACAAGTCCCACTATGAAAAGAGCTCTTATGCCGATAGGGAGATTTTCCAAAACCACCTGAACGTAGGCTACCTCCGGTTGGGCTGTTGGATGGAGAGCCTTGACTATGACTCCTGTGGTGCAGATGACTATGTCGAAGGCTATCCATATGCAAAAACAGGTAAGCAAAGCCCTTCTACCGACTTTAGGCGAGTTTGACGCGGAAAAACGCTGATAGAAAGTGGGGTCCGCGTAGGGGCTGAAGCAGAATATGACCAGCATGACCGCTTTCCAGAATCCCATTCCACCTGTAGGATCCACTAGTTTGACGTTTTCTCCCAGAGCCTGTCTGAGTCCCTCCCATCCTCCTATCTCGGTGAACAGGCCGGGGAAGACCATAGTTACCCCGAACACCATGCAGAAGAACATAATCATGTCGGTGACAGCCACCCCCATAAGGCCGCCGAGGACCGTCAGTACCACCACGATGACCACCATGACGGTCCCAGCGGTCACGTTGCTGACCCCCCAGGCCGCCTGGCCGATGTAGCCCACTGCGGTGATCTCGCCGATCTGGGCGCAGACGAAGAACATCATGATGGCCCCTATGAGGGCGACCTTACGTCCGTAAAGGCTCTCCAGCAGGTCCGGCACTGTGATATCGGTCCTTATCTGTATCCTTGGGCCGACCCAAAGGGCCAGAGGCATCCTGACAAGGTGTGCCCCTATGGACCAGATCGTCCAGGTGGAGATACCGTAGACCGCCGCATATCCCACCGTTCCCACAACTCCGATACCTCCGTACCACGATGCGGCTAAAGTCCCCACCACCAGGGACCAAGGAAGGCTTCTGTTGGCCAGATAGTAGCTTTCCATGTTCTTGGCGGTCTTGGAAAAGTAGTAGCCTATTCCCAGAATTAACATTACGAAAAACAGAATGATGACGTTATCGATCGTTCCCAGCATCTTTTTCCCTCCGAACCTATCCAAAACGACGACCGGGTCGTCTCTGATGGCCTGAGCGCATTTTCTAGATTTTAAATCCCCTCCCGTCTCTGAAGTATCAGACCTATATATAAAATATCATATACTAGATTGATATTTCAATGAGTGCGTTGTCTTGCTAGTTTGCTTTTTTATCTCTTTATTTAGATATAGGGATAGTATGTGTTTTGAATCTCCGCAGAAATATTTGAGCTCCTATCTGATACAATACGGTGGTTAGTAGAGAGTCGATATACGGAGGTGGTGAGGTGGAAAAAGACAGGACTCCCCTCAGAGAGAAGATATACAACTATCTGAGAAGTGAACTGGCCCAGGGGAATTTGGAGCCTGGTAGGTATATAGATATGGGTAGTATGGCTGAGACCCTGAACATCAGTAAGACTCCTTTGAGGGATGCATTGATTCTTTTGGAGTCTGACGGAATAGTTACCATATATCCCAGAAGAGGCATAATGGTGAATTCCGTTACCATGGATACCATAAGGGACATATATCAGATAGGAGCTGGTTTGGAGTCTGTTTTGATGATGTCGGTCTTCGACTACATCGCTCCGGTTCACATAAACAGAATGAAAGATGTAATTAATCAAGCAATGAGCTACTTTGAATCAGACGATTTCACCCATGCCTACGACCTCAACAGGATGTTTCACTCGGTTTTTCACGATCTATCTAAAAACGTTCCGTTGAGGAAACAGCTGGATGACGTTTACGACAGGCTGTTTAACTTTCCTGCCAGAGATTTCGATTCTCCCGAGGTCAAGGCGGAGGAATTGGGGTACTGGAGGGAGCATTCTACTATAGTCGGTCTGATCGAAGGGGGTAAAAAGAGAGAGGTCGCCGATTTCATTCGTGACATACATTGGACTCTGAAAGAGGGCTACACCAGAGCTCTTCACGTTCTGCTTCCACACGAAGGCTAGAATAAAAAGGCCCCCGCCGAGGCGGAGGCCTTTCCGTTTTTTCGACTTATGATACCTCCTGCCCCATTCTTACCATCGCCATGGCTGCCTCTCGTCTGGATAGAACGGCCTTGGTGGCTCCCAGGGAGATCAGCTTCTCTACCTCTGAATCGTCCTCTCCTCTGGCCACTATCGGAAGGTTAGGAGACAGTCTTCTCGCCGTTTCCACCACGGTCCTGGCCGTTCTGGGATCCTCGGAGGCCACTATGAGAAGAGATGCTTTATCCAGTTTGGCGACCTCGAGGATCGATATCATCGAGGGATCCCCGTATATCAGAGAGAGCCCCTTTTTCTTCATCGACTCGAACGTTCGGTATTGTGGCTCTATAGTGACGATCGGGGTATCTGTCTTTTCTCTCAATATGTCCACCACGTAGGTAGAGATGGTTCCTCCGCCTGTGACGACTATGTGCCCCGACTGGTCCTCCGGCAGGTTGACCGCGGTTATCCTGCCTTCGGGAAGTCTTCGTTTTAACGTTTTGTATATGGTGTCGGTGAAACCCGATATGATCGATCCCCCCAGCATGGAGAGGATGACCACGTTCAGGGTTAGCGAGTAGACCTCCTCTCCCAGGATGCCCATGGAGTTGCCTGTCTGTATGAGAACGAAGGCCATCTCCGATATAGGCAGCATCCCCAGGAACAAGGCCAGAGGTATAACCCTGCGATAGCCCATTATCCAGGATATTCCGCTCAGTATGGCGCCTTTCCCCACCGTTACGGCTAGGGTAAGCAGTAGGACCGTTCCAAGGTGATCTATCAGGAAAGACGGATCCATAAGCATCCCTACCGAGACGAAGAAGAGGAGTCCGAAAATGTCTCTCAGGGGGATCAGCTCCGACATGGCCTTGTGTCCGTAGTCCGATTCGCTCAGCACGATTCCCGCCACGAATGCTCCGAAGGCAGACGAGAGGCCTATGGTCGCGGATAGAGTGCCGATTCCCAGTCCCATGGCCATGACGAAAAGCAGAAAGAGTTCTCTAGATTCCCATTGGGATACTTTTCGAAGGGCCCAGGGAATGGCCTTGGTCCCCATGATCGCCATGGAGGCCAGAAAGGCCGTTGCGTATCCGGCGGATTTCGCCAGAGGGCCCCATCCTCCTCCCTGACTTCCGTGAATGAGGAATATCATTATGGGAATTACGCAGAGGTCCTGCACTATGGACATTCCCAGCATGATCCTTCCCGAAAGGGTTCTCTCGTATCCTCTGGAGGTCAGGGTTTTGAGTATGACGGCGGTGCTGGAGGATACCATGGCGGCGGCGAACCACAGAGCCTGGGCACCCCATCCTTGGGCGTCGGCGATGAAGGTGACGTATCCCATGGTTAAGGTCACCTGTATCAGGGTTCCTCCGAAGGCTATACGGCCTATGGGGCGAAGGTCCTTGAGGGAGAACTCCAGTCCCAGGGAGAACAAAAGCAAGGTCGCCCCTATGTCGGCCAGTCTCTCGATGTTGTCCACTTCCGATACGGTGGCTCCCCCGGTGTAGGGACCTATCAGGATTCCCGCCACAATATATCCCAATATGAGGGGTTGACGAAAGAATCTGGCTAACGAGCCTCCCAGTAACCCCGCCAGTATTACCAGACTGAGGTCGCCGGCGATCCCGCTCACATCAGTTCCACTCCGACTCGTAGTCGCTCAGATGGTCGGTTCTGTTCAACGCCGTCAGAGAATAGCCTCTGCCGTCATGGACCATCACTGAGATTGAGGCCGTGTCGAAGTGAAGCTTCCAGAACCAGGGATCGCCTATACCGATGCATGAGGAGACAAGGGGTTTCAGAACGGTTCTGTGGCTCACCAGGGCTATGGTTTTTCCTCTGTGAAGCTCTACCAGGCTGTCCAGCTTTTCCCTGGACCTTTTCATCACGTTTGTAAGTGGTTCCATACCGGGAAAGTTCAGTTTTTCCGGAGCGTTCAGCCAAAGGCTCCACAGCTCAGGCTCTTCCTCGGCTATCTCGTCTTTTCTCCTGCCCTCCCATCGGCCCAGGGAGATGTTGTTTATCTCGGGGCATTCCACGACGGAGAGGCCGACCTTTCCCGCTATGGCATGAGCTGTCTGTTTGGCCCTTAGAAGAGGGCTGGAGTAGATGCGATCTATCGTCAGGTTCGCGAGGGCCCTGCCGACTTCATCTGCCTGTCTCATCCCCCGGGAGTTCAGGGGAAAGTCCTTGTTACCCCTGAACATGCCCTCTTTGTTGCCGTCGCATTCACCGTGTCTGACCAGTATCAAAGTGGTTTTTTCGTGGTCCATATATATCCCTCCAGTGATATTGTCTTTAATCCCCGTAGATTATAATCGTCCTGGGGTAAAAATACGTGGTTTTAGTCTGACCAGTATTGACAATCAGACGTTGGATTGGTACTCTACTGCCTGTGAATCATCGATTAGCACTCACCTACGCAGAGTGCTAGTATTCTTGGAGGGGATGCCATGCTCACGGAACGTCAGCTGGAGATAGTCCTGTCCGTCGTTTACGAGTATATCTCGACGGGAGAGCCCGTCGGATCCAGGACTATATCCAAAAAGTACATCAAGGGATGTAGCGCCGCTACCGTGAGAAACGAGATGGCAGATCTTGAGGATATGGGATATCTCTTTCAACCTCATACCTCGGCGGGAAGGATACCGACACCCTCTTCCTATAGAATCTACGTGAACTCGATAATGCACAGAAGGAGGATGGCCCCTCCGGGGCTGGAATCCTGGGTGAGGACGGTCAAGAGGCAGAGAAACAGCGTCGAGGCGGCTTTGTCCAAGGTGTCCCGTCTTCTGGGGCAGGTCACCAGCTATATCGGTGTGGCAGCGATCACCGTCGTGGACGAACAGAAACTTCAGAAGGTGGATTTCGTCCGTCTGGAAGACGGATCGGTCCTGTTTCTGGTGGTCCTGGAGGGTGGAGTTATCCGTCACAGGAGGATAGCCCTTGGAGGCGACCTGGATCAGAAGGAGTTGGACGAGCTTTCACTTACGGTAAACAGAGCGGCGTCGGGAAAATCCTGGAGCAAGGTAAGAGACGCTCTTTACGGATATATATCGGCACAGCTGGAGGAGTACTGGGGGGCGTGCCGGTCGGCTTTGGAACGGCTGGATTCCATGTTGGCTCAGGAGTCCTACCACATGAGCACCGGAGGAATGAGCCAGATTTTCAACGTTCCCGATTTTGCCGATCTCGGAAGGCTTCAGGCTCTTCTGGCTCTGGTGGAGGAGGAGAGCGAGCTGGTCGGAATGATCAAGGCATGTTCTACCGACGAGGGCGTTCGTGTCACCATAGGAAGCGAAAACGCCCTCGAGCCCATGAGGGATTGTTCGGTGGTGATGGCCTCGGCCAACAGCGGTTCCAGTAGATCCGTGGTGGGACTTATCGGACCTATGAGGATGAACTACGAGCATTCCATCGCCGTTTTAGAGGCCGTCCTGGACGGACTTGGCGACGATGATTTCGATATAGACGATATGGAGGAGGAATGACCGCCATGGAAGAGATCAAAGATCTTCATGACGAGGAGAGCCGAGAGGTTCAGGACGAGGCTGCCTGTGAGGTGGACGGCGAGGCCCCTTCGACCGATATAACCGATCTGGAATCCAGGATAGAGGAACTGGAGGAGGAGAGGGATCGATTCAAGGAGCTCGCCGCCAGGGCTCAGGCGGATCTCATCAACTATCGCACCAGGATGGAACGGGAAATGAGCAGGACCAAGGAACTGGCCTGTGAGAGAAGCGCTCTCGAGATGTTTCCCGTTTTGGACAATCTGGACAGGGTCCTTCAGGTTAAGGACGGATCCGATCTAGACACGGTGGTCGAGGGTATTCGGATGGTTCGAAAGCAGTTCTTAAGTGCTCTCGAGGCGTTGGGCGTCGAGACCGTAGAGTCCGTAGGGAAGTCCTTCTCTCCACAGTATCACGAGGCCATCGGAATGGTGGAGGTAGAGGACGAGGAGCAGGATGGGATTGTTGTCGACGAGTTTCAGACCGGTTACGTCCTGGCGGGGAAGGTAATTCGTCCCGCCAAGGTTAGAGTAGGATCTCATAAAGGATAGGCAAGCCCCCTGAAAGCGGGGAATTTCAAGTATCGATAGAGGTGACTTATTATGGCAAAAGTAGTGGGAATAGACCTGGGAACGACCAACAGCTGTATCGCGGTTAAGGAAGGCGACAACGTAACGATTATCCCCAATTCGGAGGGAGCCAGAACGACCCCTTCCGTGGTCGCTTTTACCAAAGAGGGAGAGAGACTGGTCGGCCAGCTTGCTAAGAGACAGGCCATCGTCAACTCGGACAACACGGTGATGTCCATCAAGAGGCATATGGGGACCGATTATACCGTCTCCGCCGGAGGGAAGAAGTACACCCCTCAGGAGATCTCCGCGATGATCCTTCAGAAGATGAAGAGGGATGCTGAGGAGTATCTTGGAGAGGACGTCAAGCAGGCGGTCATAACCGTGCCTGCCTACTTCACCGACGCTCAGAGACAGGCCACCAAGGATGCCGGAGCCATAGCCGGTCTCGAGGTGCTTCGTATCATCAACGAGCCCACCGCCGCGAGCCTGGCCTACGGAATGAACAAACAGGGAGAGGCCAAGCTTCTGGTGTTCGACCTCGGAGGAGGAACCTTCGACGTATCTGTCCTCGACGTTGGAGACGGTGTGTTCGAGGTGTTGGCCACCCACGGTGACAACCAGCTCGGAGGAGACGACTGGGATATGGCCGTAGTCGACTGGATGGTAGCCGAGTTCAAGAAGTCCGAGGGAATCGATCTTTCCTCCGACAAGATGGCCCTCCAGAGGCTTCGCGAGGCAGCGGAGAAGGCGAAGATAGAGCTCTCCTCCATGCCGGAGACCTCCGTATCCTTGCCCTTCATCACTGCCAACGAGACGGGGCCCAAGCACATGGAGCTATCCCTCTCCAGGGCCAAGTTCGAGGAGATAACCTCCGATCTTCTGGCCAGAGTTGTGGGACCGGTCAAGAGGGCTTTGGAAGACAGCGATCTCGACGCCGCGTCCATCGATAAGGTTCTTCTTGTCGGAGGTTCCACCAGGATGCCCATGGTTCAGAGGAAGATAAAAGAGCTTCTCGACAAGGATCCCACCAAGGGTATAAACCCCGACGAGTGCGTCGCCGCCGGTGCCGCCATTCAGGGATCGATCATGAGCGGTGATTCGGACAAGAACATAGTCCTCGTCGACGTTACCCCTCTTTCCCTCGGTATCGAGACTTTAGGCGGCGTCTGCACCAGGATAATAGAGAGAAACACCGCCATTCCCGTGACCAAGAGCCAGATATTCACCACCGCCGCGGACGGACAGACCCAGGTGGAGATAAAGGTCCTTCAGGGGGAGAGATCGATGGCGGCGGACAACGTGGTACTGGGAACCTTCGTGCTGGACGGGATTCCCTCCGCTCCCAGAGGAGTTCCTCAGGTGGAGGTGTCCTTCAACATAGACGTCAACGGCATACTCAACGTCAAGGCCACCGACAAGGGAACGGGCAAGGAACAGCATATAACCATACAGTCCTCCAATCTCAGCAAGGACGAGATCGACAGGATGAAGAAAGAGGCGGAGGCCAACGAGAGCGCCGACGCCAAGAAAAAGGTCTTCATAGAGGCGAAGAACGAGGCGGATACACTGGTCTACAGGACCGAAAAACTCATCTCCGACCTGGGCGAGAAGATAACAGCCGAGGAGAAGGGGTCGATCCAGTCCAAGATAGACGACGTCAAGAAGGCACTGGAGGGAGAGGATCCCTCCGCTATAGAGTCGGCCTGTTCAGCTCTTAACGAAGAGGTTCAGAAGTTCTCCACCAGACTCTACCAGCAGGCGGGCGAACAGCCCGGCGAGGGACAGCAGGCCGAGGGTGGACCGTCCGGAGGTTCGGACGAGACGGTGGACGCAGAGTTCACCGAATAGTCCGGAGGATAGGAAGTAGATGGCGGCCGGAACGGGACGCGATTACTACGAGATCCTCGGCGTCTCCCGGGAGGCCTCGGCGGATGAGATAAAGAAGGCCTACCGCCGTCTGGTCAGGCAGTACCATCCCGACGCCAACCCGGGAAACTCGGAGGCGGAGGCCAAATTCAAGGAGGTCAGCGAGGCCTACGAGGTCCTCAGCGATTCCAAGAAGAGGGCCCAGTACGACCAATTCGGTCACGTAGGCGAGGGGGGCAATCCCTTCGGAGACATGGGCGGAATGGGGGATATTTTCGGCGACCTTTTCGACAATATGTTCGGTGGAGGTTTCGGAAGAGGAGGAGCCCGCAGGGACGGTCCCAGAAGGGGACCGGACCTGGAGATGGAGCTTGTGATTACCCTGGAAGAGGCGGCCTTGGGAATCGCCAAGGAGGTCTCGGTCCCCAGATGGGAGACCTGTAGCCACTGCGACGGAAAGGGAGCCGAGCCCGGATCGGAGGTTCGTACCTGCGAGACCTGTCATGGATCTGGACAGGTCCGAAGGAGAACACAGACTCTGTTCGGTCAGGCCGTTACCGTTGGGACCTGTCCCGATTGCGGAGGTTCCGGCAAGGTGTTCGAGAAAAAATGCCACGAGTGTGGCGGTCAGGGTCGTGTCCGTAAAAAGAGGGATCTAAAGGTCAACGTACAGGCCGGAGTGGACAGAGGTACCAGGCTCAGGGTCCCCGGCTCCGGAGAGGCCGGTCAGAACGGAGGACCTCCCGGGGATCTTTACCTGGTGATAGACGTCCTCTCTCACGAGGATTTCGAGCGTGACGGAATGGACCTCCATCGCAGGCTTCCTCTGCCTTTCCCTCTAGCGGCTTTGGGAGGAGACGTTACCGTCTCGACCTTGATAGACGGAGATAAAAAAGTGACGGTCTCCCCCGGAACGGAGCCCGGAGAGGTGTTGAGGGTAAAGGGTTGCGGTATGCCCAGTCTTCGTAATACATCCAGAAGAGGGGACCTCTTCCTCCACACGACCGTGGAGGTTCCGAAGAAACTCACCGATCGCCAGAGAGGTCTGATAGAGGCTCTTGCATCGGAGATGGAAGTCGATGTCGAGACCGACGGCGGAGGCGTTTTCGAAAAATTGAAAGGGCTATTCAGTTAGCCTGTTCTAACGAGGAGGATATCCCTCCTCGTTTTTTTTGGCGCTCTTGTTATAATAGATGGCGACGGTGCCGAAGGGCACTGATCTTGTGGCTGACGGAGCCTGGCCGTTCCAGAGGCACTGCGGAGGGATTTTTATGACTGAGACCGATAGCTACTGGTGGTATATAACCCTGAAAGGACCTGCTGGGCAGGGAGAGGTTCTTCAATCTCTTGCCGAGGCCTCCGGCTGTATCGGATCGGAAGAGGACGATAAACCTTCTGCCGTCGAGCTTCGAGCCTATTACAGGAGCAACTACGATCTGGGACACTGGATGGAACAGTTGACTCCCTTGATGTCCGAGTGGCCCGAGGTCTCCATCTACGATATGGGAAGATTGGAGAACCGTCAGTGGCACGCCCTCTCGCTGGAGGCGTTCCCCCCTCTCAATATAGGGGAGAGGTTCGTCGTACTGGCTCCCTGGCACAGGGGCAAGGAGCCGGAGGGAAGGATACCTCTATACATAAATCCTGGAAGCGCCTTCGGAACAGGTTATCATGAGAGCACCCAGAACGTTCTGTCACTGATGGAGAAAAACCTCTCTCCTGGGGCCGCTGTGGCCGATATCGGCTGCGGTTCTGGCATACTTTCCATCGCGGCGGCCAAGCTGGGAGCCGGGGTTGTTTACGCCAGGGACCTCGATCCTGCCGTCATGGACGAAGTTCGCTCCAACCTCGAACTTAACGATCTCGGCGACGTCCCGGTTCACGTGGAGGAAGGCGATCTACTGAACGGTTTCGATAAGGTGGTGGACCTGCTCGTAGCCAACATCCTTCTTGAACCTCTGCTCAAGATGATTCCTCAGGTTCCGGAGGCGATAGGCGATGCCGGTATCGCCATATTCTCGGGGCTTACGGTCAGGGAGAGGGATATTTTCGTATCCGCTTTATCTCGTTCGGGGCTGACTGTCGTCGAGGAGGTCTCCAGCGACGACTGGCTGGGTTTGGCGGTGAAGAAGGGGTGACGGAGTTTTCCGTTCGAATAAAGGCACTGGGCTGTCGGACGAACCTCTACGAGGCCGACGCTATAGCCTCGGCCTTCACGAGAGCGGGATGCAGGATCACGGAAGGAAACGACTGGAATGCCGCCGTGCTGGTGTCCTGCTCCGTAACGGCCGAGGCGGACAGGAAATCGAGACAGATCGTCCGGAGGTTCAGACGGGCTTCTCCGAACGGACTGGTCGTGGCCACCGGTTGCTGGGCCCAGGGAGTCTCGGACGAGGAGGCAAAGGCCTTGGGAGTGGACCTGCTGGTGGGAAACAGGAGAAAGGACGATATAGTTCCCCTTGTGATGGAGTCCTTGAGAGGCGGAGTCCCCGATGGAGCCAGGGAGAAGGTCGCCACCTCGTCTCGTTGGGAATCCCTCTTCCTGGACAGACCCAGCCTGACTACCAGGGCGTTCCTGAAGGTTCAGGATGGCTGCGATCACTTTTGCAGTTACTGCATAATCCCCTTTTTGAGGGGGAAGCCCGTAAGTCGTCCTCTGGACGATCTGGAAAGGGAGGTCCGCTCTGTGGTCGAATCCGGATGTCCGGAGATCGTCCTGACCGGAGTTCATCTCGGCCTTTACGGCAGGGACGGAGGTCCGGGGTTGGCGGATCTGTTGAGAGCGGTCGGAGCGATAGACGGGGTGAGACGTATACGTTTTGGATCTCTCGAGCCATTTTCCGTCGACGACGACCTGTTGGATGTCATGGCCGAGACGGAGTCGTTCTGTCCACATCTCCATCTGCCCCTCCAGAGCGGGGATGACGGGATCTTGAACGCCATGGGTAGAGGGCATACAGCGGATGAATACCTGAGTCTGCTAGACAGAATAAGGTCCGCCATGGGAGAGGACGTCCATATTTCGACGGATATTTTGGTGGGTTTCCCCGGGGAGGACGACAGAGCCTTCGCCAACACCCTATCGGTACTGGAGCGAGGAGGCATAGGGCGTATCCACAGTTTCCCCTATTCTCCCAGGAAGGGAACGAAGGCGGCCTCTTTGCCGGACAGACCTCCTAAATCGATCGCAGAGGAAAGATGCAAAACGGTGATAGAAAGAGGAATAGCTCTGCTGGATCGATACGTATCCCGCTGGATAGGCAGGGAAGAATCTCTGTTGATCGAGGAGGTCTCCGGGGGGAAGGTCTCGGGGTATACGCCTCATTTCATAAGGCTGTCCGCCCTGGGATACGGAAAGGTAGACGGGATAGTTCGTTGCCGGATCACTGGTATGGCCGATGGAGAGCTCCTAGGAGAGGTGATCTCCCCGTGAGATCCGAACGAATCGTATTGGGAATAGACCTGGGAACTCGCTATGCACTTGCGGCGGTACATAAAGACCTGGAAGGTGCCGTGTTGATCCCTAACCGATGGGGAGAGGTCAAGACCCCCTCGGTGGTGTGTTTCGATCGTGGGAAATGGCTTGTGGGAGAGGAGGCTAGACGCATGGTCTCCCGACCGGATCGTCGTTGTTGGTGGGATGTCAAGAGGCATCTCGGCTCCGACTGGTATCCCTCCGTAGGTGGTCGGAACCGCTCCGCCCAGGAGATGCTGGTTCCCCTCATCTCCGAGATAAGGGAGGACTGCGAGGCTTTCTTGGGGCATGTCGTGACCGACTGCGTGCTGACCGTGCCGGCTCAATTCAGCTTTCTCGAGCGCTCCGCCGCCGCCCGTGCCGCCAGAGAGGCGGGCTTCGAGGAGGTCCGCATATTGAACGAGCCGACCGCCGCCGCCCTGTTCTGCGAGAGTTCCGGGAGGATTCTGGTATTCGACTTCGGTGGGGGAACTGTAGATCTGTCCGTGGTGGAGAGAGACGGAGACACCTGGCAGGTGTTGGAAAGCCTGGGCGACTCCTCCGTTGGAGGGGTCGAGTTGGATAAGGCTCTCCTTCGGTATCTGGCAGATAGGCTTGGGGTCTCCTTTGAGGAGGACGATCCCATGTACGGTCTCCTAATGGTGGAGGCTGAGAGGCTGAAATGCGAGTTGTCCTTCAGGGAAAAACTGACCTGGAATCCACCTCTCTCTCTGGTTGGGGACCAAAGGGAACTGCCCCTGTCCAGATTGGATCTGGAGCGCTTGTTCATGCCCTTGATAAGAAAAGCGATCGACCTGGCGGTCTTGCTCTGCCGTCGCCACGAGCCGCAGAGCGTCGTTATGGTGGGAGGAAGCAGTCGCATCCCGGTCCTCAGGCGTATGTTGTCGGAGGAGATAACCATACCGGTGAGGATGGGCCGTTGTCCCGACGAAGCTGTGGCGCTGGGTGCTGCTATGTATGGGGTCAACGGGGAGAACCGTCTTCTGCTGGATGTCCTCTCCGAGAGCCTTGGCGTGATCGCCTTCGACGGAACCCCTGTCCCCCTTCTAGGCAAGGGACATCCCCTCCCCGCCAGATCCGATCGGGCCTTTCGTAGCGTGTCGGACGGGGATTTTCGACTCCGGTTGTATCAGGGAGACCACCTTTCCAGGAGAAGATGCAGGGAAATAGCCAGGCTGGACCTTAAGGGCATGAAGGAAGGCGAGAGGGTGGATCTGAACTTCCGCATAGATCCGGGAGGGCTTTTGAACGTGGTCCTCTCCAGGGAGTTCGGCGATTCCATACATATCGCTCCGATGGAATTGGGGGTAACCTCACGCAAGGGCGAGGATAAGCTATCGCTGAGCTCTCTGGAGATTCGTATCGCCCGGCTTTCTCCCGGATTGTCGCCGGAACAGCAGGATAAGATAAACGAGGCCTTTAGAAAGGTCTCCCTGATGCGCGACCTGGAACCCCTTTTATATGAGGACGGCATAGGCGAGCTGGCCAGGATGACCTCGGCCTTGGAGGATGTGATCATGGGATGACGAGGCTTTCAGCCAGCGATTGCTACTCCGTACTGGGTCTTCCTGTCGGAGCCCCTTGGTCGGAGGTCAAATCGGCTTTCAGGAGGCTCGCTCGTAGTACCCATCCGGACGTAGGAGAAGGCGTCGAAGAGGGCGATTTCGAGAGAATATCCGAGGCCTATATGGTCCTCAGAGACATGTTTCGTTCCGGACAGACCTTCAAAGAGGAGCCTTCGGATAGAGGGAAGACCGTGGATTTTAGGAAGTTTATGGATCCCCTGGTAAGGGCCTCTTCCTGGATTTCCAGGACCGTCGGCGATATCTCCAGGAAGAGACGGGAAAAAAAGGAGGAGAAGGAACGCCGTTTCAGAGAAGAGAGACTGAAGAGGGCTAAAAAGGTAGATGATATTCTCTCCGGGACGGAGATACATATAGACTCGTTGCTCTCCAGGGTCGACAGGTCGGGGGGGATTTCGGAAAGGCAGAGGTTGCTCAGACGGCTCAAGAGTGCCTTGCCAGAGGTCCGGGGATTGGCCCTGGAGGGGTTAAAGGACTCTCTGTCCTCTCAGGAGGTTTTGTCGGCTGTGGAGGAGAGCGTCTGCCTCTACGGTCTGGACGAGGTCGGTGTCGAAGTTATCGTCTCCATCTCCGATCCTATGAGCTCCCTGAGACTGGCAATGGCGGCGGCTCCCCATTTCGGGGATATGACTCTGGGAGCTGCACGGAGATATCTTCGATGGTTGAGAGGCCTTCCCGGGGGGCCGGCGGTATACGCCGGACTTCAGGACCCGGTTTCCTCTCAGGTGGCGGGGTTGCTTATCTCTCATTGGCCTCAGGATCTGTCCTTTCTTCCGGAGTCTAGGGTGTCTTCACTTTTGGAGAGGGACCAGGAAGACCTATTGGTTCCTTTGCTTAGACAGTTATATAGGAGAGGATGTCCCAGGGATTTTCTGCCCCGAATAGAGGAAATTTCGCAAAATTCCCCTTCTCCTGCGGTAAAAGCTTGGTCTCGTGCTATTGTATGTCGGAGCACAGTAGTATAAAATGATCTTTAGTTCTTTCGATCTGTTCGTTCGATCGATGAGACGAGTCAGAGAGGCGAGAGGTGAGGTCTTTGGGTCGTGATTGTCCCTTTTGTGCGATAGTGGCAGGAGAATCGAAGGCAGAGGTCGTCTACGAAAACGATCGTTGTCTCGCTTTTCGGGATATATCTCCCCAAGCCCCCCGTCATGTCCTGATCGTTCCGAAGGAGCACATCCCTTCTATCGATCAAGTGGAGGACCCGACCCTCTGGATTTCTATCATGGCTGCGGTCCGGGAAGTCGTTAACCGAATCTCTCCGGATTCAGGATACCGGCTAGTCGTCAATTGTGGCGAGGATGCCGGTCAGACAGTCCCCCACCTTCACGTCCACCTGCTGTCTGGCCGTCCAATGGGATGGCCTCCGGGATAGGCGTCGGTGGAGAAGAAAGGAGGGAACGGATATGACGACGATTGTACGACGTGACAACGAGTCCCTTGAGGACGCCCTCAGGCGGTTCAAGAGAGACGTCTCCAAGACGGGAGTCCTTAGGGAGGCCCGTCAGAGGGAGCATTACGAAAAACCCAGCGAGGCCAAGAAGCGCAAGCGCCAGGAATTGGCCAAGAAACGCCGTAGAAAGTAAGAATCGCCAGAGGGCCCGGAGATCTTTCCGGGTCCTCTTTTCTAGGAGGAATGACCGTGAGATGTCCTAAATGCAAGGCTTCGGAGACCAGGGTTATAGAGACCAGGACCGCCGACGAAGGGCGTATCGTGAGGCGCAGAAGGGAATGCCCTCAGTGTTCCTCCAGGTTCACCACTTACGAGAGAGTGGAGGAAAAAAAGGTCATATGGATCTCCAAGAAGGACGGTCGTAGGGAGGCCTTCGATAGGGAGAAGATCTTCCGCGGAGTGAGGAAGGCCTGTGAGAAGCGCCCGATCTCTCTGGAAAAAATGGAGGAGGTCGTCTGCAAGGTGGAGGACAGGCTTTTGGCCGCCGGAGCCGGCGAGATTCCTAGTTCAAGAATCGGAGAGCTCGTCATGGAGGAACTGGCCGAGCTTGACAAGGTCGCTTACGTCCGTTTCGCCTCGGTCTACAGGGAATTCTCCGACCTGGCCAGCTTCCAGAAGGAGATCTCCGATATCCTGGAGAGGAAACGAAACATATAGAGGTTTCTCTAAAAACTCAAATCCCCGGTCTTTAAATTAGGCCGGGGGTTTTGTTTTTGTAGGGTTCCTAGTATATAATAGATTCGTACTGTTCACACAATATCTCAATAGGGAGGGACTTCTAAGTTGAAAGCATTCAAGGTTTTTTCAGCGGTATTGTTGGTCTTCATCCTCGTAGGGTCCGCCTTTGCCGCGGACGAAATCCGCATAGGCGTCTACGAGCCCATGACGGGGCAGAACGCCTTCGGCGGTCAGTTGACCGTAGAGGGTATCAAGCTGGCCCATGAGCAGGCTCCCGAGGTTCTCGGACGTCCTGTCAAGTTGTTCATAGTGGACAACAAATCCGATAAGGTCGAGGCTGCCAACGCGGTCAAGCGACTTATCGACAAGGAGAAGGTCGTCGCCATAATAGGGAGCTACGGTTCTTCCCTGTCAATGGCGGGAGGAGAGGTCGCGGAGAAGTCCGGTATTCCCTGCATCACCGATTCCGCCACCAATCCCCTGGTGACCCAGGGCAAGAAATACTATTTCCGCATGTGCTTTATCGATCCCTACCAGGGAGCCGCCGCTGCCACCTACGCCTATAACGACCTCGAGGCCAGAAACGCCGCCCTGCTTCTGGACGTAGCCCAGGACTACTCGGTCGGACTGGGGAATTTCTTCAAGAAGGCCTTCGTCAAGATGGGTGGAAACATAGCCGGAACCTACAAGTATCAGTCCGGTGACCAGGACTTCACGGCCCAGCTGACCGACGCCATCTCCAAAGGGGCCGACTTCCTCTACATTCCCTCTTACTTCGCCGAGGGCGCCATCATCATGAAGCAGGCCAGGGAGCTTGGAGCCGGTTTCTACATCATGGGCGGAGACGCCATGGACAATCCCGATCTGGTAAAGATCGGCGGAGATGCCGCCGAGGGATTCTCCTACACCACCTTCCCCTATGCCCCGGAGATGCCGGACATGACCAAAGAGGCAGAGACCTTCACCAAGCTCTGGAGAGAGAAGTACGCCGGAACAGACATGTCCGAGCCCAACGCCAACTCTGCTCTCGGATATGACTGCTATATGTTCGTCATAGACGCCATCAAGAGGGCGAACAGCGCCGATCCCGAGAAGATCACCGAGGCTTTCGCCACTGCCAAGGACTGGCCCGGAGTTACCGGATCCACCACGATCAACGAGACCCACGACGCGGAGAAACCGGTCGGCATCAAGGTCATCGTGAATGGATCTCAGGTCTACACAGCTTCCGTCCAGCCGGAGATGTAGTCTCCGTTAGATAAAGATCCAGGGGGGAGCCCAGTCTCCCCCCCTTTTTTCGGGGGGTGCCTAGATGACAGGTCAGATGTTCGTTCAACATTTCTTTAACGCCCTTACCCTAGGGAGCCTTTATGCCCTTATCGCCATAGGATATACCATGGTCTACGGCATATTGAGATTGATCAACTTTGCCCACGGCGAGATATTCATGCTGGGGGCCTACTTCATCTTTTACACCGGTTCGCTTTTTAATCTGCCTTGGGTTGTCGGTGCGGTTATATCCATCGTCCTGTGTGCCCTCTGTGGCATTATGGTCGACAAGGTCGCCTACAAACCCCTCAGGGACGCTCCTAGAATCTCCGCTTTGATAAGCTCCATTGGGATGTCGTTTCTGATACAGAACCTGGCTATAGTGGTGTTCTCCGGAATACCAAAACCGGTGGTCCGGCCGGATTTTTTCGTCAAGATCGTAGTTATTAAGGGAGTGCGGATATTGCCTCTCGCAGTGATAGTTCCTGTGGTTTGTTTCATCCTGGTGCTGGGGCTTCTTTTTATCGTCTATAAGACAAAGCCGGGATTAGCGATGAGAGCTATCTCGAAGGATATCGAGACGACCAGACTGATGGGTGTGTCGGTCAACCGGATAATAGCCCTCACCTTCGGGCTCGGTTCCGCTCTTGCCGCCGCCTCCGGGATAATGTGGGCTCTTAGATACCCTCAGATACAGCCTCTAATGGGCTTCATGCCGGGGATCAAGGCCTTCATCGCCGCCGTCGTCGGAGGGATCGGGTCTATCCATGGGGCGGTCATAGGAGGATTGATACTCGGTTTCGTGGAGATCATGACAGTGGCCTTTTTCCCAGAGCTGTCGGGATTCAAGGATGCCTTCGCCTTTATTCTTTTGATCGTTATCCTGCTGGCCAAGCCCACAGGGCTGATGGGTGAGAAGATCGAGGAGAAAGTATGATGGAGAGCAGAAAGACGAAAAACCTATTCCTCAACGCGTTGCTTCTCGTGGTGGTGGTCGGCCTCTTGTGGTGGGCACCGGAGAACCTGGACGGATACAAGATACAGATACTCAACCTCATAGCTATTTATTCCATACTGGGGCTGAGCCTTAATCTGATCTACGGTTTTACAGGGATGTTCTCGCTGGGAACCGCGGGGTTCATGTGTATCGGCGCTTACGTGTCGTCCTTGTTGATCCTCCCGGAGATGCAGAAGGACATGATATTTATACTGGAGCCTTTGAACCCGATTCTGTACGGAGCCCACGCTCCCTTCGTGGTGGCGGTTTTAGCCGGAGGAGTCGCGGCAGCCATCGCGGGACTGATAATCGGTATACCGGTCCTTCGCCTGGGGGGAGATTATCTGGGCATAGCGACCCTTGGCTTTGCCGAGATAATCCGGGTGGTTGCCAACAACATTCCGACCATCACCAATGGCGCTCTGGGGCTGAAGGGTATCCCGTCCTATGCGAACCTTTGGTGGAACTACGGATGGATGTTTTTCACCCTTTACGTCATGTATCGTTTGGTCAACAGCAATTTCGGCAACGCCCTCAAGGCCATAAGGGACGACGAGTTGGCAGCCAAGGCCATGGGCATAAACACCTTTAAGTACAGAGTCATCTCCTTCACGGTGGGATCCTTTTTTGCCGGAATCGGCGGAGCCCTCATGGCCAGTTTGTTGACCACCATAGACCCCAAAATGTTCATGGTTATAATGACCTACAACGTCCTGATGGTCGTGGTCGCAGGTGGACTGGGCTCTCTCTCCGGCAGCGTCATAGGAGCGGTTGTCGTTACGGTTCTGCTCGAGTGGCTCCGGTTCGTCGAGAACCCTATAACCCTAGGCAGCTTCGAGATCCCCGGCGTTCCCGGGATGAGAATGGTCATATTCGCCCTGTCCCTTATAATGATAATTCTCTACAGACCGGAAGGGGTCATGGGTACCAAAGAACTCAGCTGGGACGGGCTTTTCGGCCTCGGGAAAGGAGGCAAAGACCATGAGTGATCGCGAGATAGTGCTTGATGCCAAAAACCTTACCATGAGGTTCGGAGGGGTAACGGCGGTCAGCGATTTCAGCATGGCGATCCAGAAGAATCGCATAGTCGGGTTAATAGGTCCCAACGGAGCCGGTAAGACCACCTCCTTCAACATGATCACCGGTTACTACAGGCCTACCGAGGGCAGCGTCCTTTTCAACGGAGAGGATATCACCGGAACCCGTCCCCACGAGGTCTGTCGCCTGGGAATAGCCAGGACGTTTCAGAACATAAGGCTTTTCAAGAACGAGACGGTCCTTCAGAATGTGATGATAGGGGCCCATCTGAGACAGAAGAGCCGTTGGTGGCAGGCTCCTCTCAATTTACCCTCCTTCAACAGGGAGGAGCGTCAGATAAGGGATAAGTCGATGGAGCTTCTCGAGAGGGTCGACCTACATAAGGTGGCCGACGAGAGGTCCGACTCTTTACCCTACGGTCAACAGAGACGGCTGGAGATCGCCAGAGCTCTTGCGACGAAACCCAGTTTTCTGCTCCTCGACGAGCCAGCTGCGGGGATGAATCCCGAAGAGTCCCAGGTGCTGATGAACTTCGTAAGGAGGCTTAGGGATGAGTTTGACCTTACCATACTTCTGATAGAGCACGATATGAAGGTGGTCATGGGAGTCTGCGAGCATATCTGGGTTTTGGACTACGGCAAGCTCATAGCCGAAGGCAACCCGGCGGAGATCCAGGGTAACCCGAAGGTCATAGAGGCCTATCTTGGAGAGGAGTACCTCGCCGATGCTTAAGATAAAGAATCTCAACGTCCATTACGGAGGGATCCACGCTGTCAAGGACGTCTCCATACACGTCCCGGAGGGCAAGATAGTAACCCTCATAGGGGCCAACGGAGCTGGTAAAAGCAGCACCATTAGGGCCATATCGGGACTTCTGAAACAGACGTCCGGAGAGGTCGTCTACAATGGGGCCGGCAACGTGAATCTGCTCAAAAAGACCCCGGAGGAGGTAGTCAGAGCCGGAGTGGTGATGTGTCCCGAGGGAAGGCGTATTCTGCCTCACCTCACGGTGGAGGAAAACCTGCATTTGGGAGCATATATAAGGACCGATAAAGACGGAGTGGAAAAGGATATAGACTGGGTTTACGAGCTTTTCCCAAGGCTGAAGGAAAGATCCTGGCAGAAGGGAGGAACCCTCTCCGGAGGCGAACAGCAGATGCTGGCGGTAGGGAGAGCTTTGATGAGTCGGCCCAACGTCATAATGCTGGACGAGCCCTCTCTGGGACTGGCTCCCCTCTTGGTCAAGGAGGTCTTCGATATAATCGAGGAGATAAACGCCCAGGGGAAGACCGTGCTTTTGGTGGAGCAGAACGCCTTCGCGGCTCTCAAGATAGCCCATTACGCCTACGTTCTGGAGGTCGGTGCCGTTTCCCTCGAGGGGCCGGGACAGGAGCTGCTGGCCGATCCGAGGGTAAAAGAGGCCTATCTGGGAGGTTAAGCGTCGTCTTTGAGTTTATAAGATAAAGCAGGAAGCCGGGGATTTCCCCGGCTTCCTGCTTTATACTCTCGGCTAGGTCCGTTTGTACCCTTTGCGTATGTACAGTCTCGTCTTTTGTGTCATAATATACGGGCCCTTTTGGGGCTCACCACTTATTAAGGAGGCAGTACTATGCCCTCGTCTTTGAACGTCCCTAACCTTTTGAGCCTGTCCAGGATCTTTCTGGCCCCGTTGGTCGTATTCCTTCTCACCGTGAGGATAGACCTCGATATACCCTATCTGGTGAACCTCGGACTTAACATAACCTACGGGGATATTTTCGCCGGGGTAGTCTTCATAATAGCCGCCCTCACAGATACCGCCGACGGCTACATAGCCAGGAAAAAGGGGATCGTGACCAACTTCGGAAAGTTTATAGACCCCCTGTCCGACAAGGTCCTGGTCGTGGCGGCCTTGATCTCCCTGGTGGAGCTAGGACGTCTTCCTGCTTGGATGGTCGTGGTGATCGTATCCAGGGATTTCGTCGTAAGCGGTCTGAGGATGGTTGCTGCGGTGGAGGGAGTCGTGATCGCCGCCTCTTGGGCCGGAAAGGCCAAGACGGTAGTGCAGATCGTAGCGATAAGCATGATGATATTCAACGTTCCCTTGGCTTTTCCGGCTATGTGGTTGGCCCTCCTGCTGACCGTCTGGTCCGGTGCCGTGTATCTCGCCAACGGATGGGAGCTTATAGTCGATACCGACTGATACTATTGGATTGAGGTGGATGTATTGTTAGGCAAGTTAAAGAAGGTCCTCGGTTTGGATCCCAACGAGAGGGCCCTGAAGCGCTACGGTAAGATAGCGGAGGAGATCGGCGGCTTGGAATCCTCCGTTCAGAAACTATCCGACGAGGAAATCCTCGGAGCGGTAGAGGAGATTAAGTCCGATCTGTCTTCCCTGGACGGTCAGGATCTTCGAGATGCTCTGAATCGCCATCTGCCTCGGGTGTTCGCCATGGTCAGGGAGGCCTCCGTCAGAAATCTGGGACTGCGCCACTTCGATGTGCAGCTCATGGGGGGCGTAGCCCTTCACGAGGGTAACATCGCCGAGATGAAGACCGGAGAGGGAAAGACCCTGGTGGCCCCTCTTGCGGTGATCCTCAATGCCCTGACCGGTCGGGGTGTCCACGTCATAACTGTGAACGACTATCTGGCGAAGAGGGACGCCTCCTGGATGGAGCCCCTATACAACGCCTTGGGACTGTCCGTAGGGGTCATCTATTCCTTCATGGATCCAGAGGAGCGTAGGAAGGCCTACGAGGCGGACATAACCTACGGTACCAACAGCGAGTTCGGTTTCGACTACCTTCGAGACAACATGGTGCTCTCCCAGACTCAGATGGTCCAAAGAGGCCATAATTTCTGCATAGTCGACGAGGTGGACTCGATACTCATCGACGAGGCCAGGACGCCTCTCATAATATCCGGTCCCTCTGAGGACAGCGAGGAGCCCTACAGCAGGGCGGACCAGATAGCTTCCAGGCTATCTGGGGTGGCGAAGGACCCCAACGAGGTCAAGCCATCTATGCTGGACGGTCAGGAGAGACCGGAACCGGACGGAGATTTCGAGTACGACGAAAAGGAGCGTTCCGTGGCCCTGACCTCTCGAGGGATAGCCAAATGCGAGGAGATGCTGGGGACCCCCGACCTGTTCACCGACATGGCCCACGCCGACATGGCCCATAAGATCCTCCAGGCCATCAAGGCCAGGACCCTCTTCCAGAGGGATACCCACTACGTGGTCAAGGAGGGCGAGATCGTAATAGTAGACGAGTTCACCGGTCGTCTGATGTTCGGTCGACGTTATTCCGACGGTCTGCACCAGGCTATAGAGGCCAAGGAAGGGGTCAAGATAGGTAAGGAAAGCCAGACCCTTGCCACCATAACCCTTCAGAATTACTTCCGGATGTACAGAAAACTAGCTGGTATGACCGGTACCGCCGCCACCGAGGCCGAGGAGTTCAAGGAGATATACGGTCTCGGGGTCGTGGTGATACCGACGAACCGTCCTGTGGTAAGGGACGACATGGCCGATCAGGTCTACCGTACCAAAACCGAGAAATTCGCCGCTGTAGCCGACGAGATACAGACTGTGTCTTCGGAGGGGCGACCGATTCTAGTCGGTACCACGTCGGTGGATCAGTCCGAGAGACTGGCGAAGATGCTCAAGGCCAGAAAGGTACCTCATCAGGTGCTGAACGCGAAGTACCATGAGAAGGAATCTCTCATAGTCGCTCAGGCGGGAAGGCTGGGAGCCGTAACGGTGGCTACCAACATGGCCGGTAGAGGGACCGACATATTGCTGGGAGGTAACCCGGAATATCTCGCCCAGGAAGAGCTTCGCAAGGAGGGTGCCGACCCCAACTCGTCTCCGGAACGTTACGAGGTGCTTTTGGAGAGCTATAAAAAAGCCTGTAGCGAGGAAAAGGCAAGGGTCCTGGAGCTAGGAGGTCTATGTATCCTCGGCACGGAGCGTCACGAGGCCAGGCGCATAGACAACCAGCTGAGGGGCCGTTCCGGTCGTCAGGGCGACCCCGGCAGCTCCCGATTTTTTCTCTCCCTGGAGGACGATCTTCTCAGGCTATTCGGGTCGGAGAGAATCCAGGGGATAATGGGCAAGCTGGGGCTGGAGGAAGGGGAGGCCATAGAACACGGTCTTTTGACCAGGGCCATAGAGTCGGCACAGAAAAAGGTGGAGCAGCTTCACTACGATATTCGTCGCCAGCTCCTCATGTACGACAACGTGATGAACCGTCAGAGGGAGGCGGTCTACGACGAGAGACAGAGGATTCTCTCCGACGAGGACGTCGTCCTTCACGGATGGGAGATCGTCGGTGGAGTCGTGGAAGACGTCCTGGATCGGGCCTTTCCGGAGAACGGCGATGTGGATCCTGAGAGCGCGAAGAGTCGTCTGAAGGCTATCTTCTGGCCCGGGGTGGAAGCTCCTCTTGACGGAGTGGACAGTCTACAGGGTCTTCCGGAGGCCAAGGAAGCTATACTGGACGATATGAAGTCTCGTTACTACGATAGAGTGGAGAAGCTAGGCGAGGATGTATGCAAAGACCTGTTCCGCTTTATCTCTCTCCACGTGCTGGACGGCAGCTGGAAGGAACATCTTCTGGCCATGGACGCTTTGAGGCAGGGTATAGGGCTTCGGGCGGTCGGTCAGAAGGACCCCCTGCTGGAGTATCAGTTCGAGTCCTACTCTCTGTTCCAGGAATCCATGTCCCAGGTCAGAGAGTCTATAGCCCAGCTACTGTTCCGAGTCGCGGTCGTATCGGAGGAGAGGGTACCTAGACGTAACCAGGTCAAGGAGAGCAGAGACCTTTTTCTGCCGACCCCGGGGGGAGCTCCCGTCCCGGGGTCCGACGCGGGAGATGGCCGTCACGAGCCTTTCCGTCGCCAGGGCAGAAAGATAGGGAGAAACGAGCCATGCCCCTGTGGCAGCGGTAAGAAATACAAAAACTGCTGTGGTAGGAACGCTTGAAATCTATGCCGTTAGGAGGATGTCCGTGAGAAAAAAGACTTTTCCGTCCCTGTGTCTTATGGTAATAGGGCTCTTGTGGGTACTGTCTCTGGAGGCCTCGGCGGAGGTGGATATCCCACGGCTGGTCCAGGAGGCTCCTCCTCTTGAGACCTACGGAGATGTCCCCGCTGTGATCTGGCAGCGTCACGAGGATTACGGCCTGCTTCCGGACGGGGCTATGTTCAGGGATAGTCTCTGGGTCGTCATGGTTACGGAGGATCTGAGAAGGGACTGGCCGGAGACGATCCTGTCGGTTCCTGCCGCAGGAGAGTTCAAGATACAGAGGGCCGACCTGTTCGATCCCGTGTCGGGAGAGAAAATAAGGTCCCTTCCCTACAGACTGGAGGACGAAAAAGGCTATCCGGTCTGTCGAATGGACCTGGGCGACGCCGACGAGGCCGTCCTCGTCCTGAAGTTTCGACAGACCTACGCCCGCAGGTTCTCCGTCGACGGCATAGTCAAGTTGACCTCGGATCTTCCCATGTGGGAGGGGCGTTTTTCCGTGTCTGTGCCTCAGGGATCGGAGTTATATGTCCAGAGCAACAGGCTCGATTCCCCTAAAAAAACGGATCGAGCCGGGGCGACCAAATATCTTTGGACCGTCTACAATCTATCGGCTCATAAGAGGATCTCCCTGGTGGAGATGGGGGAGCCCTACCTCGCCTTCGGTCTCAGGTCCGGCAAGGTGCCGTTCCTCCAATATATGGGTGCCCTCGAGGCGCTGGATCTTCCTCCTCTCCCATCTCAGCTGGAGGGGTTGAAGAGGATCGGCGACAAGGTGAAGGCCGGCAAGAGGCTTCTGCGTTCCGTCGAGGGGATGACCATACCTCACAGCGCCGGTTTCATAAGGGAGGAGATTCCCTCCGAGGGGCCCTGGACTCTATGGGAAAGGACGCTCCTTCTCGGACGTTGGCTCGAGGATTTCGGTTGGCGATCCGAGCTGGTCTGGCTTACCTATCTTCCCATAGGTTCGAGCGAGCCTGCCACCTTGGATAATTTCGTCTCTCCCGCCTTAAGGCTGGCCCCTCCGGGGTCCAACCCGTGGTTCTATCTGCCGGGACAGATGGTCGAGCCCGGAGAGATCCCGGCGGCCTTGACGGGGAAGACCCTCTATGGTGGATCTCCGGAGGCTGGACTGTCGGTTTATTCCGTGGAAAAGGGTAAGACAGCGGACCATCGATTGACCATGGAGTGGTCGGTATCCCTTGGCTCCGACGGGGTCCTATCCGGCGAGTTGCGTCTTTGGGTTAGAAACGGTTGGCTGTGGCTCTTCCCTGACGGAGGCGACGTCACGTGGGAATCGCTTGAGACGGTGATACCTGGAGTCTCCGACTGGGGCGACGGTAGGCCCAAGGTCCGCCCCATGGATTACGGTTACAGGATAGACCTTCCGGTGCGACGGGTAGCAGGCATTCCAGGAGGTCCGGGTATGCTGTTGCGTCTTCCCTGTCTTCTTCCGGGGGCTCTGGAGGATTTAGCGTCCACCGCTCCTCCCAAGAAGCTGAAATTCCCCTTCGTGGTGGAGCAGAAATACTCGGTCTCGTTGCCCGAGGGCTCAAGGCTTCTCTCCGTTCCTCCTATGAACGAGAGGAAGGAAGGAGAGCTTCGTTTCTCCGAGTCCATGCGATTCAACAGAAAACGCCGGGTCCTGGAGGGAGAGGAAAAGCTAATAACCTGGTCTTCCGACTACGACGACGGATTCAGCGTCGCTCTCGGTCGTATGTTGGGAGCTTGGTTGCGTTGGAAAGATCTGTCCGCGCCCATATCCTACAGATGAGGGCCGGGCCGAAAACGGTATAAAAAAGGAGTATGAGATTTATGGCAGATGTTACCACCATCTTGAGGGACCTCATCGGAGAGGCTCTCTCCGATATGGCTCGGCAGAAGGAGGTGTCCTCCGACCTTCTGCCGGAGGTTCACCTGGAACGTCCGAAGAGGGAGGATCAAGGAGATTGGGCCACCAACGTGGCCATGCAGGCCTGCAAACTTCTGGGGGAAAAACCCAGGGATTTGGCTGCCATGGTGGTGGACAGACTGAAGGACGACGAGCATATCCGTTCCGTCGAGGTGGCCGGGCCGGGGTTTATCAACTTTTTTCTGGCAGATCGGTGGATCGGCAACGTCATATCGTCGGTTCTGTCGTCGGGAGATGACTACGGACGGTGTGATCTGGGAAAGGGAAGAAAGGTGCAGGTCGAGTTCGTCAGCGCCAACCCGACAGGCCCCCTCCACGTCGGACACGGAAGAGGAGCTGCAGTCGGCGATATAGTAGGAAATATACTCGATTTCTCCGGCTGGAAGGTCGAGAAAGAGTACTACGTCAACGACGCCGGTCTACAGATGTCCAATCTGGGGAAATCCACCCAATCCAGGTACTTCGAGCTGTTGGGTCAGGCCGATAAGGCTCCCTTCCCGGAGGACGGGTATAAAGGGGACTACATATATGATCTGGCTCGTCAGGTCATGGACGACCACGGAGACGAATATCTTTCCGTCGACCTAGAGGAGAGTCTTCCATTCTTCAGAGACTTCTCCAGCAGGGTCATACTGGACGGTATCAAGGCGGACCTGGAGCGTTTCGGAGTGACCTTCAACTGCTGGTTTTCCGAGAAGAGCCTTTACGAGAACGATCAGGTGCCGGATACGGTAGAGGCCCTCAGAAAGAGGGGCTACTCCTACGAGGAGGATGGGGCAATCTGGTTTCGTTCCACCGATTTTGGAGACGATAAGGACAGGGTTCTTTTCCGCTCCAACGGAGTCCCCACCTACTTTGCCTCCGACGTGGCCTACCACAAAAACAAGTTCGATCGGGGTTTCGATCTGGCCATAGACGTATGGGGAGCGGATCACCATGGCTACGTCCCTCGTATGAGGGCAGCGGTAGAGGCTCTGGGCAAGTCGCCGGACGATAATTTCGCAGTCACCTTGATTCAGTTCGTCAATCTGCTTCGGGACGGTGAGCAGGTGTCCATGTCGACCAGGTCGGGGCAGTTCGTAACCCTTTCCGACGTCATAGACGAGGTTGGAGTCGATGCTACAAGGTTCTACTTCGTTATGCGTCGTTCCGACAGTCATCTGGACTTCGACCTGGAGCTAGCCAAGAGAGAGTCCTCGGACAACCCGGTGTTCTACGTCCAGTACGCCAACGCCAGGATCGCCAGCATAACCAGAAACCTCAGTGACAAGGGGGTCGCCATGCCCTCCGTGGACGAACTGGACGAATCCCTGATCTCCAGCTCGGAGGAGAAGAAACTTATCACCCGGCTTTCCATGTTCCCCGAGGAAGTGGAGAAGGCCGCGATCGAGATGGCACCCCACAGGATCGTAAACTACGTTCATGACCTGGCCGGAGACTTTCACTCTTTCTACAACGCTCACAGGGTGTTGGATGAGAATCCGAGTCGCCCCTCCAGGATCCTGCTGGTCAAGGCCACCCATATAGTTCTGACAAACGCCCTGAGGATATTGGGCATATCGGCCCCTGAGAGGATGTAGTCGAAGGTGCCTCGGCTCAGATGGATTCTTTTCTGGGCCATGGTCGCTTTGTTTTTCGCTGTGTTTTCCACGGCTATGATAAGGGAGAGACGCAGGGTAGCAGAACTCTCCCAGGCGGTCTCTATCAAGGAAGATGAGCTTCGAAAACTGAGCGACGATCTGGAGAGGTCCAGGCAAAAACTGGAGTTTTACGGCACCGATAAAGGCAAGGCCAGGCTGGCGAGGGATCAGTTCAATCTCGTTTTTCCCGGCGAGAGGATATACCGTCTCTCGGTTGAGTCCGACGACGTCTTGCCTGAAAGCGGCCGTTAGGGTATAATTCCTTTTTGCAATCCCTGCCCCCCTGGGGGGGCCTAACGTCCAAAGGGAGGAGGTGTAGCTCATGCGTCCATATGAAATGATGGTGCTTCTCGAGGCCGACCTCGAGGACCACAGCGCAGAGCTTGATGGAATCAAGGAGGTCATCGCCAAACTTGGCGGCGACGTCGATAAGGTCGATATCTGGGGAAAAAGGCGTCTCGCCTATCCTATCGATAAGCGTACCGAGGGATATTACGCCCTGGTCTACTTCAAGCTGGATCCTTCCAAGCAGAAGGAGATGACCAGGCTTTTAAGCCTGCGTACCGCTATCGTTCGTAACCTGGTGATCCGACTGGACCAGGAGTAGTCGAGGGAGGTTTTCGGCATGGCTCGTGGATTCAATAAGGTTATACTCATGGGGAATCTGGCCAAGGATCCTCAGATTCGTTACACCGCCAGTAAACAGGCCGTGGCCACCTTCTCCGTGGCGGTAAACCGCAGCTGGAAGGGTAAAAACGGCGAGCTACAGGAATCGGTGGATTTCATTCCCGTCGTGGTATGGGGCGCTCAGGCTGAAAACTGCGAGCGTTATCTCTCCAAGGGACGTCCCGTCCTGGTCGAGGGGCGCATACAGGTCCGCAACTACGACGATAAATCGGGACAGAGACGATGGGTCACCGAGGTCGTGGCAAACGATATAACCTTCCTGCCGTCCGGTGGGAGGAGGGATGACCGTCCATCCTCTCAGGGCGACTATGACGGGGGACATCGGAATGACGGTGACCAAGGTCAGCCTCGCAGTTTCCGTGACGATTTCGGCGGAGGCGATTTCCCCATGGATATATCGGAGATGGGCTCCACAGCCGACGAAGACGAGGCAGATATACCCTTTTAAACCAGAGAAAGGAGGATGGACATGGCTTTTGGAGGAAACAAAAGACGTGGTAAGCGCCGTCCTAAGGTCTGTTTCTACTGTGTAGACAAGATCGACTCGGTCGACTACAAAGACGTCGACAGACTTCGTAAGTACATCAGCGAGAGGGGCAAGATAGTTCCTCGTCGCGTTACCGGCAACTGTGCCAACCATCAGCGCCAGTTGACAGTGGCTCTCAAGAGAGCCCGTTATATGGCTCTTCTTCCCTACAGCGCCGAGTAATCCGGGACGGGAGTGCCTTGAGATTTCGAAAGGGGGAGAAGCGTAGCTTCTTCCCCTTTTTTTGTGTAGGTACCGTCGGTCGTATATAATGGTCCCGTTTTGGACTATCCAAGGGAATAGGAAAGGAAGAAGCTAATGAACGGAACCAAAAGCCTGGTGGAATCCTCCCTCTTGACGGGGTTGGCGGTGGTCCTGTTTCTGGCTGCTCGGTTCATTCCGGTGGCTGGGATCGTCCTGTCCTTGCTATGTCCCGCCCCTCTTGTCGTGTTGGGATTAAGACACCGTCCTCAGAGGGCGGCTCTGGCCCTTTGCGTGGCCACCGCCATCGTCGGTTTACTGGGAGGGCCTATCTCCTCGGTATCCTTCTTTCTGGGATTCGGGATACTGGGAGTAGGGCTCGGAATTCTGGCCGCTCGCTTCGACAAGGCGGTCGATATAATGCTCTACGGCATCGTCCTTTCTCTGGTGAGCAAACTGATCCTCATGTCCGTCCTTACCTGGATAACCGGGGTCAACCCCTTCGACCCCGATGTGGAGCAACTCAGGGCGACTATGACGAAGGTGTTCTCTCTCTACGGAGGAGGGGGCGAGTCCATCGAGGGGGTAAAGACACAGATGGAGATGACCCTGAAGGCCATTCCTCTCATGTTTCCCGCTATGATAACCATGGCCAGCGCGTTGGACTGCCTTCTCAGCTACGTCGTGTCCCGCAGGATACTTCTCAGGATAGGGGGAGGCTCTTTGCCTCCGGTGCCGCCTTTTGGAAGCTGGCGTTTTCCCAAAAGTCTATTCTGGGCCTTTGCTCTCTCCGTGCTGTTGTTGGTGTTCGAATCGTCGATGAAAGACCCTCTTCTGTCGAGGGTCGGGTTGAATTTGAGGTTGCTTGTCAGCATGTTGTTCATGATCCAGGGAATGGCAGTCGGATGGGACTACATGGACTTTCGAGGAGTGGGAAAGGGATGGCGATACGCCTTGGTGACACTGGCTGTTTTGATTCCCTTGCTCTCTCAGGTAGCTGTTGTCGCCGGTCTGTTGGATATTTGGATCGATCTGAGAAAAAAATACAGGAGGTGAGCTGAATTGAAGGTTATATTGCTGGAAGACGTTAAAAAGCTTGGTAGAAAAAACGAGATAGTCGAGGTCTCCGACGGTTACGGAAGGAATTTCCTTTTTCCACGAAAACTGGCCGTCGAGGCCGACGGGGCGAACCTTAAAAAGCTCGAGGAAAAGAGGGAGTCGTCCAAGAGAAAGGATCAGCAGGCTAGATCCGAGGCGGAGGAACAGAGAAAACACCTTCAGGATAGACAGGTGATACTGGCAGTGACGACCGGAGAAGGAGGTCGTCTATTCGGCAGCGTGACCACCGCCCAGATAGCCGACGGAATATCGAAGCAGTTCGGGATCTCGGTGGACAAGAAAAACGTCAAAATGGCCGATGCGGTAAAATCTCTGGGAAGCTATCCTTTTACCGTAAAACTCTATCAGGGAGTCGATGCTTCCATGACACTAAAGGTGGAGGCCCAGTAACTCTGTGAGTCCTTCCATATACGATAGAGTTCCGCCTCAGAACCTGGAGGCAGAGAGGGCGGTCATCGGATCCTGTCTTATGGATAAAGACGTCCTCATTCAGATATCGGAGATACTGTCGTCGGAGGACTTCAGGGACAAGAACTATCAGGTAGCGTTCGACGTGCTGACCGACATGGTCCATCAGGACCGTCCGGTGGACTCTCTGACCTTTCTCGAGGAGCTCTCTCGCAGAGGATTGTCCGAAAGCCTGGGAGGTCAGGCCTTCATAGTGGCTGTCATGGACAGCGTTCCCACCGCTGCCAACGCCGAATACCATGCCAAAATAGTCAGAGATAAGGCGGTACTTCGCCGCCTTATCTCTACCGGCACGTCCATAGCCAGAATGGGATATTCGGAGGACCGGGAGATCGACGAGCTTCTGGAGGAGGCGGAGAGGGCGATCTTCGAGGTCTCCCGTCATAGGAACGAATCCAACTTCAAGAAGGTCGCAGATGTCATAGGTCCGACCTTCCATCAGATAGAGGAGCAGTTCTACCGTTCCGAACAGACGGTAACGGGAGTAATGACCGGATTCGACGACCTTGACCGGCTTACCGGCGGGCTTCAGCCCGGGAGTCTCAATATTCTGGCGGCAAGGCCCTCTATGGGAAAGACAGCTCTGGCTTTAAATCTGGCCAGAAATGTAGCGGTCAAGTCGAATCTGCCGGTCCTCGTGTTCAGTCTCGAGATGGGGGCGGACCAGCTGGTTCAGAGGCTGTTGGGATCGGAGGCACGGGTCAACATACAGGACCTGAGGACGGGTAACTTCGCCAGAGAGGACTGGGAGAAACTGACCACCGCCGCCGGTCGCCTGACCAAGGCTCCGATGTACATAGACGACAGTTCCATGCTTACCACCACGGAGATGAGGGCTAGATGCCGTCGTTTCAAGGCCCAGTATGCGTCCTTGGGACTTATAGTGGTGGACTATCTTCAGCTGATGAGTATGTCCAGGAAAATAGACAGCAAACAGCAGGAGGTCGCTGAGATCTCCAGGGGGCTTAAGGCCATCGCAAGGGAGCTGGAGGTTCCGGTGTTATCTCTCTCGCAGCTTTCAAGGGCCGTGGAGAGCCGAAACGATAAACGTCCCCAGCTGTCGGACCTTAGAGACAGCGGAGCCATCGAACAGGACGCCGACCTGGTGGCCCTTCTCTACAGGGAGGCCTATTACGCCAAGGACGTCCCCCAGGATCAGCAGGACGACAGCGCCATACTGGATATAGCCAAGCATCGTAACGGACCTACCGGAGTGATCCATCTGATGTTTATGAAGCAACATACCCGTTTCGAGAGCAAGAGTTCCATCGACGGATTCTAGGAGGCGATTGTCTTGAAGGACAGCAGACTGGCGGAGATAGAGCTATCCCGTATCCGTGCTAACCCCTACCAGCCTAGAAAACACTTTGACGAGGACGACATACTGGAGTTAGCCGAATCCATAGGAGAGGTCGGCCTGATACAGCCACTGGTGGTGAGGCCCAGCGGCGACTTTTTCGAGCTGATAGCGGGAGAGCGGCGACTTCGGGCTTGCCTCGTCGCGGGGCTCGAGGCGGTCTCCGCCATAGTCCTGGAGGTCGATTCGGCGGACCAGCAGATAATGGCGCTCGTCGAGAACATTCATAGAAAGGACCTTTCCTCCATCGAAGAGGCCGGGAGCCTTAAAGACATACTGGACAGGACCGGGTGGGGGCAGTCCGAACTGGCCAGGAGGCTTGGCAGATCGCAGGCGTCGGTGGCAAACAAGCTCAGGCTTTTGAAACTGGAGGAGCCGGTGCAAAAAATGGTCATGGAGGGGTTGCTGGGAGAGCGTTCCGCAAGGGCCCTTCTCCGTTTACCTCCGGCACTTCAGATAGCCGCGGCCAAAAAAGTCATAGATAGGGAGCTGACCTCAAAGGAAGTCGAGGAACTGGTAAACGACCTCAAGGAAGGCAAACCCCTCGATCCAAAAACGTCTTCGAATGACGAGCCCCACTTAGAAGCCGAAATCGAAGATGTCGGGGAGGGCTTTCTCGAAACTGTTGACGAGTCCGATGAAGGTAGATTGGACGAGGACTCTATCCGTCGTCGAAACGCGAAAAGAGACGCTCTCTCCTTCAACGGTCCGGAAGGCCCGACGGGAGAATTACTGCATCAACTGGCGGATCTCGTGGAGAAACAGAGGAAAAAAGGGGTTCCCGTCGTATGGAAGGTTCGGGAACTGGCTCAGAGCGAGCTGGTGGTCGAGATAATCGTCGACCTCAAAAAACAGCTTCTCATGGAGGACGAAGAGATATGATGGAACGATCCAGAACACTAGACGGGCTTTTTCTCGTCTCCGCCGCCATTTCGCTGGCTTTGCCCAACCTTATATACTCGGGAGTCTTCTTTTTTCAGACCCTTCATATAATGAAATGGACCGTAGCCTTGGTTCCGGTGGCGACCATGGCCATACTGACCGGAGTCGTTGTGGCCTGGCGAGGATCGGAGAGAATCGGCTTCAGGGTGGATCTCTTCGGCTGGATATGGTTCGCTCTTTTGATATACGTTACGGTTCAGCCCATGTGGGCTCCTGTAAAATCGATTCCTACTTTTTACAGAGAATGGTTTTTCTTCGCATCCCTTTGGGGGTTCTACGTCCTCTGTCTCAATCTGTTCAGGGAGAATTGGCTCAGACCGATTCTTTGGTTGGCGTCTTTAAACGGCGTGGTCAACGTCTTTTTTGCGGAGTTTCAGGTCGCCAACAACGTGAATCTATTCGCTCCACTTAAACTGATACTTCCGACCCCGGGGAACTACATCGGCAACACAGGGCAGCAGAACATGTTGGGGCTTTGGCTGGCCATTACCGCCCTGGGGTCCATCTTTCTCTATCTTCGTCACGGTCTCAGGGAGACCGAAGGTTGGGGGCGGTTTTTCGCCGCTACCAACCTGATCTTTCTGCCCATATTGCTGTGGGGACTCTGGAACAGCACCAGCCGATCGGCCATCCTCTCTCTGATGGTAGGGGTATCCCTGCTGGCCCTGATGATAGCCCTGGGCAGGGATAGAGCCAGGCTCCGTCGTCTGGGCCTGTCGGCGATTCTGATCGTGGCGGTGCTGGGTGCATCGGTGTTTCTGAACCAGGGACGTTCCGGGTCCCTCATAGCCAAGAGCGTCGATCTGGTTAAAAACGCCGACACCGTCGGAGGCCGAGACGGCATATGGAAGACCTCCTGGGCCATGGCGATGGAGGAGCCTGTCAAGGGAATGGGGCTGGGACAGTTCAAGTGGAATTACCTCGAGGCCCAGAGAGAGGCTTTTTCTCTCTATCCAGACATGAAATGGCAATATACCAACTGGGCTCACAACGAATATCTCCAGTGGTACTGTGAATCCGGCCTGCTGGGCTTTGTGATACTCATAGGGTTGGCATTATGGTGGATCGTTTCCTTTTTTCTATATCTTCACAGACATAAGGGTTCTCCTTTTCCCGATTCGGTTTTGTGGAGCGCCGCCTTTTTGTTCCTCATATGGTTCGACGCACTTTGGACGAGACCTTTCCACAGGATAGAGAATTCCCTATGGATGCCTCTGGCCTTCGCTCTGGCGAACAGAGAGATTTTGGCGGAGGTGGCCGTCGGGAAGATCCGTTTTCTGGGCAACCCGAGAGGCTACAGGGCGTTGGGAGTTATGATGGCCTCCGTGTCCCTTTGGGGCTTGGTTTACCTCGGACAGGGACTGGTCGGAGACGTAACCCTGAGAAAAGCGGTGTCCAGCAAGTCCGCTCCCATACAGAGGCGGCTAATGGAAAAAGCTTACGGCACCCTTATGGTCAGAGATGTCGCTGAACGTCAGCTCGCCTACCACTACATAGCCTATGGAGAGGCGGCGAAGGACCCGGAGGCATTGGCCGAGGGGTTGAACAGACTTCTGGTCGCCTTCAGACAGCAGCCTACCGCCGAGGATCTAAGGCGGCTTCTGGACTGGGCGGGCAAGCTCAAGAAACAGGATCTCCTGAGGTACCTGGTTACCTATCTTAAGCCCGGTACCTACTCGATAAGAAAAGAATGAGATGAACCGTAAAGGCTTTACTTTCATAGAAATCCTGGTTGTCCTGGCACTGGTGGGGGTTATCGCCACCTGTGCCGTGGCCCCGATGGTCCACATAGTGGGCAACATGAGAGCCGCTCAATCCGACGTAGGAGAGGAGGCGGCCGTCCAGGACGTCTTCAGGCTCATATGTCGCGATGTCCGATCGGTGCTGGTGCTCCCCAAACAGACCTATATGGCACTGAGGAAGAAGGACCTGTTCGGAGGCAAGGCCGACGACGTTCTGGCAGTTGAATCGGCCAGCCAGATACGGAATACGATGGTCCCCGGAGTGGTCGTATATGGACTTGTGAGGGAGAACACCCTGGAGACAGGGCCTGTCCTGCCTGGGCTGTACCGATGGACCTTTCCAGGAAGAGCGGTAAAGGACCTGGACCTTAAATCGTCAATGCCGATGGATCGGGCCGCGCTTGTCCTCCCCTCGGTCGATTCCTTCCGTGTAGAGGTCTACATGGGCAAGGATAACTGGTCCGGCAAGTATGCCGGTGGAATTCCGGTCGCAATCCGAATAAAACTGGATCGAGGAGGCCGTTCCCATGAGATCGTCGACTGGTTCCCCGCTCTTTAGAGGGAGGTCGAGCAGAAGAGGGTTCATACTTCTGTCGGTCCTTATGGTGTCGATGTTTCTGATGTCCGCTGCGGTGGGATACGGTTGGTTCGTCAGGGATCAGGTTCGACGGGTCGATCGAAGAAGGTTTGAGCTCGAGTGTCGCAACATAGTTCTACTGGCGGTAAAAAACGTCATAAGAGGCTTGGCCTCGGATAAAAACGGCTACGACAGCGTACACGAGCGTTGGTTCGGAGAACACATCATCCCCATAGGGGATAGCTATCTCGTCTCTGTAACCATATTGCCCCTGGACGATAAACTTCCTCTGGGAAACATATTCCTTCCGGACGGGACCACACTTAGGGGGGAGATGGAGATTCCCTGGAATCAGGTCTGGGAGGAGGTCGAACTTCCCGGGCTCGCGGCTCCGACCCTGGATTTCATGGACTCGGATAGGACTCCCCGGGTGGGAGGATACGAGCGACCTTTCTTTCCGAACAGGATGCCCGGAGATCCGGGCGCCTTCACGCTTTTTCCGGAGATAAAGCTCGACAGACTGGTAGGAAACGACGAGAGGCCAGGGCTGAAGGACTTTCTTACTCCGTGGTGCGGAAGCAAGATAAACGTCAACACAGCGTCGGAAAAGGTACTAGCCCTTCTCGAGGGTATAGACGAGGTCACGGCAAGGGAGATCGTGGCCAGAAGGGATAAAACCCCTTTCAAGAAGCTTTCGGAGCTGGCCGAGATGCCGGCTTTCTCCAATTCGCTGGGGCCCAAACTGTCCAACGCCTTGGGAACCACGAGTGACTATTTTTCCGTATCGGTCTATGTATCGTCCCTGGAGGCCGATCGGGAGCGATCCTACAATATCGTGGTCACTAAAAAATCTGTCCTATACTGGGAGGAACTTTGATGAAGGAGATCGGAGAGGTCTACGTATATGGAAGGGATAGAATCTCCAACATCGGAGGGTCGTCCGGCAGTAGGTTCAGAAAGGGAGGCCGTCTGGTCCTCGTTCCCTACAGAACCCTGTCGGTCAGGACCTTTGATTTCCCTTTTGGCTCAGTGTCCGCCATTAGAGAGGCCCTCAAGATACAGTATTCCTCTATATCCGGAGACAGAGAGGTCGAGATATTTCCCGTGGTCCACCGTAGGGAGGATCGAAGGTTCAGCGGTTCTGCCCTTATACTTCCGTCGGAAGAACGGGCCTCCGTAGAGGAGGGCATTTCCGGACTCGGTCGCTCCACCATATGGCCTCTCCCTTTCGCCATGGCGGCGGAGGTAGGGGGAAACGGAGCCGTCTTGTGCTTGGACGAAGAAGGAATCTCCTCCGCCCTTTTCGTCGACGGCGTTCCAGTATTGTACAGATGGCAGTCCAGATCTCGCCGCTCCGTCGATCAGGAGCTGAGGTGGCTTCTCGATTACGGCGGAAAATTCGACTTCGACCCGTCCGATTCGGTCGTCGTAGATGTCTCCGAGGACGGAGAGAGGCTTGCCGCAAAGGCAAGAGAAACCCTGTCCGCCTTTCCTTCCCTCGGCAGCTATTCCCTTTCTCGGAAGGTCTTGGACAGTGCCATAGTTCTAGAGACCCTGGGTAAGGCCGTAGGAGGGTTTTCCTGCTGGTTCCTCCTGGCAGGGTGCATCTTTCTTGGGGCTGGCTTTATAGGGGGAGTGGTCGAGAGGGAAAAGGCGGATACCATCAGGTCCAGAGCGGAGGCAGTCTACACAGATGCCTTTGGTTCCGGGAAGGTGAGGGACCCATTGAGCCAGGCCAGGGGAAAACTGGCCGAACTAACGGATAGTCCCGATACCAGGAGCCTTGAGGACGGTCTGCGTCTCATAGTTAGGTCCTGGACAGATCCGGAGATGGGAGGGGGCCGTATCTCGGTGGACACGCTTCGCTATTCCTCTGACGGTATGGAGCTTATCGGAACCGCCGAGGAAGTTTCGTCTGTTCAGGCCTTTCAGAAAAACCTCAAGATCAACAACGATGGCACGGTCAAGCTCGGAGATATTCAGCAGGTCCCCGGCGGAGGACTGCGTTATTCCCTGGAAGTGAGGTGGTCCTCCCTATGAAATTTCCCGAACTGCCGGATATTCCCGGAGTCCCCAGAGAGGTGTTGAAACCCCTCTCCCTTTTGGCTATAGCCCTCGTTGTATGGGTGGCGGCATGGTCCGTCTGGAGCGGTATGTCCGACCTGGAATCTCGTTCCCGGCTTCAGCAACGTCGATTCGAGGACCTGCTGCTGGTGATAAAGAAATACAGATCCCTTCCCGGTAGAGAGGAGAGAACTCCTCTCTCCGACGACCCCATAGTGGTGGTCTCCTCCCTGGTGGACAACATGGGACTGAAGGAAAACCTGGTGCAGATATCGTCTTTAAGCAGAGGACTCAGCGTTCAGCTAGGAAGACTTTACTCAGAAAGCGCCCTGAACTTTATCCTGGAACTGGGAAAAAGAGGTCTAGTCGTGGATTCGGCGGAGCTTCGGGCGGTCCCTGAGGATGGGGTAAGGCTCCTGTCCATGAACCTGGTGGTGATGGTGGCGAGATGAGGAGAATAAGATCTGTGCTCGCCGCTTTGCTTATTTTATCCTTCGGCCTGGTCATAGGTCTGAGGCTCTTTCTTCCATGGGAAGACCTTGGAGAGTTGGTGTTTCTGGAGGCCTCCAGAGAGCTTTCCCGATCGGGGATATTCCTACAGGCCTCTCGGTTCGACGAGGAAGGAGTCGTGCCTGTCTTCGTCGTCGATAGGGTGGAGATGGAGGGCTTCGGAGGCGGAGCTACCTTCGGAACTGTGAAGGTTCGTCCGATGCCGCTGGGATCGATTCTCTCGGGGACTCCGACCGCCTCCATAGAGCTGATCGGAGGGGCCGTCTCTCTGCCGGGCGATCGGGGCAGAAGGATAGGGGGGTTTCTCGAGGTGTCCTACGGTCAGGGGAGGATTACGATCGCCGAAATAGAGATGGACGGTGACATAAAAGCGTCGGGATCTCTATCCATATCTCCAAGTAACGGCAGAATCGTCGAGGCGGACGTGACATTGAAGGCCCCCTCCGATCTTGACGGAGCTCTATCCATGGCATCCAGGTTTATGCCTCTCTCGAGAAATGGAGAGGGCGAGTGGACTCTAAAGAGAAAGGGAGGGAAATGACGTGTCGTTTTTCGGAAAAACCGGATTGCTGACCTCGTCTCTGCCCTTTTTCGGCCGGGTCCTTCCGATTATCGGAATGCTGCTTACCGGCATAGCCCTGAGCTCTCTCATCGGGATGGAGGTCGAGAGACGCATGGCCCCTCTGTTGGTCCAGGCCAGAGCCTCCAGGGCGATTTTGGACGGAGGAACCATAGGTCCAGAGGAGGACGGAGGGGTCGAAATGGCCAGAGAGCTTCGTTCTCTGGTGGACGTCTCTCCTTTCGGGGTTCCGGCCAGACCGGAGATCGCCGTCGCTGCGACCTCTCGGGATCTGCCCCCTGAGGAAGAAAGGGTATTCAGCGTCGACGGCATCAAGGTCATAGGATCTCTTCCTGACGTGGCGGCCTGGCTGGATCGGGAGAAAAAGGTTTCCCTGGTGTTGAAGGGACAGGCTTACGGAGGTTTTTTGCTGAAGGAGGTCTACCCCTACAGCGTCGTCTTGGCCAAGGACAACGTCAACTACGAGGTCTATATATCCTACAAAGACGAGGGCAAGAGCGCTCGCTCGGAGAGTAGGGTGGAGGCTCCTCCGGCGAAAGAACCGGTGTTTTCCGACTCGGGTTCCCAGGTTCAGGCTGCGACCGACGACAGCGAGGGAGTCGTGGCTAGAGAACTGGTCGACTCTCTTCTCATGAACCCATTCAACGAGCTTAAGAGGGTAAGGCTGATACCTAAATTCGTGGACGGCAAACCTACTGGAATAGAGGTCGCCAATATAATGGACGGCAGTGTTCTGAAAGAACTCGGAGTCCAGAAGGGCGACGTGGTGAAAAGCGTCAACGGAGTGGTCATAAGGAACATGGGCGACGTGGCGAACGCCATAAACTCCCTGATGGGCGGATCCCGTTTCGAGGTAGCTGTGGGACGGGGCGACGAGGAAATTATGTTAAACTATGTCGTCAGATAGAGGAAAAAAAGGATTCACTCTGGTGGAAGTTATAGTCGCCGTGGCGGTCTTGGGACTGGTGGCGGCAGGATCCCTCAAGCTTTCCATAACAGCTACGAAAGCCCTCGACTCGGTTAGAGGGGAATCGAGGTTCCTCGACAGGGTCCAGGCGCTGGAGGCGGACCTGTTGTCCGGAAAACTGTCGGACAACGGCGAAGAGGACGGGATGGAGTGGAACACCAGCGGATACTCCTATCCCCTGATGGATGGACTGTGGCGGATCAACTACCGGAAACTCGACGTCGAGCTCGACGGACGGACCATGAGCTTTTATATCCCCTAGAGGAGGAGACACGGTGATTCGAAAAACGTACGTCGCTTTTATCCTTGCCATATGCTTAGGTTGTGTCCTTTACCCTGCGGTCTTTCCGGAACCCATCCTTGCCCAGGATAAAGACGAACAGAACGAACAGAACCTGATCGAGGCTGCAAAGGCCATGAGAGAGTCCGGATCGGTTCAGTTCAACTTCACCGACCTGGATGTAGTGAAGTTCATACGCTTTATGTCCGAGCTTTTGCAGAAAAACATAATAATAGCCCCCAACGTCAAGGGTACCATAACGGTTATGTCTCCCCGGTCGGTCTCACTTGCCGAGGCCTATAAGATCATGCTTACGACACTGGAGATGAACGGGCTTTCCCTGGAGGATATGGGAGACTACTACAAGGTTCTCAAGGGAGGAACCACCCTGGAGAACAGGGCTGTCAGGAGCAGAATCGGTCCCGGTTACGGCGAGCAGGTGGTGAACCAGGTGGTGCCGCTGGACTTCGTGTCCCCCGGGTTCGCCCAGAAGGCGGTTCAGCCTGCTGCGGGAAAGACCGTGATGGTCATACCTCTGGACGAGGGCAACGGGTTGCTTCTGACCGGCCCCGCTGCGGACGTGCAGAGGGTGGTCAACCTTCTGAGAGCTCTGGACGTCCCTGACGGTATAAGGCGGATTTCTGCCGTGCCGGTGAAGGAGGCCAACCCGGATCTGCTGGCCCAGCATCTGGCCAACCTCGCCAAGGACCCGACAGGCCCATTCAGAGGGCTCACCGCCCTGTCCGATTCGTCCAGCCGAACCCTCCTTCTGGTTGGAGACAGCTCCGCACTGGAGTCGGCTAAAAAGATAGTTAAGAGGCTGGACGTCCCCCCCGTGTCGGGGGAGTTCCACGTCTACAGGCTCAAAAACGCCGACGCTCAGGAGGTGGCCAAACAGCTCAGCCAGATACTGGGGGTAGCTGCAAGGCTCCAGCCCGGCAAGGAAGGGGCCATGCCAACCACTGTGGTCCCGGACATACCTACTAACAGCCTTATCTTCGCCGTTCAGGAACAGCAGTACTCCGGCCTTATAGACATAATAAAGCAGCTGGATATCCAGCCGAAACAGGTCATGATTCGTGGGCTCATAGCGGAGGTCAACCTAACTGATCTCAAAAATGCCGGGATAGACTGGGCCACCTGGGGAGGCCAGGTGTCGGGAAGCACGGTATTCGCCGCCAACGCCGCCCTGGGAGGCTCCACAGGGGTGCCCTCCACCTTCGTGGACTGGTTTCAGGAATTAAGCAAACACGAAGAGGAACTTTACAATGACGACGGTAACCTTGTTGGTACGAAGACGACCTACGATGGTAATGCCCTTATCTATGCCTACGTCCAGCTCTTGAAGAAGTACGACGCAATGAACATACTCTCCATGCCCAGGCTTATGTGTACCGACAACAAGGAGAGCTCCCTCATGGTTGGACAGACCATACCTCAGATGAAGGCCTCGACCTCGGACATATCCAACCCGAGCTCGGTTCAGAATAGCTACGACTACAAGGACACGGGGCTGAAGCTCAAGATAACCCCTCACATAAGAAGCGGAAACCTGGTGGCTCTGGACATAGAGCAGAGTACCGAGGAGGTGCTCAGCGCCATGACCAGCACGACCCCTGTCACGGCTAAGAGGGAGGTAAAGACCTCCGTCCAGGTCAGAAACGGCCAGACTATAATTTTGGGGGGCCTTCTCAAGGAGACGGAGAAGAGCCTCAAACAGAGGGTTCCCATACTCTCCTACATTCCCCTGGTGGGAGAGCTGTTCAAGAGCTCGACCAACCAGAGGGAAAAAATAGAGCTTATGGTTTTTCTAACCCCCTACATACTTGAGACCCCCGAGGCGGCCTCCGAGGCCAGCAAGGCTGTTGCGGCTTCCGACACGGACCTCGGTCTGAGCGAGGCGGAGATTCGGCTCAATCGACGTTTCCATGAAATGTATCAGGAAGCGGTGAAGAAGCAGAGATGATCGATTCAACCCCTTCCAAGCCGAGGAACCTCCCCGAAGCTTCGATCATAGCGGAGATGCTACCTGGCTCGGTCAGTCTGGACGGTCTTCGTTCCGACGGAATCCTCCCCATAAGAAAGGAGGACGACCTGCTGGTGGTGGCTGTGCCGTCTCTGGACCGTTACGACAGGGCCCAGGCTTTGGGATACGCCCTCGGGGCGGTGGTGGACGTAGAGATCTACGATTCAGCGGCTATATCGGAGCGTATAAACCAGCTGTACGATCTGCGCAGCGGAGCCGCCGACGACGCAGTTCGAGACATGGAGGGCATAGACGACGTGGACGCCCTCGCCAGGGAGGATGTCCTCAGCGACTCGGTTGACGTCCCTGTCATCCGTCTGGTGAACGGCCTCTTCGCCGACGCCATGAAACAGAGGGCCACCGATATCCACGTCGAGTCCTACGAGGACTCGGTCATAATCCGCTTTAGGGTGGACGGCGTCCTTCGGGATAGGCTGAAGTTGCCCAGAAGCCATCAGGCTCCTCTGGTCAGCAGGATAAAGGTAATGGCCAGGATGGATATAGCGGAACATATGGCCCCTCAGGACGGACGGATAGGCATAACCGTAGGAGGTCATGCCGTGGACGTCCGAGTTAACTCGGTTCCCACCCAGCACGGCGAGAGGATGGCCCTCCGGCTCCTGGACAAGGGAGGCGGAGCCCTTTCATTGAGGGATCTGGGCATGGACGAGAGGGAGCTGGAGTTGATGGAGAGGATAATATCCAGCCCCTACGGGATGATCCTGTTCACCGGCCCCACCGGTTCCGGTAAGTCCACCAGCCTCTACGCCATTCTTCAGGAACTGGCCAAGCCGTCGGTTAACGTTATAACCGTCGAGGACCCGGTGGAGTACGACCTTCCGGGGGTGGCCCAGATACAGGTGAACGAAAAGGCGGGTATGACCTTCGCCTCCGCCCTGAGGTCCATCCTCAGACAGGACCCGGATATAGTCATGATAGGGGAGATGAGGGATTTCGACACGGCCCACATAGGAGTTCAGGCGTCCCTTACCGGACATCTGGTCCTATCCACCCTTCACACCAACGATTCCATAAGCGCCGTCGCCCGTCTGGCCGACATGGGTGTAGAGCCCTATCTAGTGGCCGGTTCTCTTGTCGGGGTGGTGGCCCAGAGGCTGGTTCGCCGTCTCTGTCCCCACTGTAGACAGGAGGTTCCAGTTCCCTCCATTCTGGCCAAAAACGGCGTCAAGAAAGCCTGGGGACCGTCCGGGTGTCCTAACTGTTCCGGCACTGGCTACAGAGGTCGAGTTGGCATATACGAACAGCTGGTCATAGACGACGATCTCAGAGAGGCCATAGCGAGAAACGCCCCTGCTGCCGAGATGAGGGCCCTGGCCGAGCCTCAGGGATTTCGTACTCTCTGGGAGATCGGTCTCTCTTTGGTTGAGAAAGGGGCCACGTCGCCGGAAGAGTTGATCCGAGTGGCCGGAGAGGTGTGACATGCCGACCTATCGCTACAGCGCCTACGATTCCAAGGGGAACCTCAAAAAAGGCCGTATAGAGTCTCCCGGAACCCAGCAGGCGGCGGAAAGCCTGGCGGTTCAGGGACTTGTCGTGGTGGATATGTCCGAGGACAGCCGATCGAAGAGGAAATCGACGGTTCGGTCGCTGTCTCTGGACGACCACGAGACCTTCTGTCGATCCCTCTCAACATATCTCAAGGCAGGTCTTCCCCTGTCCGAGGCCCTGAGGTTGCTGGAGAAGCAGGGAGGCAAGAGGCTAGGGCTGCTGTATGGATCGCTTAGACAGGCGGTGGAGGGGGGGCGAAGGCTTTCCTCCTCCCTGAGGGATGCCGGATGTTTCGACGAAAACCTGTGCAGTATGGTAGAGTCCGGCGAGAGAGGCGGTACCCTGGACGAGGTTCTGATCCAGGCGGTGGGGCTTTTTTCCATGCAGGCCTCCCTCAGAAGAAGACTCCAGACCGCTATGACCTACCCGGCTATAATGATGGTGGTAGGGCTGGGAGTCGTCGCTTTTCTGATGACCTACGTGGTTCCCAAGGTGGCGGTTCTCTTTTCGGACATGGGCAGGGCCCTTCCCGTTCCAACCAGGATACTGATGGGGCTTTCCCGTGCTTTTCAGGCCATGGGGGTTCCTCTGCTTCTGGCCGTTTTGGTCCTCTTCATCCTTGTGAAGTCGGGCAGACTGAAGGTAAAAATGCCCTTCTTCAGAGGGATCAGAAACAACATAATCGTCTCTCTAGTGTGTTCCAATCTGGGGTCGTTGCTCCGTTCAGGCATTCCTTTGGTCCAGGCTCTTAGGATGAGTTCCGTTCTGGATCCCAGAAAAGATCGCTGGATGGCCATAGCCGATCAGGTCAAAGGAGGACTCCGTTTCGAGAAGGCCCTGGAGAAGGACGGTACTTTCGACGAAGATCTGGTGTATTTTGTCAGGATAGGCGAGATAGGAGGCGATCTGTCCGGAGCTTTGGAACAGATAGCCCAGACCAGATGGGATAGGGCCAGAGCCAGCATGGATCGTATGGCGAACCTGATAGAGCCTGTCATGGTGTTGTTTTTGGGACTCGTCGTGGGCTTCGTCGTGGTAGCCATATTGTTGCCCATCTTCGATATATCCAGTTTCGTTCGTTAGCAGAATCTTTTAAGGAGGAATTGCAGTGAAAAGACGAAGTGGTTTCACGTTGGTCGAGGTCCTCGTCGTAGTGGTCATCATAGGAATGTTGGCCGCCTTGGTGGCTCCCAGAGTCGTCGGTCGGGGCGAGGAAGCCAAGCGGACCGCCGCTCTTGTCCAGATCCGCGAGATAGAACAGGCCTTGGACATGTACAAGCTGGACAGCGGCATGTATCCCACCACGGAACAGGGACTGGAGTCTTTGGTGGAGAAGCCCACCACCTCCCCGGAGCCCAAGAGGTGGAAAGAGGGCGGCTATCTCAAGAAGGTCCCGGTGGACCCCTGGGGTAAGGAATACGTCTATCGCAAGCCCGGGGATCACGGCGAGTTCGACCTGTTTTCCTGCGGTCCCGACGGGGAGGAAGGCGGCGAAGGGGACGGCAAGGACATAACCAACTGGGAATGACGTCATGACCAGCGGTCGCCGGGGATTCACCCTTTTAGAGGTGATGTTCGTCGTCGTTCTGATCGGCATCATGGCGACTCTGGTGGTCTCCAGGATAGCTCCCAGGGAGCCGGATGGACTGATATCGCTCAACCGTTACCTTTCTGATATTCGATCGGAGGCCATGGATAGAGGGCCTCTGATCCTGACCGTCGAGGACGGTTCACTGACGGTCCTTGACGGTTCCCTGGAATCTATCGATCTTCGATCGGAACTGCCCGACGGAAGCTGGCAGGCGGTTCCCGAGAGGATCCTGTTCTACAGGGACGGGTCATGTTCCCCGGGCAGACTGATCTTAAAGGGAGCAAAGGGAGAGGAGTCTTTTCTGATAGCCGTTACCGGAAGGGCCTACGAGGTTCCTAGATGAAGTTCTCCAGGATGGCTCTGTCCGAATGGGGAGCCTATATGGTCGGCGTGTCGTTCTGTATAGTCGTATATCTCGGAGGTATGTTCTTTCTAGATAGATCCGAGGTGTCAAAATCCAGGGAAGAGGGGCTGCTCAGGAGATCGGAGCAGCTGACCCTGGCTGCCCGGGCCACATCGGACAGGTTGAACGACATGGTCCGACATTTTTCTACGGTGTCGAGATACGTTTCCTCCGCCTTCATCTCCTCCGACTTCGACAGAGACTCCCTCAGGGAGATACAGTCTCTGGAGTTGACCTCCTTTCCCCAGATATTGGATATCTCCGTGGTTACCTACGACGACGATCAGTGGATGTACGGATCGGAAAACCGCACTATATTCGAGCAGTCCCTGCATTGGGGAAAGCTGTTTCTGAGCCGTTATATGGAGAGAGGGAGGGGGAATTGGATTCCTCCTTTTTCCGTATCCCCCGGCCTCAGGATGATGGGCATGGTGTATCCCTTAAGACAGGGACGTATAGCTTACGGAGCCATGGTCGTAACGCTGGACCTGGACAGGCTTCTTGGACACGTCGTCTACGATCTCAAGATGGGAGGTAGCTCCTACATATTGAGTCCTCTGGGCGACGTGGTGTTGTCCAGCGATCCTGAGACCGTGGGGCACAGCGTGTTCGGCGATCTACACGGCAGGAAGGCGGACCTGAGGCTTATGACCAGGGACGTGCTCAACAGATCGTCCGGTGAGTCTATGGAGCAGCTTCCTGGAGAGGGTCTGAGGGTGCTGGCCTGGCACAGCGCCAGAATAGGTGGACAAAAGCTTGTTCTGGTGCACGTATCTCCTGACCCGGCTCATCTCAACATGGTCTTTCACTTTAAACGCAGGCTTCCTCTGACAGTCTTTCTCGGAGTGACTCTGGTGGTACTGAGCCTGCTTTTCGTCTCCTCATATCGCAAGCTCTGGGGCATCCTTACCGAAGGGGAGAGGCGATATGCGGCGGTACTGGAGGCCCAGACAGATCCTCTGATACGTTTTCGATCCGACTGGACCATCACCTTTGTGAATCGGGCCTGCTGTCGCTTCTGGGGATTGTCCAGGGAAAAACTGGTTGGCTCCTCTCTAGGCAACAGGCTCAAGGCCACCGAGAGACTGGGGCTCCAGTCTCTTCTGGACGGGCTTGATCGAGGAGAGAGTCGCCAGGGAGAGTGGACTCAATCGGTAAACTCTCCGGACGGATCGGAGAGGTGGATAAGATGGAGCTGCGTTCCCGTTTCGGGAGTCGGATCGACCGATCTGGAGATACAGGCGGTAGGCAGGGATGTCACCTCCCTGTACTCCCTCCAGAGGGAGCTGGCCCGAAGGAAGGACGCCTTGGACGCTATCTTAGAGGGGGCTCCCGTTCCGATATGCATGACCGGGCTGAGCGGAGATGTCAGGAGATTCAACCGTACAGGAAAGACCCTATCGGCAAACGACGGAGCATTGCGCCGTATGGCACAGAGAGTCGTCCGACAGGGCTACGGGATATACGGCGAGGACCTGTCCTTTTCTGACGAAAAAGGTAACAGGAGGGTTTTCTCGGTAAACGTGGTTCCCTATAAGGACGAAAACGGCGAGATGAAAGGGACGATAGTGGCCGGGATGGAACTCACCGAGGTGAGAAACATCGCCCGCAGGCTTCTGGAGGAAAGGGAGGACCGCTACAGGAAAATACTGAACGCCATAGGAGACGGCGTCATTCTCTGTCGTAAGGGTGTAGACGAGCTTTTCCGGGTGGATCTATCCAATCCGGTCGCCTCCGATATGATAGGAGGGGTCGATAGACCTCCGGTAGGCCGTTCTCTAGGAGAAATCTTTTCGTCCACCTCGCTTCGTCAGGTGGAGACCTTGTTGAGCAGCAGCAGAGGACCTGTCGGTCTGACCGGAGACCTGCGTCGTCCCGACGGTTCAAGCCTTCCTGTCGAGATGAGCCTTACCGTTTTCTTCGAGGACGGCCTTTCCGTGCTGTTGGTAGTTATGAGGGATATCTCCGAAAGGCTGGAGGCGAGATCCAGGGAGAAGAACTACGCCAGGCAGCTGAGGAAGCTGATAGGTCGTCTCGACGAGGTGGAGCAGCAGGAGAGGCAAAGAATGGCCGCTTATCTTCACGACGTGGTGGGACAGAATCTGGCATCGGTTAAAATCCGACTGGGTCTGGCCATGAGGGACGCCTCCGGCTCGGTGAGAGAAGGTCTGAAGCAGTGCGTTGTTTTGGCGGACCAGATCATATCTGAGACCAGGGCCATGACCTTCGAGCTGGGGTCGCCCCTGCTCGACGAGTTAGGCTTCGGCCCGGCGTTGGAGCGCATGTGCGACGTAGTTCGAAGGGACAGAGGCCTAGCCGTTTCCGTAAAGGACGATGGCTCGGCGGACCTTCTGGATAGGAGATCCAGAGGACTTCTATACAGGTCCATCAGAGAGCTTTTGATAAACGTGGGCAAACACGCAGAGGTTTCGGAAGCTTTCGTAAGGCTCGAAAGGGACGGAAAATTCGTGGTCGCCACCGTTCTCGACGAAGGCAGGGGCTACGATCCGGAAAACCTGGATCGGTCTGCCGCGAACCTTTCCTTCGGCCTTCTCAGCATAAGGGAGAGATTGGCGGGGATGGGGGGAGAGCTTATCTGTCGATCCTCTCCTGGAAAGGGAACCAGGGCTACCATAAAATTGCCCATAAGGTAAGTGAGGAGGGGTCTCTTGATAAGGGTGATGGTGGCGGACGATCATCAGATCGTCCGTAAGGGGTTGGTGATGCTCCTGGAGGCGGAGAAAAACATCGACATAGTCGCCGAGGTCTCCGATGGAAGGGCCGCCGTGGATATAGCGGAAGAGCTCCGTCCCCACGTGGCCGTAATGGATATAGTGATGCCCGGTATGGGAGGGATAGAGGCCACCAGAAGGCTGAGGAAGCTCGGCGTTGCTGTGGTGGCCCTGTCGATGCATTCGGACAGGCATTTCGTGGTGGAGATGTTCAGAGCAGGAGCCAGGGCCTTTCTGCTAAAGGACTGCGCCACAGATGAGCTGGTCGGTGCCATAAGGGCGGTGGTCGAAGGAGAGGCCTATCTCGGCCCCAGCATAGAGAGAGGGCTTGGGATGGACCTTGCATCGTTGGATTATCTGATAGCCGAGGAGGATCAGAGGACGGAGCTCACCCCCAGGGAATGGGAGATCCTCCAGCTCGTTGCGGAAGGCAGGAGCACCAGGGAGATCGCCTCGTCTCTCAATCTGAGTGCCAAGACGGTCGAGAATCACCGGCAGAGCGTGATGAATAAGCTGGATCTGCACAACGTAGCTGACCTTACCAAGTATGCCATAAGGTGTGGACTTACCGACACTGAGCTTCTTTGATATATCAAGCGGTGCGCCTCCTTTGTTGGAAGGCACACCGCTTTTCCTTTTAGATTTTTTCACTCTGTGGTGAGCAGATCCCTGTATCTGGGGTAGGGCCATATGTCTCCTGCCACCAGCTGCTCCGCAGCGTCGCTCATCCCTCTGACGGCAGCCATCTGGGGGAGGGCCTCCTCCGTTACGATCCGTGCCCTCTCGGAGAGGTTCATGTTATTTGCCCTCTGTCTCAGGTCGTCTAGGTTCTCTATTCCAGTTATGAGACCGTTCTTGAGCGTCACCAGCTCTTTCAGAGATTTATTCCAGGGATCCATGTCCTTGCGGAGTTCCTCAGGGAGGGACCTTATGGCCTCCGATTCAAGCGATATCTGTCTGGTGACGGCGGGAAGCACCCCTTCCCTTATCATGGCGGTCATAGTCGCCATCTCGACGTCCATGGCGTTTACGTACTGCTCCGTTCGTATTTCGTGATAGGCCTCCACCTCTCTCTCGGTCATTATTCCCAGATCTGCGAAGAGAGAACGGTTTTCCGGGATGAGATACAGGTCCAGAGCTTCCGGAGTCGTGTTGGCCACTGTGAGCCCTCTTTTAGCCGCATCGTTCTGCCACTCGGGAGCGTAGGCATTGCCCTCGAAACGGACCGCTCTGCTCTCCTTCGCCCCGTGACGTATCGCCTCCAAGGCTGCGTCGGTGACGTCCATTCGACCTTCCGATATCCTGTGTTCGATCATAGACGTCATCTCTTCGATCCCTTTGCTCCACACCGCCAGGAGAACCGTGAGAGGGCCCGCAAGGGCCTGAGGGGCGCCTACCGCCCGGAACTCGAACTTGTTGCCGGTGAAGGCTATAGGAGAGGTCCTGTTTCTGTCCGAATTGTCCGCGACTACCGCCGGGAGTCTGTTGAGGCCCAGATCTATCAGGGAACGGGACGGCATCTTGTCCGGCAGGCCCTTTTCTATATTGTCCAGTATCTGGGTGAGCAGGTCTCCCAGATAGACGCTCATTATCGCCGGAGGGGCCTCGTGTCCACCTAGACGGTGCATGTTGCCCGGAGAGGCTATAGCCGCCCTCAGAAGCCCTCCGTGTTTGGATACTCCCAGCAGAAAGGCGCTCAGAAAGGTCAGAAACTGAATGTTCCGTCTCTGATTGCTGGACGGCTTGAGCAGATTGCGCCCTTCGCTGTCCCTCAGGGAGAAGTTTAGATGCTTGCCGCTTCCGTTGACGCCTGCGAAAGGCTTTTCGTGGAGCATCAGCTTGAAGCCGTGTCTGATGGCCATCTTCTTCATTATCTCCATCAGTATGTGGTTCTGGTCGCATCCCAGATTTCCCTCGGCTATGTCTGGGGCGAACTCGAACTGACAGGGGGCGACCTCGTTGTGTCTGGTCTTGAGGATCTGTCCCATTCGGTACATGTCCCTCTCGACGTCTTCCATGTAGGCCAGCGTCCTCGGGTGTATCGAGCCGAAATAGTGGGCTTCTACGGTCTGCTCCAAAGGCGAGGGAGCCCCTATGAGGGTGCGACCGCATTTCATGATGTCCGGTCTCTTTCTGGCTTTCTCTTCGTCCACCAGGAAGTATTCCTGCTCGCCTCCCACGGTGACGTCCACGGATCTGACGCTCCTGTTGCCGAAGAGCTTCAGTAGACGCATCGATTTATTCCGGACCACGTCTATCGATTTTAGCAGAGGGGTTTTCATGTCCAGAGGGGTTCCGTCGTAGGATATAAAGACAGATGGTATGCATAAAGTCGCTCCCTTAGGACTTCTCACCACAAAGGCTGGGCTTGAGGGGTCCCATGTGCTGTATCCTCTGGCCTCGAAGGTGGACCTTATCCCTCCGGAGGGAAAGGACGAGGCGTCCGGTTCGCTTCGGACCAGCTCCATCCCGCTGAACGAGTCCATAGGGGCTCCCGATTCGTCGGTGGTGAGAAACGCCATGTGCTTTTCGGCGGTCGTCTCGGTTCTTGGAAGGAACCAGTGGGTGTAATGGGTGGCTCCCTTGGACACTGCCCATTCCTTCATGGCGGTAGCCACGAAATCCGCCACCGATATGTCCAGTTTCTGTCCGCCCTCGATGGCTGTCACCAGTTTGCGATAGATCTCGTCCGGGAGAACTTCCTTCATGGTCTTTCTGTCGAGTACGTTCATCCCGAAAATTTCCTTTGGTCTGGATATCTCCATGTTTCTTTCCCCTCCTCGTCTTCAGTTCCTGTGTCCTGCAAAAAAAAGATGCCCCTTTATACCATCCGTTTCTTTTTTGTGCAAGAGGTTTTTCTGTTTTTTTGCTATTTTGACCTTGAAGCGCATGCGTATACATGTGATTTGATCGTTTTTAGCTATGGTTTCTTCGAATTGAGCATGTCTTGTTTGTGCGATCTTTGTTTTTTATCGTGATAAAGTGTGAGGCTCGATAGAAAAAAAAAACGGTGCTGTTGTAAAATAGGCGGTGCATAAGCGATCTAGGAGGGCTTCGATGAAATCCAAGGGACTGCACGTCGCCTACATATCGTTCGTGACCTTTATCGTGGTCGCCGTGGTCTCGGTTTATATGGCCTGGTGGTGGCATACATCCGGATCCGTCCCCGATCTGGTGAACGCCAGGACCGTATTCTACAGGGACGATATCCCGGTCAGAGCGGTTTTGATATGGCGGGAGGAACTGGTAAGCTCGAGGGTCAGAGGGTCGATCCAGTACAGATACGGCTCATCTCCCGCTGTCGTGGGGAAGGGAGATCTGGTGGGAACCGTCTTGAGAGGCGGAAAGAGCTTTTCCATATACTCTTCTCGCAAGGGATATTTCGTCCCAGGTCTGGACGGTCTCGAGGGCAAGTGGAGATATTCTTCCATATGGCCCGGGTCGGCGTCTTTGCCGGAGCCGCCGGGGACCCTCTTTTTTCAGGACCTCTCGGAGATAAGGAGGGACAGGGTCATAGGCAAGCTGATACCCCAGCCTCAGACCCTCCGGTGCGTGTTCTACTGTCCTCTGACCGATTCCCTCAGTGCCGACATAGACGGGGGGACCGTGGAGTTCAGGCTGGATCCATTGGGAGTGCCCTACAGTGGGGAGGTCCGGGTTGCTCAGAGGATGGGCCATACCGTCAAGCTTTACGTCAATCTGCCCTTCTTCCCGGCGGACGTAGTGGCCCGGAGGGAACTCCGGCTTTTCGTCAACGGAGGAGAGGGTAGAGGGGTGGCTGTTCCCGATTCGGCGGTGGTGATACGTCAGGGGGTAAGGGGAGTTTTCGTCCTCGACGGGAACAAGGTCTCCTTCCGGGAGGTCGAGGGGTTTCCTGTGGACGGAGGTCGTTTTATGGTGGAGGCTGGATTAAACCCCGGGAGTCTTGTATTATTGAACGGAATGACCGCTCAAGAGGGGAGGATAAAGTTGTGGTAGATCCTGTTGATTGTGAAGTTCAAGTTAGAGAGGTTCTGGACCGTATGGCCGAGGCGGCCCTTCGTTCCGGCAGACGTCCGGAGGACGTTCGCCTGTTAGGGGTCACCAAGACCCACCCGGTCGAGAGGATTCTCCCCGTCGCCAGGACCGGTTTGGTATGGGCCCTGGGCGAGAACAGGGTTCAGGAGGCGGAGGGGAAGATGGAGAATTGGCCGGAAGACCTCTCCATTCCCTGGCATCTGATAGGCCATCTACAGAGAAACAAGGCGAGAAAAGCGATGGCTCTTTTCGACGTGATCCACAGTGTGGACAGCCTGCGTCTGGCCGAGACCCTGGATCGTCTGGCGCTGGAGTTCGATAAGGCCCCTTACGATATAATGATAGAGGTGAATACCTCGGGAGAGGCCTCCAAGCACGGCATATCTCCGGAGGAGACCCTGGACCTTCTGGATGGGATTTTCTCTTCCTGCGGTCATTTGAACCCTGTGGGCTTGATGACCGTGGGGCCTCTTTGCGACGACCAAGTCCGTATAGGCAGGGCTTTTGGAGTTCTGAGAGAGCTAAGAGATCGAGCGACGAAGGAGTTCGGACGGCCTCTGCCGGAACTTTCCATGGGAATGAGCGGCGATTTCGAGCTGGCTATAGAAGAGGGAAGCACCATCGTGAGGGTAGGTTCGGCTATTTTCGGAGAGAGGGAACGGAGGCAGTAAAGGATATGTTGAATCGGCTTTTCGAGCTTTTGGGCATGACCGACGATTACGACGACGACGATATAGTAATCACATCCCATAAGGAAAACGGTCTCGACGAGATCCCCCCGGCGGTTGAAACCTCTAGGGAGGAACGGCTCGAGAGGGTCATGAGGCCTCTTCCTCCAAAGGCGGAGGTCATTCTGTGCAGAGGGTCGGACTGTCTGGAATTGAAGGACGATCTTCTCTCCGCTCTGAGGCAGGGACGGCTGATATTGATCGACCTTCAGGGTGTCGACCTGGATCTGGGGAACGATCTGTTGACCGCTATAAACGAGGTCATCGCAGCTTCCAAGGGTAGTCTGCTCAGGGTATCCAGGAGCAGTTTTCTCGCGACACCTGTGAAGACCGCCTGCGAGGAATGGGTTGCCGGAGAGGAGAGGCAGGAGAACTCTGGTGACTAGTCTCGTCACGGTTCTGGACGTCGAGAACGTCTCCTTCTCCAGGACCATAAGAGGCTATAATCCCGACGAGGTCGAGGACTTTCTCGATCAGGTCGCCGATACCCTTCAGTACTCGGCGGAACGTCAGGCCGAGCTGGAACAGGAGATCAGAAGGATGCAGGAAAAGATGGGAGAATACGATACTTTAAGGGATTCCCTTCAGGAGGCCCTGCTTATGGCTCAAAGAAGCTCGGAGGAACGGCTCGGATCGGCCAGGAAGGAGGCCGATGCCATAGTGGCGGAGGCGAGAAGCCGAGCCGAGGGCATCATTAACGAGGCCAGAGGCAAGAAAGACGACCTCCTGCGCCAGTGCGACGAGGCCCGTAAGACCAAGGAGATGTTTCTGGCCGATTTCAGGTCTCTTCTGGTCCGTTTCAGCAGTCTTGTCGAGGGATCGGACAGAGAGGAGGAGGGCTCCTTTCCGTGACCGTTTTGGACAATTCCATCCGGTATCTCAACGGAGTGGGTCCCGTCAAGGCGTCTCGGCTGGAAAGGCTGGGGGTTCGCACTTTGGGGGACCTGCTCTTTTTTTTCCCCCGTCGCTACGAGGATAGACGACGAATAGTGCCTTTGAAGGATCTTCAGGCCGATACCGTGGCGGCCTCCATCGTTACGGTGGTGTCCACCGACAGCCGTCTGTCCGTTAAAAAGAGGATATCACTGACCAGAGCCATCGTGAGCGACGATCACGGCTTGGCATCCGCTCTATGGTTCAACCGCAAGGGACTGGATCGTCTCTTGACCTCGGGGACCAGGGTGGCCCTTTACGGGAAGATCGCCAGGGAGGGCGGAATGTCTCAGTTCGTGGCCCCCGAGTTCGAGATCCTCGGGGAGGACGAGGTTCCCGTGCAGATCGGAGGGATCGCCGCCGTATACTCCCTCACCGCCGGCCTCTCCGATCGGTGGCTGAGAAAGACTATACGTAGATTACTCGATCAGGTTTTGCCCGAACTGGAGGACCATATGCCGGAGTCGATCCTGAGGAATCTGGACCTGGAGCCCCTCGGTTCGGCTATAAGGGAGATGCACTGCCCCGTCTCTCCGGAGAGCTGGAAAAGAGCCCGCCGTCGTCTGGCTTTCGACGAGCTCTTTATGCTTCAGATCGGCCTTGCCATCCGTAGACGATCCGTAGGGGAGCTTCGAGGAGCACCTAGGCTTCCTATGGGAGGTCCTCTCAGACGGAAGATCGAGGATTCCCTGCCGTTCGAGCTCACCGAGGATCAGAGCAGGGTACTGGCCGAGATAGGTACGGATATGTCCTCGGAGGTGACGATGAACCGTCTTCTTCAGGGGGACGTCGGATCCGGTAAGACCGCCGTGGCGACTCTTGCCATGATGCAGGCCGTCGACGGGGGAACCCAGGCGGCTCTTATGGTCCCGACCTCGATATTGGCCCAGCAGCACGCTATAAGGCTGAGGTCCTTTCTGGAGCCTCACGGAGTCAAGGTCGGCCTGCTAACAGGTGGACTTTCTGCCAGGGAACGGAGAGCTTTTCTGAAGGAAATAGCCGAAGGCTCGGTCGATCTGATCATAGGCACTCACGCTGTCATTCAGGAGGACGTGGTCTTTCACAGGTTGGGGCTGATCGTGATAGACGAGCAGCACCGATTCGGCGTGCTTCAAAGGGGAGCTCTTGGAGGAAAAGGCGAGATGCCCCACGTCTTGGTCATGACTGCCACTCCGATCCCTCGCACCCTGGCCCTGTCGGTGTATGGAGATCTCTCCGTATCTGTGATAAAGACGATGCCGAAAGGACGGATTCCGGTCAAGACCAGGTGGATAGGGGAGCATAAGGTGGACGATCTCTACGGCTTTCTGGATTCGGAGATGGACAGGGGCAGGAGGGTTTTCTGGGTCTGTCCCCTCATAGAGGAGAGCGAGCATCTGAATGCCCGTCCTCTGGAGGAGAGGTTCGACTTTCTGGTTCGCCGTTTCGGATCGAAAAGGGTGTCCATGCTTCACGGCAGGATGTCCATGGAGGAGCGACGATCGGTTATGGAGGAATTCGCCTCCGGAGAGAGTCCTCTTCTGGCGTCGACCACTGTGATAGAGGTCGGGGTCGACGTTCCAGAGGCGACTGTGATGGTCATAGAGGGAGCCGAGCGTTTCGGTCTCTCCCAGCTTCATCAGCTAAGAGGAAGGGTCGGACGAAGCGATGAACAGTCCTGGTGTTTTTTGTTGGGAAAGCCGGGAACCCATGACGGCAACAGACGGCTCGAGGCCATCTGCTCCAGCTCCGACGGATTCGAGGTGGCCGAGGCTGACATGGCGATTAGAGGTCCAGGTGAGATATGTGGGACCAGACAGCACGGGCTTACCGATTTCAAGGTGGCCGATCTGATAAGGGACGAGGATCTTTTGACTCTGGCCAGGAGGATCGCGATCGATATGGTGGGGCGAGATCCCGCCCTGGATTCGATTCCGGCAGTGAGGGAGATGGTCTTCAGGATGTACCGGGAGAAGCTGGAGCTTGCCGGTACCGCTTGATCCGGGAGGTGATCCGTTGGATCGACACGAGAGATACCTTCAGAATCTACTGGGAAGAGGGGTATACCCCAGGAAGGAGCTTTTCGTCCGGCTGAGGCGAAAGGGTTGCGAGCGGTCCACGACAGAGGCTCTCTTGAATCGCTATGAGGAGCTGGGACTGATAGACGATCGGGCCTACGCTATCCTGTTCGTGGACGGCCATCCCGACTGGTCGGTAAGACGTATCAGAGACGAGCTTCGCTCCAGAGGAATACCCTCCGATTTTATATTGGAGGCCATAGAGGAGGCCGATATAGACGAGGAGGAAAGAGCGGTCCGTCTGGCCGAGGGATGGCGTTCCGTCGGGATCGAGCCCCGGAAAATAGAGGGAAGGCTCTTTCGCAGGGGGTTCCCCGGAGACGTCGTCTACAGAGCTCTGGGAGACGACGTCCGGAGATACGACCGACCCGATTAGGGATGCCCCTGTCGGAACAGGCGGTCGGCTATCCTGAGGTGGTCCTCTGTGATCTCCATGGCCCTGCTGTCGTCGCCGATCTCAACGGCATTCACCAGCTCTCGGTGTTGATACAGCACCTCGTCGGGAAGCCCGGGATTGGCGAAGAGTCTCCTCCTGGTGTCCCCTATATACCGTTCCATGAGGAGGGCGACCCCCTCGAATACCCTGGATAAAAGCTTGTTTTTTGCTCCGTCCACCACCGACATATGGAGAAGCGAGTCCCATCTGGCTCCGTCGGAGTCGGTAGATGATTTCTCCAGTTTTTCCAGTTCTTTTAGGCATTTTCTCATTCTGTCTACGTCCGATTCGTCCCTTCGTCTCGCAGCCAGTCCGGACGCGGGAATCTCGACCAGACGTCTCATCTCCATCAGCTGATCCATGGTCTCGTGAGGCCACAGCATGACCCCCGATATCACCCCGTCCAGGCTTGAGGCTATGTCCCTTCCTGTGACGTATATTCCCTCTCTGCCCTTTATGTCCAGTATGCCCATGCCCTCCATGGTGACCAGTGCCTCTCTCAAGAGGCCTCTGCTAACCCCTAGGGTCTCGGCGAAATCCCTCTCGGAGGGGAGTTTCCCCAAGGGGAAATCCCCTCCCTCTATAAGTTCGGCTATTCTATCTATAAGGTTCTTCCTCTTACTTTCCATCTTGTTCCATCCCCTCCGTGTAGATCCTATTCGGTGTTGTCAAGCGATCCCTATTCTAATATAATGTCCTCGGTTTTGGTAGTACCATTGGTCCAACCAAGAAGGGGAGGTAAGAAGAAGATGAGAAAATCTGTGATGTGCGCTTTGGCCGCTATGTTGGTCGTTTCAGCGGTGAGTACCGGTTTAGCCAAGGAAAGAACCCTCAAGCTGGCCCACGTGGTCAACGAACAGGACGCCTTTCACGTGTGTGCTCTGAAGTTCAAGGAAGTGGTGGAGGCTGGGGGCGAGGATCTGAAGGTTACCATTTTTCCCAACGCCAAGTTAGGCGACGAGAGGACCCTTCTGGAGAACATGAGGATGGGAGTGGTGGACGCGGCGATCATAACCGGAGGCCCGATCATCAACTTTATGCCTCAGTTCGGTGTTTTCGACCTGCCTTTCCTCTTCCGGGATACCGACCATGCCTACGCGGTGTTGGACGGCCCGGTGGGACAGAAGATGCTGGACGGTATGGAAAAGTTCGGATGGAAGGGACTTGCCTACGGAGAGAGGGGATTCCGCAACCTCACCAACAGCGTGAGGCCCGTTAAGGAGCCTGAGGACATGAAGGGGCTTAAGATACGGCTCATGCAGAATCCGGTTTACGTCGAGAGCTTCAAGACCCTTGGAGCTAACGCCGTCCCCATGGCATGGACCGAGGCCCTGACGGCTCTTCAGCAGGGAACCATAGACGGGCAGGAAAATCCTCTGAACGTGATAGTTTCCTTCAAGCTCTACGAGAGCCAGAAATATCTTGCATTGACCAGGCATGCCTACGCTCCGAACGTCATAATGATGAGCATGGCTACATGGAAGAAGCTCTCTTCCTCGCAGCATGAGTTGATCGAGAACGCCGCCAAGGCTGCCTCCAAGGCGAACAGAGACCTGGACAACCAGAAGGCCGCCGAGTGGCTCCAGTTCTTGAAGGATCAGGGTATGGAGGTTACGGAGCCGGATCTTGCGGCTTTCCGAGAGGCTGTAAAACCCATATACGACAAATATACCGATAAGTTCGGTGCCGAGACGATCAAGGCCATCGTCGACACGAAATAAAAGCAATGGCTTTCGTTACTGTCTTGAGCGATAGGGTGAACAGGGCCTGCGAGGTCCTTCTGTTCGTCCTCATGATAGCTATGGTAGCCCTGACGACAGCTCAGATACTCTGCCGGATATTCGGGGACGCCCTCATATGGTCCGAGGAGTTGGTACGGTTCATGCTGGTTGGAGCCTCGCTGGTAGGAGCCGCCGTCGCCTTTTACCGGGGAAGTCATATATCGATAACTTTTCTTACCGAGAGGCTTCCCCGGCCTCTGCGCCTTTTCGTGGCGGTGGTGGTGCAGTCCATGGCCGTGGCTTTCTTCGTGATAGTGGGCTGGTACGGAGGTGCTCTTATGGAGACCGAGGCCTTTCAGACGACTCCGGCTCTGGGCGTTTCCATGAGGTGGATCTACGCCATGTATCCTCTTTTCTGTGTCGTGGTGATACTCCATCTCGTGGCCGGTTTCAAAGGTCTCTTTGAGGGGGATTCCTGATGGGGTTCGTGTTGGGAGGCGCTTTTTTCCTGCTGATGGCGCTGGGGATGCCGATAGGCCTGGCCATAGGGGTGGCTGCCACTATAGTCCTGCTTCTCAACGGCCTGCCCCTTCAGATGGTGCCTCAGATGATGTTTACGGGGAACAACTCTTTTGCCCTGGTGGCAGTTCCATTCTTCATATTGGCCGGTGATATTCTGGCCAAGGGGGGGATCTCCGAGAGGATCGTGGCGTTTGCCGAGGCCTCTCTGGGCAGGATCAGAGGGGGGCTCTCGATAGTCTCCACAGTGGCCTCCATGTTCATAGCGGCCATCTCCGGCTCCGGCGCTGCTACTACCGCCGCTGTGGGATCGGCCCTTCTGCCGGAACTCAAGGAAAAGGGCTACGATCTGGATTTTTCCGCCGCTCTCATCGCAGCGTCGGGGACCATCGGAGTGGTTATACCGCCCAGCGTTCCGATGGTGCTCTACGCCGTTATAGCCGGAGAGTCTGTGGCAAAGCTTTTTATGGCTGGATTCATTCCCGGAGCTCTTATGGGAACGGGGCTTATCGTTCTGGCTCTCCGGGTTGCAAAGAAGAGAAACTACCCTGCCGCCGATCCCGTTCCTAAGGAGGAGAAGAGGCGGCGTTTTAAGGATTCGATATGGGGTCTGATGACCCCTGTGATAATACTAGGGGGGATCTTCTCAGGTTTCTTCACCCCTTCGGAGGCGGCGGCCATAGCCGTGGTGTATTCTCTGGGAGTCGCTTTCTTTGTCTATCGTTCCATGGATTGGAAGAAGTTCTATCGCCTGGTGGTGGGGGCGGGGGTTACCTCGTCTTTGATAATGTTCATCATAGCGACGTCCAAGCTTTTCGGATGGGGATTGGCCTTTTACGAGGTCCCGGAGGCTGTCGCCAGTGCCTTGTTAGGCGTGGCCGGAGGCAACGAGGCCATGGTGTATCTGATGATACTTGTGATAGTGCTCCTGGCCGGTATGGTGATGGAGACAGCTTCGGCATTGATAATACTGACACCGATCTTTCTGCCCACGGTAATTCAGATGGGAGGAGATCTGATCCATTTCGGCGTGATGATAGCGGTTGGACTGGCTATCGGTATGGCCACGCCTCCGGTGGCTATCGATATCTACGTCGCCAGCGCCATAACGGGGCTGTCGGTGGAGGAGATAAGCCGCCCTATAGTTCCTATGGTCCTGGTGCTTATGGCTGTGCTTCTGTTGACCACCTACGTTCCGTGGCTGACGGTTTTTCTGCCCAGCCTGATATGGGGTTAATCCAAAGGGGGATTTGACTTGAACAGCGATTTCGTAAAGAAGGGGTTCGAGAGGGCTCCTCATCGATCCTTGATGAAGGCAAACGGTTACACCGATTGGGAGATCGACCGTCCTTGGATAGGGGTCGTCAACGCCTATAACTCGATCATTCCGGGGCATATTCACCTCAACCGTATAGCCGGAGCGGTCAAAGCCGGTGTCTATGCAGCAGGAGGTCTCCCTCTTGAGTTTCCCGTAATAGGGGTGTGCGATGGGATAGCCATGGGGCACAAGGGGATGAAATTCTCCCTTCCCAGCAGAGAGCTGATAAAGGACTCTATAGAGCTTATGACCCAGGCCCACGGTCTGGACGGTCTTGTGTTGGTCACCAACTGCGATAAGATCATACCGGCCATGGCGATGGCGGCGGCCACTCTGGATATACCTTCCATAGTGATCAGCGGCGGTGCCATGTTGGCCGGTTCCTCCCCCGGTTGCGCTACCGATCTGAGTACGGTATTCGAGGCGGTTGGGAAAAAAGCGGTCGATCAGATATCCGATAAGGAGCTTCTCGAGCTAGAGGATTCGGCCTGTCCTACCTGTGGTTCCTGTTCGGGAATGTTCACCGCCAACACCATGAACTGCATGATGGAAGCTTTGGGACTGGCACTTCCCTGGAATGGGACCATTCCCGCCGTGTTCGCCGCCAGGGATCGTCTGGCCAAGGATGCAGGCAGACAGATAATGGAACTGTTGGAGAAGGATATAAAGCCCAGAAAGATATTGACGAAAAAGGCCTTCGAGAACGCAGTAGCGGTAGATATGGCTCTGGGAGGTTCCACCAACACAGCTCTCCATCTTCCCGCCGTCGCCCACTCGGCCGGGGTGGATCTCACCTTGGAGGATATGGACGCCATCAGCCGCCGTACACCTCACCTGTGCAGCATGAGCCCTGGCGGGGCTCATCACATAGAGGATCTCTGGAAGGCCGGAGGAATCCAAGCCGTGCTGAAAGAGCTTCTGGACGCCGGTTTGATTCACGGAGATTCGATCACCTGCACCGGTCGTACCGTGGCGGAGAACGTGGCCGAAGCGGAGATCAAGGACAGGTCGGTTATCCATCCCGTCTCAGATCCGGTTGATCCCGAGGGTGGTATAGCCGTCCTCAAGGGAACGTTGGCTCCCGACGGAGCGGTGGTGAAGCAGACCGCCGTGTCTCCCGAGATGATGCGTCACAGAGGTCCAGCCAGGGTTTTCGAGTCGGAGGAGGCGGCGGGAGAGGCCATAATGAAAGGCCTCATCTCCGACGGAGACGTTATAGTCATCCGCTACGAGGGACCTAAGGGTGGACCTGGAATGAGGGAGATGCTGGCTCCCACCTCGGCGATAATGGGAAGAGGGCAGGGTGGCTCAGTGGCTCTAATAACCGACGGGCGTTTCTCCGGGGCCACCAGAGGAGCCTCCATAGGCCACGTGTCGCCGGAAGCCGCCGCAGGAGGACCTATAGGGCTTGTCGAAGACGGCGACGAAATAGTGATAGATATACCTGCCAGAAAACTGGATCTCATGGTCGACGCCGATGAGTTGGAACGCCGCAAGAGGGAATGGATTCCGATGATGCAGCCCGGGGCCACCTCGTATCTGGAGCGCTACAGGGCTTTCGTTACGTCCGGCAACAGAGGGGCGGTTTTTCAGGACTGATATCTAAGTGGCTCATAGGATACTTGACAAATAAAGTTGGGTATAGTATCCTCCTACCACGGAGGGTGATGTAGATGAAGCTGTCGACTAAAACCAGATACGGACTCAGGGCGATGATCGACTTGGCTCGAGGCTACGGTACCGGTCGTCCCATATCGATAAGCGAGGTAGCCAAGAACCAGACTCTGTCCGAGAGCTATCTGGAGCAGCTTTTCTCAAAGCTCCGGAAATCCGGTCTGGTCTCCAGCGTCAGAGGCGCTCAGGGCGGGTATCTCCTGAGTAGAGATCCTAAAGAGATCCTTACCTCGGAGATAATAGATTCTCTGGAGGGGCCCATCAGCCTGGCCGATTGCGTGGACTACGGCACCTGCGAGCGAGGAGGTTGCTGTCCAGCCAGGTTTCTTTGGGAAAAGGTAAGCGATAGCATAGAGAGGGTTACGTCGTCTACTACCCTTTGGGATATAATCGAGGAATACGACCGAGAGTGCACCGGTTGATATCGAAGAGGGGGGCGTTAGCCCCCCTCTTTCTTTAAACGCTCCGTCAGGTTGCCTTGTTGTCGTTTAGTGTCTCTATAGCTTAAATCTTTCCATGTTTTTCTTGAGCTTTTCGGTGTTTTCCACGAGGTCTTCCGAGTCGGATACCATGTTTTTCGCGATTTCAAGGGTTTTCTCCGAGGAGTCGCCTACGGTGCGTATCCTGTCCACCATCTGAGCTACCTTGGATGTGACGCTGTCCAAGACCAAGGCCATCTCTTTGCTGGAGGCTGCCTGTTCCTGGGATACGGCGGCTATATCCTGTATGGCTTCGTTTAGATCGCGGATATCCTTTATCGATTCTTCCATGTAGTTTTTCGTGTCTTGAACCAGAATTAGAGCCTCGGACATATAGGAGGCGTTTTCTTTGGTTATCTCCATGGATGCTTTGGTCTGGGACTGTAGATTTCCTATCAGTCCGTCTACGCTTCCGGCTGCTACGGAGGATTCTTCCGCCAGTTTTCGGACTTCCTCAGCCACCACGGCGAAACCCTTTCCGGCCTCTCCTGCTCTGGCTGCCTCTATGGCGGCGTTAAGGGCCAATAGATTGGTCTGATCGGCGATTTTGGTTATCGTTTCGACGAAGGACGATATGGAACCGACCGATTCTCCCAGTTGCTCCATGTCCGAGGATCCGTTGCGTGAGGCTTGCTCCGCCGAGGTTATCTTCTCCATAAGGCTAGACATGTGGGAAGCCGATTTTTCTGCCCGGTCGGAGGTTCTGGCGGCTATCTCAGCTCCGTCGGTGGTCCTCTCCGCCACGGAGACCGCCCCTCCGGATATCTCCTCTATGCCAGCGTTAGCCTGTTCCAGAGATGCGGAGCTTGTCTCCAGATCGTTTATCAACTGGAACACCGCCGCTCGGACTTTCTCCATCGCTCGGGCTGTAGCGTCGCTTCGTTCCGTTATGAATCGGGCTTTTTCCGACGTCCTATCGGACTGGTCTCTGGCTTGTCCTATCATGTCCCTTTGGGCTTCGAGCATCAGGGCCAATGAGCGGGCCAGCTCTCCAACTTCGTCCTTCGCCATAGGGCCGAAATCGCCCTCTCTGGCGGAAAGGTCTCCGCTTCCGGCTTTACCTGCTATTGATGCCACTTTTCTGACAGGGTCGGTTATTCTTCTGGATATATACCATATGAGACATGCCAAAAAGATCAGCGATACAGCGGCGACCACGGCCAAGGTCACAGTGAGTTTCCTGATGGGAGCCATGGCCTTCCCCATGGGAAAGACCAGCTCGAATATCCAGGGCCTGTCCACTCCCTGTATGGAGATAGGGACGTATTGATGTAGCATAGATTCTCCTCGATTATCCGAGGTTATCGAGTAGGTCTTTTCCTGTGAGATCTCTTCTATGATTCGGTCGAGGTTGATGTTATCGCTTTTCTCTCCCAAGAGCTCATCCTCGGGAGATGCAACGTAGATTCCCCGATCGGTGAGAATGGATGCGTAGCCGGTGTCCAGAGGGGTTATGTTTTCGACTATTTCCCTTATCCCGGAAAGTTCCAGCTCAGAGTAAATGGCCCCCAGGAATTCACCTCTGTGTATTATGGGTATACCGTAGTCCACGACAGTGACCTTGTCGCCTTCGAATGTCCATGTAGCGGGGGGAAAGATCCTTGCTTTACCAGAGTCCTTTATGTCGAGGTAAAAGCCTCCCGGTTCCATGTAGCCGCCCTGGGCGGTGCAGGGCTGTATGGTGGCTTTTTCCCCTGAGCGGGCGACCCACGGTGTATATCTTCCGTCGTCGTTATAACCTGGTTTGTCTCTGTAGGCATGGTCTTTGCCGTCGAGTAAGTCCGGTTCCCACACAGTGTATAGCCCGAATATAAATGGGTCTCCTTCCAGGGTGCTCCTGAGTAGACTGTCGTACTGTTCCCTGGTGGCTCCGGTTTCCCGGAGGCCGATAAATCCGTCTCGAAGTTTTTCTGCCGTTTGGGTGAGATGAATAAGGTCGTTTTGAACCTGGTTTGCATATCGAAAAGTAGTAGTCAGTACGTTGTCCTCCAGTTGGCTCATGTACGTTTTCCTGACCGCCGTTCCTACCACCGATATGACGGTTAAAAAGACCAGCGTCACCGGTACGATGATCCAGAGCGACATTTTTCCTCTGAGGCTCATATATATTCCTCCGATCGATATCTCTTTAAGGAACTTGAGAGTCAAGTTTCCCGTTAAAATATATCAGGGGTATAACTTGAGGGCATCCGTATGTGCGTGATCTATGACGTAACGTTTTTCGTGATTTTGTTTTCGACCTATGCAGTCTAGGCGGTGTAGTGCTTTTTTGCCCCTTCCGCCGAAAGAAAAACGCAACCTTTAAATCTGAAGTCTCTGTTGGGTCTTGTTGGCTTTTTACAGAACCTGTAAAATAGGCCTCATCGTTGTCATTGTCCTCATAAAATAAAGGAGTTGAGATCTGTCTATGGAATCTACGATGATTCTCGGAATCGCTGCGGGGCTGGTCTTCGGCGTCGTAGGCGGTCTCCTGATTTCCAGATCTCTCGGTGGAAAGCACCTCGCCAACGCTCAAAGGCAGGCGGACCAGTTGTTGAAAAAGGCCGTCAAGGACGGGGAGCACCGCAAGAGGGAAATGCTCTCGGAGGTAAAAGAAGAGATCTTCGGGATGAAGCAGGAGACGGAAAACGAGATTAAGGAGAGAAGAGGGGAACTTCAGAGGTCCGAGAGACGTCTGGAGCAGAAGGAGGAAAACCTCGAACGAAAGCTCGACAAGGTCGGTCGTCGTGAGGAGGACCTCAAGAACAAGCTCGATTCGGTGGAGAAGAGACTTCAGGATATAGAGAGTCTCAAGCAGGATCAGCTGGTCAAGCTGGAGGAAGTCGCTCAGCTCAACAGAGACGAAGCCAGGGATATTCTGATGAGGGACGTAGAGGAGAAGGCTCAACACTCTCTAGGTCTTCTGATCAAGGATCTCGAGGAGAAGGCCCGCAGAGAGGCTTCCCGAAAGGCCAGGGAGGTTGTAGTCACGGCGATTCAACGCTGTGCGGTGGAGTATTCCTCAGATGTGTCGGTCAGCGTGGTAAACCTTCCCTCCGACGAGATGAAGGGGCGTATAATCGGCAGAGAGGGCAGAAATATAAGGGCCTTCGAGACCGAGACGGGAGTCGATCTCATAGTGGACGATACCCCGGAGGCGGTTACCATAAGCTGTTTCGATCCGGTCCGGCGGGAGATCGCCAGGCTCGCTTTGGAGAGGTTGGTCACCGACGGCAGGATACATCCCGCTCGTATCGAGGAGCTCATTCAGAAGGCGACCGAAGAGGTGGAGGAGTCCATCATGGAGGCCGGGGACCAGTGTCTGCTGGATCTGGGCGTCAAACATATGCACACCGATCTAATCAGGCTGATAGGGTCTCTTCGATATCGCTACAGCTACGGTCAGAACGCACTTCGACACAGTATGGAGGTTGCCCATATATCCGGTATCATAGCGGCTGAACTGGGTGCAGACGAGGAGCTGGCCCGGAGGGCCGGTCTGCTTCACGATATCGGTAAGGCCGTTGACCACAAGATAGAGGGCCCTCATGCCGTAATAGGAGCCGATCTGGCGAAGAGGTACAATGAATCTCCGGAGATAATAAACGCTATAGGATCCCATCACGAGGACATGGAGGTCCAGTCGATCTACGACGTCATAGTGGCGGCTGCCGATGCCATCAGTGCAGCCAGGCCCGGCGCCCGTAGAGAGAGTCTGGACGCCTACGTCAAGCGGCTGGAGAAGCTTGAGACCTTGGCGAAGTCATTCAAGGGAGTGAGCAAGGCCTTCGCTATTCAGGCTGGCAGGGAGGTCAGGGTAATGGTGGCTCCCAACGTGTCGGACGAGGGCGTCATAGCCAAACTGGCTTTCGACATAGCCAAGAAAATAGAGGAAGAGATGAAGTATCCGGGACAGATAAAGGTAACGGCTATCAAGGAGTTCCGGTCGGTGGAGTACGCCAAGTAGATGAGAATTCTCTTCATAGGCGATATGGTGGGTAAGCCGGGTCGTAGGATGGTATCCGAGTCCCTCCCTTACCTTCGAGCGAAGGAAGGCCCCTTCGATTTTGTCCTGGCCAACGGCGAAAACGCCGCGGCCGGAAGGGGGCTCACCGCTAAGGTCGCGGAGGAGCTCTTCGATATGGGGATCGACGGTCTTACCTCGGGGAATCACATTTGGGACAAGAAGGAATTTATTCCGTTGTTGGACGAGGAGTCTCGGGTCGTCCGTCCGGCGAACTATCCTCCCGGATGTCCCGGCAGCGGGGTTATGGTCTTACGGAAGGGAGGTCTATCTCTGGGGGTTATCAACCTTCAGGGGAGGGTCTTTATGCCTCCTATAGACTGTCCTTTCAGGAAGGTCGACGAGCTCCTGAGCGATGTGGACGGAATTCCCGTCTTCGTGGATCTTCACGCCGAGGCCACTTCTGAGAAAAAGGTCATGGGGGCCTACCTGGATGGACGGGTCTCCGTGTTGGTAGGAACCCACACCCACGTACAGACCGCCGACGAAGAGGTCTTACCGAGGGGAACTGCTTATATCTCCGATGTGGGAATGACTGGTTCCTTCTCTAGCGCCATCGGCATGACAATCGAGAGCGTTATGCCCAAGTTCCTTACCGGTCTTCCCTCTCGTTTCGAGGTAGCGACGGAGGATCTGAGACTCAACGGCGTGGTGGTGGACGTGGATTATGAGACCGGGATAGCCCTGGACATTAGAAGAGTTTCGGTTAAGTGGGAAGAATGGCTTTGAATCGATAGTTCAAGGTTCAATTTAAAAATATGAGGACTGACGGAGGGCTCCGATCGGGGCCCTCCGTTTCGTTCATTCCATCAGCATATACGGGGAAGGAGCTCGCCTACGGGCATATCGACGACCCTCATACCTCCGGCCTCTGTCTTCATTCCCACCATGGAAGGGTGTCCCTCGACCACCGTTCCTATCGAGGTCGCTTGGATCCCGGAGGGGTGGGATCTGAGGATCTCGATTATCCGGTCCTCATCGTCCGGTGAGTAGGCTATCAGGGCGCATCCTTCGCATGCCAGGTGGAGGGGATCGAAGCCGAGTATGTCACAAACCGACGACACCCCTTCGTCTATAGGTATAGACGATTCGTCTACCTCAATTCCCAGTCCGGTTCCCTCCGCCCATTCGCACAGGGTGGTGCCCAGTCCTCCTCTGGTGCAGTCTCTCATGGCTCTTACGCCTGGAAGTACTGCCAACGGTTTTACGAGAGGCCAAAGCGGAGCACAGTCGCTGGAGAGGCCCTCCACGTTCAGGTCGAACCTTATCGAGCCTATGGTGGCTCCATGTCTACCTATGGAGGTCGTGACGGCTAGTCTGTCGCCGGGCTTTATGCGCTCCATGCCCAGTGGTTTAGCTAACGGTTGCCCCATGGAAGCTACCGTTAGGAACAGCCCGTCGACGGTCCCCCTGGGAACCACCTTGGTGTCTCCCGCTGCCAGTTTGACTTCAAGCTCGTGGCATACCGACGCGGCGCTCCTGCCGTATCTCAATAGTTCCTCTTCGTTCAGACCCTCCTCGGCTATGACGCTCAGGGTCACGAACTTAGGCTCTATCCCACGGACCGCCAGGTCGTTGGTTCCGCCGCATATGGCCAATTTCCCTATATTTCCTCCAGGGAAATCCATGGGTGATACGGTGAAACCGTCTATGGTGACGGCCCATTCCGGAGAGATCATGGTGCAGTCCTCCAGGTCTCTTTGGACGTTTACGTCGTCGAATTGAGCCTTGAATTTCCCTATCAGCTCGGAGGTAAGCCTTCCTCCGCTTCCCTGGCCTAGGTTCAGCTTTCCCACTTGAGGTCTCCCTTTCTTCCATATCTGTACCAAGCCGAACAGGTCCCCTCGCTGGAAACCATACAGGGGCCTATCGGGTTTACCGGTGTGCATCCTGTTCCGAAGAGGGGGCATTCCTTGGGAGTTATGGTTCCCGAGAGAATCTCTCCGCACCTGCATCCCTTCGGTTCAGGTACGTTCCTGACGGCAACGTCGAATTTCCTAGATCCGTCCCAGAGGGAATATTCCTCCTTTATGGACATACCCGATGCGTCTATCGGACCTATTCCTCTCCACGCGGATGTGCTCGTGTCGAATACTCGGTCCATCAGATCGACGGCCTTGACGTTGCCCTCCGGCCTCACCGCCTTTTCGTAGCGGGAGGTCAGAGAAGGACGATTTTCGCCTATCTGTTCCAGCAGGTCCACCAAGGCCAACATTATTTCGTCCGCCTCGAAGCCGGCTACCGTGCAGGCTATGCCGTGTTTTTCAGGGATGAATTTAAACGGTTCATGCCCTAGAATTACCGCTACATGGCCGGGCAATAGAAAGCCGTCGACCCGGTTTCCGTCGGCCTTTGAGAGCACTTCAAGTGCAGGAGGCACTCTTTTGTGCAGACACAGCACCGACAGATTCTCGAGTTTCCTTTTTCGGGCTTCTATCATCAGAGCTGCCGTCGCCGGTGCGGTGGTCTCGAATCCCACCGCTAGAAACACTATCTCTTTGTGAGGCATCTCCTCGGCCATCCTAAGGGTTTCCATGGCCGACAGCACCACCCTCACGTCTGAGCCCGATCCTCTGAGCTCCCCTAAGGTACCGTTCGATCCGGGAACCCTCATCATGTCCCCATAGGTTGCCATTACCACGTTTTTTCTCGTGGCCAATTCGACGGCTCCGTCTATCTCCCCCTGAGGTGTTACGCATACCGGACAGCCCGGACCGGATATCAGTTTTAGATCTTCCGGGAAAAGAGATCTCAGCCCCTGTCTGAAGATCGACACGGTGTGAGTTCCGCAGACCTCCATGATGGTCGTCGGCCTTTTTGTCAGCCTTTTCAGGGCCGAGGACAGCAGCTTTGCTCTATCTGAACTCATCGATTTCCTCTCCGGCGAGCTCTCTTATTTTGTCCCACATGGCCGTCAGCTCCTCCGAGTCCTCCGGAGATACCTTCTCTATGGCGAAGCCAGCATGGACCAATACCGTGTCTCCTACGGTAGGTTCGTCTATGAGATCGGTCCTGATCTCTCTGACTATCGCTCCTGCCTTAGCCATCGCCGATCCATCCTGAGCCAAATCGATTATGACGTGCGGTACTGCAAGGCACATGGATTTCTCCCCTTTCCTATATCGACGCTTACCCTATTGTACAACTCTTCGTGGATTTTACATGTAGATCTTTTTTTTGATGAAACCCACTGTTCTAAAATGCATACTATGGTGTATAATGCGGTCAGATCCATCTAAACGACGAATTCAGATAATTTGCTTGATTCTCTGTCTTCTTTATGTCTCGTCGTTTGTCATTTCCTCGGAGAAGGAGGTGTCGAGAGCCGGTTACGATGTAGGTCTGTAAGAGGGGTATTTTTTCGGGATCTGTATTATTCACCCTAAAAGGAGGTAAGGGTTTATGGCGAATCAGGTAGAGCAGCAGAGAGAACAGTGGGGAAGCAAGATAGGCTTTATTCTCGCCGCGGCGGGATCCGCCGTCGGTCTGGGAAACATATGGAAATTCCCTTACGTTACTGGCACGAACGGCGGCGGAGCCTTCGTCGTAATATACGTGGCCATGGTTGCCTGTATCGGTTTTTCCGTCATGTTGGCGGAGTTGGTCATCGGCCGTAACGCTCAGCTCAACGCGGTCGGAGCTTTCAAGAAGATAAAGGGCGGCGCCTGGCCGGCGGTAGGTTGGTTGGGGCTAGCCTGTGGCTTTCTCATCCTCTCCTACTACGGTGTCGTAGGAGGATGGACTATAAAGTATATCCTCCACTCGTTTACCGGGCTCATGGAGGTAGCGGCGGCCGGTCAGGCTGGAGATGCCTTCGGAGGCTTCATATCCAACCCCATAATGGTCATACTCTATCAGGCCCTGTTCATGTTCGTCACCATCTGGGTCGTCTACAGAGGTGTCGGCGAGGGGATAGAGCGTTACTGCAAGGTCCTCATGCCCGGGCTTTTCATCCTTCTGATCGTCCTCATCGGACGTTCGGTTACGCTTGAGGGAGCTGGAGAGGGTATCTCCTTCTACCTCAAACCCGATTTCTCTAAGGTTACCGCCGGTACGGTTCTAGCCGCCTTAGGACAGGCGTTCTTCTCCCTCTCTCTCGGAATGGGCTGTATGATAACTTACGGCAGCTACCTTCAGAAGGACATCAGCCTTCCCGGAGCGGCTGCGCAGGTCTGTTTCCTCGACACGATGGTCGCCTTGCTTGCCGGTCTGGTCATATTCCCGGCGGTCTTCGCCTTCGGCGTCGAGCCAGGAGCGGGACCTGGTCTCACATTTATAACCCTGCCTGGGATATTCGCCCAGATGCCGGGAGGGATGATATGGTCCGCCCTGTTCTTCCTGCTTCTCTTCGTGGCGGCTCTTACCTCCGCCATCTCTCTTCTTGAGGTGGCCTGCGCCTACTTCATAGATAAGGGTTGGAGCCGTGCCAAGGCTGCCTGGACCATGGGTACTCTGATATTCCTCCTTGGGATTCCCTCCGGTATATCCCTCGGCGGTGGTCTCAAGATAGCCGGCAAGGACTTCATGGACGTGGCCGGTTTCTTTACGGATCAGATAATGATGCCTCTGGGCGGAATGCTCATATCCATCTTCGTCGGATGGGTCATAGCCGATGTCGCCAAGGACGAGGTCACTGGAAACGGCAGGATCCCTGTGTTCGCCGGATTCGACATCTGGATGATCTTCGTCAAGTTCGTCTCCCCCCTGGCCATCCTCTACATCTTCATAACCGGGCTCAAATGGTGACGATATAACCGAATTGTAGTAACTTAGGGGCCCGGCATGCCGGGCCCCTAAGTCTTCGATTTTCTTTTTCTCTTGACGGAACTTGTCGTTGGGGTACAATAGTCGTTGTTGGAATGGAGTCTATCCCTACATAACGATAACAAGGAGCTGATCTTCGTGATTGAACTGGATAAGGATACCTTTGACGCCGAGGTAAAGGAAAGCGATCTTCCCGTAGTGGTGGATTTTTGGGGTCCCAAGTGCACCCATTGCCTGGCCCTTATGCCCGGAGTGGAAAAACTTGCCGAGGAGTTCGACGGTAAGGTTAAGTTTTGCAAGGTCAACATTCAGGGTAACCGCCGTGTGGCCATAGCCCACAAGGTTATGGGGCTTCCCGCCTTTCTCTTCTGGAATGGCGGCGAGGAGAAGGCCCGCATGAGTGGAGATGCTGTCACTATCGATCAGATCAAGGCAGAGATCGAGAAGCTTCTATAATTTATAACGTTTATCAATTTAATCGGGGACGACTTTAGAAGTCGTCCCCGATTAATGTTTTCTTGTTTTGCTCCACGAGCCTAAAAATAAAGAGATTTTTTTCACAGAAAAAACCTTGACGGCCTGTACTTTTCCGGTACAATCTGAAGTGTACGGATGAACGTCGCAAGAGAGACCTCTCTATATCCATGCTTTCTTGGAATGGAGGCGCCGAAGGTGCAAGGCCGGTATACGGTCGAAACTCTCAGGCAAAGGGATTGCGACGGGACGTTACTCTGGAATAGGCTAAAAGGGCCATACGACAGAGACGAACTTCTCCAAAATAGGGGTGTTTGTTCTTGAACTGTCGTATGGTATTTATAACCAATAATCCCGCTTTTTCCTCTCTTCATCAGGAGGGGCTCGAGTTGATCTTCCTGGATGGCTCCGCTTATGACGTAGTCGTCGCCGCAAGGGATCGCATTCACCTGGGCTGGACCCTCCTTAATCATCCTCTCTATGGAAATTTCAGACCTTATCATCAGCCGTTTAGATCCATGTTTCTCCGAGCTCCTATGGACCAATCTCGTCCTGTGGTCGACGAGACCTCGTTGTCTTTGGTCGAGAAGGCCATAGAGGTCTATCTCTCCTGCTCGGACCGATGGTTGATTCCCAATGAGACTCCCGAAGTCATGTACAGAGATTGTTCCGTATTGGACTACGATCTTATGAAAGAAACCCTCTACAAAGAGGGCGTCCTGCGATAGATATCCGTAATATCATTAAAAGGAGGTGACCGTGGCTCGGTAGGCATCTCTCTTGAAAGGTTTTTCTTTAAGATTCAGTTTCCCCGTGTCGCGAGGAGGTATGTGGTCATGGCTAAGGCCAAGGGCGTTAATTCTATATGCTTGTGGTCCTCGGATGCCTTGAGGAGTTCCCTGTTGCTAGGGGGTTGAGTCGCCCTCTCCGGTTCCCGGTTCGGGAACCAGGACTCCTTCCTCGAGGTGTTCGGTACCGTTTTCGCCGCTTTGCCGTCATGACGAAGGTGAGCGGAGGAGCGGGCGGTACCGTTCGTTTCGACGCTCCAGGCGCGTCGTTCGTCTTTTCGTTCGACGTCGATTTTTAGAAGGGGGGAGTCGCTTTGAAACTCGAACTCCATAAGGTGAAGGTTAACAAGCTGGTTTTCGGTGAGAAGACCTCCGTTAAAGACGGTGTCCTCACCATCAACAAGCAGGAAATGATCGATATGCTCTCCGGTATCGAGGGAGTCGCAGATCTCGACTTGGATCTGGCGCATCCCGGGGAGAACGTTCGTATCCTTCCTGTGAAAGACGCTATCGAGCCTCGCTGCAAGATAGAAGGTACCAACGAGGTATTCCCCGGCTGGATCGGTGACGTCGACCCTGTCGGAGAGGGAAAAACCCTCGTCCTTGATGGCGCAGTGGTCCTGACCACCGGTCGTCTCGTAGCCCCTCAGGAGGGTATCGTGGACATGTCCGGTCCCGGTGCCGACTACACTCCTTTTTCCAAGACCAACAACCTGGTGGTCGTCATCACTCCCGACGAGGGAGTCGAACTCCATGCCCGTGAGGCCGCTTGCCGCGAGGTCGGTCTGAAGTCCGCCCATTATCTTGCCAAGTGCTGTAAGGACGCGGTGGCCGATAACGTGGAGACCTATGATTTCCCCGCTTTCACCGAGTCTATGAAAGCACATGAAGATCTTCCCAAGGTCGCTTACGTCTACATGCTTCAGACTCAGGGCCTTCTTCACGATACCTGGGTGTACGGTGTCGACGCCAAGAAGATAATCCCCACCATGATCAGCCCCACCGAGGTCATGGACGGAGCGATCATCTCCGGAAACTGCGTCTCCGCCTGCGATAAGAACAACACCTATGTCCACCTGAACAATCCCGTCATCAAGAATCTTTACGCTCACCATGGGAAGGACTTCAACTTCGTCGGAGTGATCATCACCAACGAGAACGTCACCTTGGCGGACAAGAAGCGCAGCTCTTCCTATGCGATCAAGCTGGCCAAGATGATGGGCGTCGATGCAGTGGTCATCTCCGAGGAAGGTTTCGGTAACCCCGACGCCGACTTGGTAATGAACTGCTGGAAGGCTGAGAGAGCCGGAATCAAGACAGTTCTCATCACCGACGAGTATGCCGGTCGCGACGGTGCCAGCCAGTCTCTGGCCGACTCCTGCCCCGAGGGCGACGCCTGCGTTACCGCCGGCAACGCCAATCAGCTGGTCATGCTTCCTCCTATGGAGAAGGTTATAGGCGAGCTTCCCGTCGCCGACGTCATCGCCGGAGGTTTCTTCGGAACCCTTCAGGAGGACGGAAGCCTCGAGGTGGAGATCCAGGCTATACTGGGAGCCACCAACGAGCTCGGTTTCAATAAGATCGGCGCTTACACCATATAAGAGGTCAGCAGCGACGTCCATGTGCCTTAGGCACTTGAGGAAACATAATTACGCATAGAAGGAGGTGCTGCTGATATGGGTAAGTTGGCCGGAAAAAAACTCATCCTTCTGGGCGAACGCGATGGCGTTCCCGCCCCGGCGATGGAGGCCTGCTTCAAAAACAGTGGCGCGGAGGTTATTTTTTCGGTGACCGAGTGTTTCGTCTGAACGGCCGCCGGAGCGATGGACCTGCAGAACCAGCAGCGTGTTAAAGACGCTGCCGAAAAGTACAACCCCGAGGATATCGTGGTCGTACTGGGATCGTCCGATGCGGAAGGCGCAGAGATCTATGCCGAGACCGTGTGCAACGGAGATCCGACCTATGCAGGGCCACTTGCTGGCGTCCAGTTAGGACTTGCCGTTTACGATATATTCGACCAGGAAATCCGCGAAGAGGCAGACCCGGAGGAGTGGGAGAACCAGATCAGTATGATGGAGATGGTTCTCGAGCCAGAAGCTCTCGCCGAGGCCGTTAAAGGTATGCGGGAGCAGTACTCCAAGTACTCCCTGTAGACCTGTGAGTAAGGAGGGGAACAAATGACCTATCGTGTGGTTCATTACATCAACCAGTTCTTCGCCGGCATCGGCGGGGAGGAAAAGGCAGACATCAAACCGGAGGTCCGCGAAGGCGTAGTCGGTCCCGGTATGGCTCTTAAAGGAGCTTTCAAGGGCGAGGCCGAAGTGGTCGCTACCATAATCTGCGGTGACAACTACTTCGCCGACAACATCGACTCGACCTCCGAGTTCGTGGCCGAGACCGTCAAGAAGTTCGAGGCCGACGGGTTCGTCGCCGGTCCGGGATTCAACGCCGGACGTTACGGCACCGCCTGCGGCGCCGTATGTAGCGCCGTCGGAGAGAAGCTGGGCATTCCCACCGTTACCGCTCTCTATCCCGAAAACCCCGGTGCCGAGATGTACAAGAAGGGCACCTACGTGGTCGAGGCTGCCGACAGCGCTCGCGGCATGGGCAAAGCAGTGCCCGCCATGGCCGCTCTTCTGCTCAAGCAGATGAAAGGAGAGCCCATCGGGACCCCCGAGGAAGAGGGTTACATCGAGAAGGGCGTCCGTATCAACATGTTCTACGAAAAGGTCGGTGCCGAGCGTGCCATCGACATGCTGATCAAGAAGCTCAAGGGCGAGCCCTTCAAGACCGAGTACAAGCTTCCTGTGTTCGACAGGGTGGATCCCCGTCCCGCCATCAAGGACATGGCTCACTCCAAGATCGCTCTTGTGACCTCCGGCGGTATCGTTCCTTTCGGAAACCCGGATCACATCGCAGCCTCCAGCGCCCAGAACTACGGCGAGTACGACATCGCCGGGGTTATGGATCTTAAGGAGGGCGAGTATCAGACCGCTCACGGCGGATACGATCAGACCTACGCCAACCAGGATTCCGACAGGGTCCTTCCGGTGGATGTCCTCAGAGACCTGGAGAAAGAGGGACGCATCGGTTCCCTTCACAATCTCTTCTACACCACCGTCGGTAACGGTACGGCCGTGGCCAACTCCAAGAAGTTCGGCGTAGAGATCGGGAACAAGCTGAAGGAAGCTGGCGTAGACGCCGTTATCCTGACCTCCACCTGAGGAACCTGCACGCGTTGCGGTGCAACGCTCGTGAAGGCTATAGAGGAGACCGCCGACGTCCCCGTGGTTCACATGGCCACCATCGTCCCGATCTCCCTCAGCGTCGGTGCCAACAGGATCATTCCCACCGTCGCCATACCTCACCCTCTGGGAGATCCCAATATGTCTCCTGAGGACGAGAAGGCTCTTCGTCGTCACCTCGTGGACAAGGCCCTCGTTGCCCTGGAGACAGAGGTCTCCGAGCAGACGGTCTTCAAAGACGAGGACTAGTCGTCGAGCTCAAATCAAGAGAAACATCGCGGATCGCAGCTGTTACAGAGGAGAGAGGCCCTTTGGGGTCTCTCTCCTTTTTTTATGGGTGACAGTATACTATAGTCCTTTTCGTTCGTCAAAACCCTCATTCTTCGAGAACTAAATTGAACATATCCTCCCTTTTTGCCGATGAGGCTCCTTTAATTTCTTCAATCATCAGTGTCTTTTAAATTTTGCGGCAAAAATGAAATTATGCCAAAGCAAGACTTTCTCATGGATGGAATATACGGTTCTTTTTTCATTCCAGTGGGTGTAGAATACAGAAAGTGAAGGCGAAAACGACGAATAAAAGAGGGCTATTCAGTCGTTTTCTGCTATCATGATTTTTATGTAAAAAAAGAGAGGGGAGTGTCAATGAAACAAAAAGATACTGAATGGTTACAAAAAATGACTTAATATATTCTTTCGTGGAACGAGGAGGTTTCTACTATGGATCAGCTTATGAGCATCGTGCAGGCAATCAACGGAATTCTCTGGGGTAAACTTCTTATCGTGCTCCTCTGCGGTACCGGTCTCTACTACACTCTGAGGCTTCGTTTCGTCCAGATCAGGAAGTTCGGTGCGGTTATCAAACAGACCTTCGGAGGTTTGACCCTCTGCGGCGAGAAGGCCGATGCCGAGGGGATGACGTCCTTTCAGTCTCTGGCTACCGCTATCGCCGCTCAGGTAGGTACGGGGAACCTTGCCGGTGCCGCTACTGCTATAGCAGCCGGTGGACCAGGCGCCATCTTCTGGATGTGGATCGCCGCTTTCTTCGGTATGGGCACGATCTTCGCAGAAGCCGTTCTGGCTCAGACCTACAAGGTCAGGGACGACCATGGACAGGTAACAGGCGGTCCCGCCTACTACATAAGGGATGGATTCGGTAGCAAATGGCTGGCCGGATTCTTCTCGGTAACGATAATCCTTGCTTTGGGCTTCATCGGCAATATGGTCCAGTCCAATTCCATAGCCGATGCCTTCAACAGTGCCTTTGGCATTCCGACTCTCTATGTGGGAATAGGCGTCGCCATCTTGGGTGCGTTGATCTTCTTCGGCGGGATCGGACGCATAGCCTCCTTTACCGAAAAGGTAGTTCCCATCATGGCCGTCCTTTACCTTCTCGGCGGTCTCTATATATTGATAACCCAGGCGGCCAACTTTATCCCCGCCGTTAAGATGATCTTCGTGGGTGCCTTCGACCCCAGAGCTGCTACCGGCGGTCTTATCGGAGTCGGTGTCAAGGAAGCGGTCCGTTACGGTGTGGCCAGGGGGCTGTTCTCCAACGAGGCTGGCATGGGCTCCACCCCTCACGCTCACGCCGTCGCCAAGGTGAAACATCCGGCCCAGCAGGGACTGGTTGCTATCATGGGCGTTTTCATCGATACCTTCATAGTCTTGAACATGACCGCTTTGGTCATCTTCTCTACCGGTGCTATCGATGGTCAGACTACCGGTATAGCTTTGACCCAGAGGGCTTTCGAGCTGGGGCTAGGTTCCTTCGGGAATCCCTTCATCGCTATTTGCCTCCTGTTCTTCGCTTTCTCCACGATAATAGGCTGGTATTTCTTCGGAGAGGCCAACATAAAGTTCCTCTTCGGTTCCAAGGGGCTGACCCCCTACAGGATCCTGGTCATGTTGTTCATAGTTCTAGGCGCAACATTGAAGGTCAGTCTTGTGTGGGAATTGGCCGATATGTTCAACGGTCTGATGGTCCTTCCGAACCTCATCGCCCTAATAGGGCTGGCGAAGGTCGTCAGCAGGGCCTTGGACGATTTCGAGTCGGACGGTACTTTGAAGACGAAATAGACGGTTTAGAGGCGGAGGGTGTCCTTCGCCTCTTTTTTGTATTTTGTATTATTATTTGTGAAGCTTTAGCCAAACTTGACGAACGACCCCTAGGCGATGTATATGGTCTATAGACACTTCGTTTCCGGATGAAGGCAGTGGGAGAGTTCGATATATTCGAACGCCGAAGGGGCAAGGCTTAGAGCCGAAACTCTCAGGCAAAAGGACCTCTGCTGGACGGACCTCTGAAAGACGCTGCCTCGGGGCTGTGCGACAGAGAATCTCTTTTGCTTTGTCGTCAGGATCCAGGTTGCCTTTATTTTTCCTCCATCCATGACCTTGGAACCGACGACCTTGATGAGTCCGAATTTGCTGGACCGAACAGTCGATCGGGAAGGTCTTTCCTATCTCGATATCTGTTTATAAAAACGAATAGTCCGGCCAATGGGCCGGAGGTGGAGTTTTTCCTCAGGGCCCGAGGAAAAACCCCTCGTCGTACCGCCAGAGGCGGTCGAGAGCAGTGGAGGTGAGATTAAAATGAAGACTCCAATGTTTCAAGATCACGTCGCATTAGGAGGGACGATGGTCGACTTCGGGGGATGGGATCTGCCGGTGCATTACGCTCCGGGAATAAAAGACGAGCACCGAAACGTCAGGACCAAGGCCGGTCTTTTCGACGTCTCCCATATGGGAGAGTTCTGGATCACCGGTCCCGACGCGTTTCCCTTCGTGCAGAGCCTGGTTTCCAACGATATATCCGTCATGTGCGACGGTCAGGTCCAGTACAACATGATGTGTTACCCTGAGGGAGGAGTGGTCGACGATCTGCTCGTCTATAAGGCATCGAACGACAGGTTCCTGCTGGTGGTCAACGCGTCCAACGTAGACAAGGATTTCGAGTGGGTGGAGTCCCATCTTTCGGGAGACGTCAAGGCCGAGAACGCTTCTCCCTCTACGGCCGAGGTCGCCCTGCAGGGGCCCTTGGCTCAGGAGATCCTTCAGACCATAGTGGACGTCGATCTGTCGGAGATAGGCTTTTTCTTCTTCAAGGAGAACGTCACCGTAGCCGGGGTAAAGGCACTTGTCTCCCGTACTGGTTATACCGGAGAGGACGGTTTCGAGGTCTACGTGGACTGGGAAGAGGGCTCTAAGGTCTGGAACGCCATTATGGAGGCGGGAAAGTCTTTCGGTATATTGCCGATAGGGCTTGGGGCCAGAGACAGCCTGCGTTTCGAGGCCTGTCTCCCTCTTTACGGTCATGAGATAGACAGGGATATTTCCCCTCTGGAGGCCGGACTGGGGTTCTTCGTAAAGCTGGATAGCTCGGATTTCATAGGGGCCGAGGCTCTGAGAAAAATGAAGTCCGAAGGCCTTCCGAGAAAAACCGTCGCACTGAAGATGGTGGATAAAGGGGTTCCCCGCCACGGTTATCCCGTATCGATCGACGGTCGAGAGGTCGGTCACGTTACGACCGGTGGTTATTCTCCTACATTGGAGGAAAACATAGCCCTTGCCCTGGTGGAAGCCGGCTCCACCGAGGTCGGAGGAAAGATGAACGTCGTGATCAGAGGTAAGGATAAGGCGGCGGAAGTCGTCAAGAAGCCTTTTTACAGAAAAAACTATAAAAAGTAGAGGAGGATTACGTCATGGCCGAGATCAAAGCGGGACTTAAGTACACCAAGGAGCACGAGTGGATAAAGGTAGAGGGAGAGAAGGGCTACGTAGGCATCTCCGATTACGCTCAAAACGCCATGGGAGATATCGTATTCGTAGAGCTTCCAGAGGTTGGTCAGGATGTGTCGGCCGGAGGAGATCTCTGCGTGGTCGAGTCCGTCAAGGGAGCCAACGACGTCTACTCTCCTGCTTCCGGAAAGATAGCCGAGATCAACGAGGATCTGGAGGACTCGCCGGAGAAGATCAACGAAGATCCCTACGGGAGTTGGATAGCCTTGGTGGAACTGAGTGACCTGTCCGAGTTGGACGGTCTGATGGACGAAGAGGCCTATCGTAGCTATTGCGAAGGGCTGGAGTAGTCGGGAGTCGGAGGAAGATATGAGATATATACCGAATACCGATGACCAACGGTCGGAGATGTTGAGGACCATCGGCGCAGGGTCGGTAGACGATCTCTTCTCCGATCTTCCCGCCTCCGCAGTATTGGACGGAAAGCTCGATCTTCCAGAACCAATGTCGGAGATGGGGTTGATGAAGCATCTCAACGAGCTGGCAGGAAGAAACGTCGACGCCTGTTCCCAAACGTGTTTTCTCGGAGCCGGGGTCTACGATCATTTCGTTCCCCTGGTGGTGGATCACATCATCTCCAGGGAGGAATTCACCACCAGTTACACGCCCTATCAGCCCGAGATCAGCCAGGGGACCCTACAGGCCATATTCGAGTATCAGTCCATGGTTTGCTCTCTCACAGGTATGGAGGTCGCAAATGCCTCCATGTACGACGGGGCCAGTTCGATAGCAGAGGCTGCCTTCATGGCCTGCGCTTCCACCAAGAGGAACGTGGTCTTGGTCGCTCGATCGGTCCATCCTCATGGGAGAGCCGTTCTGGAGACCTATGCCAGTCTCAGAGGGATTACGGTCAAGGAGATCGGCTATTCCGACGGTACTTTGGACATGGGGGATCTCAAAGGTAACCTCTCCGACGAGGTCGCTGCCGTTATAGTCCAGTCCCCCAATTTCTTCGGCTCCCTGGAGGACCTGAAAGCCCTGGCCGACGAGGCCCACAGCGTCAAGGCCCTGTTCATAGCTGTGTCGGATCTTCTGGCTCTGTCGGTCCTTGAAGCTCCCGGCAGGTTGGGTGCCGACGTGGTCGTAGGTGACGGTCAGAGCGTTGGAAACGCAATGAATTTCGGTGGCCCCCATTTCGGATTTTTCGCCACGACTCAGAAACTGATGCGCAAGATGCCCGGGCGAATAGTGGGGGAGACCTTGGACCGCAACGGTAAGAAGTGCTATGTCCTGACCCTTCAGGCCAGAGAACAGCATATCCGTCGAGAGAAGGCATCGTCCAACATATGTTCGAATCACAGCCTGAACGCCCTAGCCTCGGCGGTGCATATGTCCCTTATGGGACTGTCCGGCATGAAAGAGGCGGCGAGCCAGTCTCTTCTTAAGGCTGCCTATGGAAAGGAGAGGCTTATCGAGACCGGATCGTTCCGTTCCGCCTTCGACGGGCCCTTCTTCAGGGAGTTCGTGGTCTTTTCCGATGAGGCTCCCAGGTCGATAAACGACAGGCTCCTCTCTGAGGGTATGATCGGAGGCTACGATCTTTCCAACGACTATCCCGAGCTGGAAAATGCCTGGCTGGTGGCAGTTACGGAAAAACGAACCAAAGACGAGATAGACCGTTTCGTATCGGTAGCGAGGGGGGAGTAGAGAGATGCTCAGCCAGGAAAAACTCATATTCGAGAAGAGTCGTAAGGGCCGTGTCGGAGTGTCCCTTCCCCGGTGCGATGTTCCGGGAGACCCTTCTACCCTTTTGCCCGAGTCGTTTCGCCGATCCGAGGATCCTTCTCTTCCCGAGGTATCCGAGGTCGACGTAGTACGCCATTTCACCAACCTGTCCCAGCTGAACTTCGGTGTGGACGAGGGGTTCTATCCTTTGGGTTCATGTACGATGAAGTACAACCCGAAGCTAAACGAAAACGCGGCTAGGCTGTGCGGTTTTTCCAACATCCACCCACTTCAGGCGGAGAAGACCGTTCAGGGAGCTCTAAAGCTAATGTACGATCTGTCGACCATGCTATGCGAGATAACCGGTATGGCCGGCATGACCCTTCAGCCCGCGGCAGGAGCTCATGGAGAGCTTACCGGGGTTTTCCTGATAAAGGCCTATCACCGTAAAAACGGAGACGAGGGAACGAGAACCAAGATAATAGTTCCCGACTCCGCCCATGGGACCAACCCCGCTACCGCTTCCGTCGCGGGATACGACGTGGTAGAGGTGGCATCCAACGATAGAGGCAACGTGGATATAGAGGCTCTCAAGGCGGTGGTGGGCGAGGATACCGCCGGTATAATGCTGACTAACCCGAATACCCTGGGTCTGTTTGAAAAGGACATCCTGGAGATCGCCGAGATCGTTCACGGTGCCGGTGGTCTGCTCTATTACGACGGGGCTAATGCCAACGCCATCCTGGGCAAGATTAGGCCGGGGGATATGGGATTCGACGTACTCCATCTAAATCTCCATAAGACTTTCAGCACCCCTCATGGAGGAGGAGGACCCGGGTCTGGACCGGTCGGTGTCAGCCAGAGGCTTCTGCCGTTTCTGCCGACTCCGGTCGTGGTGGAGAAGGGCGACGGCTATTCCCTGGATTTCGATCTTCCTGATAGTATAGGAAAGGTCCGGTCTTTCTACGGTAATTTCGGGGTCCTGGTGCGGGCCTACGCCTACATAATGTCCATGGGAGCCGAAGGACTTTTGTCGGCCTCGGAGAACGCCGTCCTGAACGCCAACTACATAATGAAGAAGCTCGAAGGAGAGTTCGATATACCTTTTTCGGACGTGCCCTGTAAGCACGAGTTCGTCATATCCGGCGAGAAACAGCACGATGAAAACGGCGTATCCACCCTTGATATGGCCAAGAGGCTGATAGATCACGGAGTACATCCACCGACGATATACTTCCCCCTCATCGTCCACGAGGCTATGATGGTCGAGCCCACCGAGACTGAGGGCAAGGAGACGCTGGATAGATTCGTCGACGCCATGATCGAGATAGCCAAGGAGGCCAAGGAGAAACCGGAGATTTTTCACGATGCTCCCTATACTACGGTGGTCTCCCGACTCGATGAGACTCGGGCGGCGAGGAAGCCGATTCTCCGCTGGACCGAGGACAAAGGTTAGGGAGCGTTATATGGTTTACGACCTCGTTATCCTGGGAGGAGGGCCCGGTGGCTACAGAGCTGCCGAGCTCGCCTCCCGAGAGGGATTCAAGACCGCGCTGGTGGAGAAGGACCGACTGGGGGGAACCTGTCTCAACAGAGGCTGTATCCCGACTAAATCCTACTATTCCGATGTGGTCGGAAAGCTCGGTCCCCTGGATGCCATGTGGGAGAAAAAGGAGAAGGTTGTGGATAAACTCCGAAAGGGAGTATCCACTCTTATGAATCGCTCTTCCGTCGAAGTTATAGAGGGGGAGGGGCGGATAACGGACGTGTCCCAAGAGGTCAAAAGGATTTCCGTGACCACCGAAAAAGGCGAGGTTATCCTGGAGTCCAAGAGGCTTTTGATCGCGGTGGGAGCGATGTCCCGACCTCTGAGTTTTCCCGGAAGCGATCTTGAAGGGATCGTCGGAGGCGACTGGGCGGTCACGGACAGAGCTCTCTGGGATCCTTCCTTCGAGGACGGGGCCAAGTCGGTCGCCGTCGTAGGTGCCGGGGTCATAGCGGTCGAGCTTGCCGGCATATTGAAGGAGATGGGCAAAGACGTGACTTTGCTCAAACACTCGGATCAAATCCTTCGACGCAGCGACGGCGAGATAAAGAAGAAAGTCAAGCAACTGGTCAAAAAAAGGAAGATACCCACCGTGGATTTCTTCCGCATCGGAAAGGTCGTCCGAGAGGATGGCAGGTTGACCGTATGCGGAGAAGCCCAGGGAGAGTCGATAGAGATCGGCTGCGACAGGCTCATATTGGCGGCCAGCATGGTCCCGATCCTGAAGGGTTACGGCCTGGAGGAGAGTGGCATAGCCTTTACCGATAAGGGGATAGAGGTAGACGAGTTCATGGAAACCTCGGTACCGGGAGTCTATGCCGTAGGCGACTGCACCGGCGGAGCGATGTTGGCTCATCTGGCGGAATATCAGGCTTTATCCGCGGTGGAGCGTATGGCTGGCAGGGAATACAGGATAAACCCCGACGCAATTCCATCCTGTATCTTCTTCGATCCTGAGATAGCTTCAGTAGGGCTCACCGAGGAGGAGGCCACGGAGAGAGGTCTGGATTTCGTGGTGGGCAGGGTGTTCTTCGTCGCCAACGGTATGGCTCTGGCTATGGATCGCTCCGACGGATTCGTAAAGGTTCTGGCCGATCGTGAAAGCGGCAGGATGCTGGGCGTTCATATAATAGGTCCAGAGGCGGCTACTCTGATATCAGAGGCGGCGTTAGCGGTCGACAGAGGTTTGACCGTAAAAGAGGTGGCCTATACAGTCCACCCTCATCCTACCTTGAGCGAGTGCTTCAAGGACGCTCTCTTCAGGATACTCGAGGAGATTTGATCCTTCCTGAGAGGCCGGGGTTATGTCCCTTTCGGTTATATCCGAAACAGATAATAGGACGAACTCTTTTTAGGAGGTGAGGCACATGGATATGGGTATGGTTCAGAGCGTGTCCGGAATGAAGCAGGCTGAGACCGCCGTCAAGGTCGGTTTCGCCGTTCAGAAAAAGGCCATGGATCTTGCCGAGACCCAGGGGCAGATGCTCCAGGAGATGATGGCCTCCATGGGACTCGGAGGCAATCTGGATATCCAGGCCTAGTCCAAAGCATAGGGGTTTCGGAGGTTCATCCTCCGAAACCCCTTACTTTTTTAGAGATGTCCTCCGGTTGCTGAAGGTACTCCGCATAGATCTCGGGCCGATCTGACTCCGGCGATCACGGCTCTCTCCATAACCCTGGCTGCGATCGCTCCCAGGGAGCTTATGTCCGCCTGAACCTCGCCGGTTCCCATGGCGAATATGGTATCTCCGTCGAAAAGGGTGTGAGCAGGTCTCATGGTCCTTGCGTATCCGTTCTGGGCCATGGACGCTATTTTCGTTGCCTGGGCTTTTGTCAGCTCGGCGTTCGTCAGTATGGCACCTATGGTAGTGTTGCCGGCGAAAAGGTTTTTCTTCTCTCCCAAGGACTGAGTTAAAATATCCTCGGTGTTACCTGGTCCCGAATCGGTCCTACAGGCGGCCACGACTGTTCCGTCAGATGGGTCGATCACGTCTCCGAGACAGTTTACCGCTACTATGGCGCCTATCTTTACGTCCCCTATCTGAAGGGCACAGGTTCCCAGACCGCCTTTAACGGCTCTTTCCATGCCGAGTATCTTTCCTACTGTGGCTCCCGTTCCGGCACCTACGTTTCCTCTCGGGCAGCTTTGGTTTGAGGCGTTCAGACAGGCTCTATACCCCATTTCTCCGTCGGGACGCGTTTTCCAGTCTCCCACAGTCAGGTCGAACAGTACCGCTCCGCAGACTATGGGAACTTTGGTAACCCCTACGTCGAAACCGATTCCCTTTTCCTCGAGGTATCTCATGATCCCCGAGGCTCCGTCCAGTCCGAATGCGCTTCCTCCCGCCAGCATCACGGCGTGGACTCTGTCTACCAGGTTGGTGGGGTTCAGCAGGTCGGTCTCCCTGGTTCCCGGGGCGCCGCCCCTGACGTCGACTCCCGCAGATGCGCCTTCGGGACAGATGATCACCGTGAGCCCTGTAGCTCTCTGGATGTCCTGGTCGTGTCCTATGGTGAAGCCGTATATCTCGTTTATCCCTATCTCTCGGTTCATTTCCTACCTCCGATCAGCCCTTTTAGCGCTGGCTATAGGAGGATGCTATCCTATCGAACAAATTAAATCAATAGAAATATCGTAGGTCTTATCCTTGATAACATGTCGGTGAAAAAAAAAGAGAGGTCGGAAAAGATCCGACCTCTCTGACATTTACATGGCAGTCCCTAGGGGGTTCGAACCCCTGTTACCGGGCTGAGAACCCGGCGTCCTAGACCACTAGACGAAGGGACCGTGCTTGGACGAAGAGTATTTTATAACAGGTTCTCGCCTTTTGCAACGGTTATTTCTCTACCTCGAAGGTGAGAGTGGCTACCAGGATTACCTCGTCGCAGATAGATTTATCCTCGTTTTCTATGATGTGGGTGACCTCGCTGAACCAGTAACCGTCTTTTAGGGTCACGATGTCGATTCTTCCCTTGAGATCGCAGCGTCCTACGAAGGCCTTGTGCTCCTTGTTGCTGGAGAAACCATCGAATGTCGCCTCCAGCTTGGCCAGCTTGAGGGGTTTGCCGTCGAGAAAAACCTGAACAGGGAAGGTCTCTCCGGCATGGACCTTCGCCGGATTCTTAAGAGGAACGATCTCGAGCCTGTGGCCGAGGGGCTTGGTTATAAGGCTCTCGTCCTGAGATCCGTTCACGTTGAGGATAGTTTTGGCGTACATTATGGCTTCCTCGGCGTGAACCGCGTCGGGACGCTGTTTTCTGTTGGTCTGAGTCCAGGTTCCGTCGGGGCCTTTCGACCAATAGGTGGGTTTGTAGGTTCCAGCCACGATATAGCTGCCTTTGTCCAGCTTCTTCTCCACCGTATAGGAGAAGTTTTCTCCGGATTGAACCATGTCCACGTTGCCTTCAGGGGTTACGAGATAGAGAGGGTTGAACAGATGGGTTCTTCCTTCCGGGATAGTCTCGGGGTTAGGGAAGTCGTGGCCGTAACCGATATCCGCTTTGATCGTGCTTCCCTCGGGGTTATGGGCGTTTACCCAGAAATCGTGAGCCTGAGCGCCGGTCGCTGCCGTGGCGACGCAGATGGCAGCTGCCATAAAAACGGAGTAGACCTTTTTTTTATCGAAGCAGAACATTTTACATCCTCCCTATTTTAAAGTGTTAGTTTTTGACGACATAAGCTTTTTGATAATCAAAGTTCACCTCCCTTGCAGCTTAGTCGCTCCATTCAGTTCGAATACACTAACTTAGGTAGTATGATTTGTCAAGGAGGTGCTTTAGTTATATCTCACATCAAGAAAGCAGGGACTCCGACTTTGTTCGGAGTCCCTGCTTTCTTGATGGTTTAGATTTTGTTTAGTTTAAGGGTGAGTTTTTTCAGAATATCCAGACCTATGGGCAGAGCCTTCTCGTCGAAGTCGAATCGATCGTTATGGTGTCCTGCGGCGGTGGTTGCTCCCAGTCCGATATACGTGGCCAGACCTCCCTTGCTTTGCACCCTCTGCATCATCCAGCAGGCGTCGTCGCTTCCGGCCATCCTGCGGAATCTCTCGGCTGAGGATACGCCGGGGACGCTTTCAGCCGCTTGGACCACCAGATCGGCCAGTTCCGGGTCGCTTTCCGCTACTATGGATTCTCCCCGTTTTGTTACGGAAATACCTACGTCGTACATGGTGGCCGCTCCGGAGAGGACTTTTATTGCTCTATCGTAGACGTAGTTTGCTATGTCATTGGTCTCTCCTCTGGTCTCTATCTTCATGTGAGCTTTGGGAGGTACTACGTTTCTTCCCTCTCCGGCGTTGAGGACTCCTACGTTGAGCCTTGTTATCCCTCCCGAGTGGGGAGCTATGGCATGGAGGTTCAGAGCCGCTGTCGCCGCTGCGAGGAGCGCGTTTTTTCCCTTCTCCGGCTCTCCTCCTGCGTGGGCCCCGGAGCCGGTGTAGTCCACGTCGAATTTGGTGGTGCAGAGGAATCCTCTTACCCCTCCGAAGATAGTTCCCGTCGGCTGGCCCAGTCCCAGATGGAGGGCCACGAATCGGTCCACGTCGTCCAGAAGTCCCGATTGGGTCATGGCGTAGCCTCCTCGGACTCCTTCCTCTGCCGGCTGGAAGAGCAGCCGTATCTTGCCCGAAAAATTTTCCCTCTGGGCGGTCAGGGTTTCGGCCAAGGCCAGTCCGAGGGCTGTGTGTCCGTCGTGACCGCAGGCGTGCATCCATCCGGGGTTTTGGGATCGAAAGCCTTTCTGGACCGGAAGATGATCCGATGCGGAGGTCTCGTCGGTGTCGACGCAGTCTATGTCGAATCTCAGGGCGGTGGTGGGGCCAGGGCGCCCTGTGTTAAGCTCCGCGCTTAGACCGGTGTAGCCGCCGGTCCTCTTCACCATGGACGGATCGGCTCCCTGAGATATCGCCCGTTCCATCTCGACCTCGGGGTCTATGGTTCTTCCCATGACCGTTTCGGGGTCAATGAAGTCTCCTCCGAATTGGATTTCCCAGCCGAGGGATTCCATAATAGTGGCGATGGCGGCGGTCGTCCTGAACTCGGCCCATCCCGTCTCCGGATAGCGATGGAAATCCCTGCGCCTTTCGATCATACGGGAGAGGATCTCTTTTTTAGCCGTTGTCATTTTATGTCCTCCAAAGGCGCCTCCAAGAGGTCAACGGCGCTCTGTACCAGATAGCTTACCCCCAAGGGAAAGCTCTTCGGGTCGGGCAGAAATTTATCGTTGTGCAGTGCCGGCATGTCTTCCGGGGAAACTCCCTCGGGGCGGCATCCGAGCCAGGCGAAGGTAGCTGGGACCTTCAGGGTGTAGAAGGCAAAGTCCTCGCCTCCGGGAGGAACCGGCAGAGGGGGCAGCACGCCGTCTTCGGGGAGGATCTTCCCCGCCGCGTTTCTGCATATCTCGACTATCTCAGGGTGGTTCATGGTGGAGGGGTAGCCCTTCTGGTAGTCGATCTCCACCTCCGCTCCCATAGCCTGTGCCGCGTGGGTAGCGGTTCTCTCGATCCAACAAGGTAGCTTTTCGTGAATCTCCTGGCTGAAGCATCTTACCGTGCCGTCGTAGTCCACCCTACTGGGCACGATGTTATAGCGATCCCCTCCGTGGACAGTCCCCAGGGTTATGACAGCCGCCTCGTGAGGGCTTACGTTTCTGGAGACTATGGTCTGTAGCGCCATGACGACCGACGATCCTGCGACTATGGCGTCCACTCCCTGGTTGGGCATGGATCCGTGGCAGGATTTGCCTGTGACCGTCAGTTTGAGATGATCGGATGAGGCCGATACCGCTCCGGACTGTATTCCCATCGTGCCGGTCGCCAGGGTCGGCCATACGTGGATGCCTATGATGGCGTTGACCTTGGGGTTATCGAGGGCTCCATCCTCTATCATTCCCTGAGCCCCTCCTCGGGGGGTCATCTCCTCGGCGGGCTGGAACACGAATTTAACCGCTCCCGCCAGGTCGTCCTTCATGGAGCAGAGCACTTCCGCCGCGGTAAGGAGCATTGCCGTGTGGGAGTCGTGTCCGCAGGCGTGCATTACCCCAGGGTTTTCGGATGAGAAGGGCACACCCGTCTCTTCCTGGATGTTCAGGGCGTCTATGTCCGCCCTGAGAGCCACCACCGGTCCGGGACGGTTGGCCTTTAGGAGAGCGGTTAGACCGTGTCCCCCAACTCCTTTTTTGATCTTGTCCATAGGCAGTTTCTCGAGTACCTGGGCTATGTATGCCGCAGTTTTTTCCTCTTGGTAGCTGAGTTCAGGGTGACGGTGTATGTGGCGGTAATGGTCCATGCAGCGTTCTCTTGTGGCCTCGATCAGTTCCTTTATCCTATCTGTAGTCGATTTCATATGAGTTCCCTCCTTTGATCCTTACCCTCGTCACTATATCACAGTATCGACAGAGGATCCCATACAAAAAGGGCCTCCTGAGGAGGCCCTTTCGTCTTTTGTGGACTGTTTACAGGTATCCGGCCTGTGCGAGTAGCTTTTTGGCCTTTTCCATGTGTTTGCCCGGTAGCTTGACCACCGGTCCGGTACATCCCATGGACGACTCTGCGTAAATCTTGTTTTTCCAGAGCTCTCTTACGGCATCCTCTATGGAGAGAACGTCCACTCCGTGGATTTCCTCATCGGTAGGCTCTGCCGGAGGCGCCACTACTTCCTCGGAGCATTCCGGCTTGGGGAGTACGCCCTTTATTATGTCCTCGAGTCCGGCTTTCTTCGCCGCGGCGACCTCGGAAGCGACCTTTTCCGAGTGTTCTCCCTTGGCGACCTCCCCGTTGTATGCTACCGCGTTGGCTATGACGGGAGCTCCGGATGCCCTGGAGATGATGGATATTACCTTGCTCCATCCCTCTCCTGCGGAGGGACCGTAACCCCATCCGAGGGCCTCGTAGGATCCTCCTGTGTTGAAGGAGGAGAACATCTTCATCAGGACGTTGCCCGTGAGGGTGTCGCATACGCAGACGTCCACCGCTCCGGCCAGTATGTCGTTGCCCCTTAGGACCGATCCTCCGTCGGCTCTTAGGCTCTCTCCGAAGGTGATGTCGTAGCCGTTTTCCTTGAGCTTGTTGAGGGCCTTGAATACCAGCTGGGCTCCCTCTACGTTCAGTATTCCCACCGTCGGATTCGTCTTGCCCATGGCCTTGGCCGTGGCTATGCCGTAGATGGCGTTTCTTATCATGGCTTCGACCCTATTTATGGCGGATGTGCCGGTGGAAGACGCTACTATCATGTCTTTGCCTTTCGCCGGGGTCAGCACCCTTCCGATGGTGGTGACTCCCATGGGGAAGGGGTAGTGGAGTGCCACCGCCCCCGCTATGGTTCCATCTGATATGGCGGTTTCCATAGCCTTGGCGATGTCGGCGTCGCAGGGATCGGTCTCGATCCACTGAAGATCGTCGTATCCCTCGACCTTGGGGCCTATCATGACCACCTGGATGCTCTGGTTATTCTGCTGAGCCAGTCTTCCGCCTATGGCGAGCTCCTCCGGGCCGTGCTCGCTTCCGTGAGCCATCAGTCCCACCTTTACCCTAGGACCGCCGGTGCGGGCCGCCTCGATTATTTCCGAAAGGGCTCCGCCGATCAGTTTTTTAACGTCAGACATAGGTTATACCCCTTCCTGCTTACTTCGTCAGGGAATCGGAGATCTCGGAGAGGGCCTCCAGAAGTATGTTCTTGACGTCGTCCTTGCTCACCGCCGCCACGGAATCGGCAGAGGCGGGCGTCTCGATCAGGAAGGACGCTCCGTCGGCCAGGTTGGTCAGTCTGGCGAGGAAAAGACTTCCTTTTCCTATTATCATGGCCCTCTTTATCTTCCCGTCTTTTATCCATTCGGCTGCCTGGCCTATGAAGGGCGCTCCGGCAGGGATGTGTCCCTGGGTGTGAGCGAATCCGGGGAGTCCCTTCTCCTTGACGAAGTTCATCATGTTGGCCTTCTCTATGGACTTCTTCATCACGGCAAGAGCAGCGATCATCTTTATGTTTGCCATAGGAACGTCTCCTGCTCCGGCAGGAAGGGTTATCTCCGGTATGTGGAGCTCAGCCCCGAACTTATCGACGTCGGCTAGGTCGAGGCCGACCTTCTGGAGGGGCTCCCAGGTAAGAGCCTGGGTTACGGCCTGAGGAGAGGCTCCTGCTCCGACTGTGTGCTTGCCTATGGCGTCTAGACGCATCTCTGGGCTGACTCCGTCGCAGGGGGTGATCAAAACGGCGAAGCTTCCGAGACAGTCCTCCAGGGCTGGGAGCTCTTTTTTCACATGGTCCTTGCTGTTCATGTAAAGTTTGGGAACCGCTCCTCCAGCGAGGACGACAACGTTGGAGCGAGCTTCCGCGGCGACCTGGGACGCTCCGGCTATCATGGCGTTGACCGGTCCGGCACAGAATCCTCTGACGTCGCATCCGCTGGCGTTTTTACAGCCCACTATCTCGGCTATGGCCTTGGCGAAGTTTCCTCCGGCCCTCTGGCACATGTCTCCGGCTCCCTCTTCGGAGCACTCGATGACGAAGTCCACCTCTTCGGCCTTCATACCTGTGTTCTGAAGAAGGTGGAGAAGGGAGAGTACCGCGCTGGATTTACTGGCGATGTTTTCCAGGAGGACGTGGGCGCTGAGGTTCTCGTCGACCTCGTGTCCCTTCCTGACGCAGCCAACGATCTTACCGTCGAAATAGAGTGGAAGGGCACCGTGTTTCTCGTCGCAGTCGGCCTCTATCTCCGCTCTGTCTCTGCCTTCCTCCAGACGAGCCAGCATGGATTCGGTCATGAATTTGTGGTCGGATAGTTTTTTCTTCACCGATGCGGCGAAGTCCTTCTCGAGCCATACGAGGTCGAAGACGTCGCATATGTCCATCAGTCCGATGAACTCGTCCTCGGGCATTATCTCTCCGAACTTTCCGTAGCGGTCGGCGCCGGAAAGGCGGTTTTCGTACATGGGCTTGGCCTGATTCTCCAGGTCCTCGAGGGGAAGGGTGCCTATGTAGGCCATGTTGGGGGCGTAGTCCTTGGCCTCCTCGAAGCTCTGAGCGTGCTCAGGGAGCTTCTTGAGGTAATCGGTCTCGCCGTGAGAATGGCGCTCGACGTGGGGAGTGTTGCCGTAGTGGAGTCCCAGCTCGGGGGTGTGCTGGAGACAGTAAGCTGATCCTTTGATTGCGACACGTGACATGACAGAAAACGACCTCCTTGAATATATCTCTAATCTCACGACGAGAGGGGTCGGAACTCCCTACCCCTCTCGTCTTTCGCGCTACTATTATAGTATAGACCGCCAAAAAATGGTGATCGATTTCATAACTGAAAGTCTCCGAACCGGAGACATCTGTATTCTAACCTCAGGTGGCGCAGGAATGGGCGGTCGGAAGTTTGAATGCCTTCCAGCCCTTTTCGATTCCGCCTTCGAGGTAGGAAGCGTCGAAGCCCTTTCCCTTGAGCTCTTCCGCTATGATCTTGGAGGTCTCTCCGTCTCCGCATACGACCAGGATCTTCTCGTCCTTGGGAAGATCGTCGGAGCACTCGACCACCTCGTCGGACGGTATGTTGAATGCGTTCTTTATGTGAGCGTCTGCGTATTGTTCAGCTTCTCTGACGTCCACTATGAACGTGCCTTCCTGTTTCATCAGTTTGCAAAATTCCTTGGTGTTGATTGCTGTCATGTCTAAAACCTCCTGTCAAATCTCTTTGGAGAGTATTCCCTCCAGTGTAGCGACACGGCAAGATTCTACACCAAAATGGAATGTAAAGCACCCTCTTCAAAGGGGGAGAGCTGGATTGCTCTCCCCCTTGGCTTGAGTCTTTTTACAGTCTTCCTTCGGCTTCTTCTTTCAGAAGAGCCTTGTAGAGGCAGTAGCAGGCCAGCACCATGATGACGGCGAAAGGTGGAGCGGCAGCCAGTGATATGGTCTGAAGGTTCTGAAGTCCTCCGGTCATCAGGAGCACGATCGCTAGAGCGGCCATAAGCACTCCCCATATTGCCATCTTGTTCTTCGGAGGGTTCAGATCTCCGTGGGTAGAGTACATGGACAGGACGAATGTTCCCGAGTTTGCGGAGGTTACGAAGAAGGTCGTTATGAGCACCACCATTAGTATCGACATGGCCGTTCCGAGGGGGTAGTTGGCGTACATCTCGAATACGCCGGTGGACATATCGGCTAGTATCTTCTGGGAGATCTGGACGTTTTTAGTTATCTCCAGATCCAGAGCGGAGGTTCCGAATATGGCGAACCACGTGAAGCTTCCTAGGGCCGGGACAATGAGAACTCCAGCGACGAACTCTCGAATTGTACGGCCTCTGGATATTCTGGCCACGAAGGATCCCACGAATGGAGCCCAAGCAATCCACCAGGCCCAGTAGTACAGGGTCCAGCTGCTCAAAAATCCTTTGTACTCTCCGCCGTAGGGAGCCATGGTGAAGCTCTCGGAGACGACGTTGGAGAGATAGTCTCCCACCCCTGTCATGAGCGACTCTATTATGGGAAGAGTCGGTCCCACCAGGAACAGAGCAAGCATCAATATGCCGCATATGAGCAGATTGAAATCGGCCACTTTCTTTATGCCTTTTTCGATTCCCATCACAGCCGAGCCGGTGTAGAGTACAGCCAGAATGGCTATTATGGCTATCTGTACTATCAGGCTTTTGGGGATCCCGAATACCTGGCTGAGGCCGCTGTTAAGTTGGAGGGTCCCCAGCCCAAGAGACGTGGTTATCCCCGCCAGGGTGGCGAAGATCGCCAGGACGTCTACGGTCTTGCCGAAGGGGCCTTTTATTCCTTTTTCACCTACCAGGGGCAGGAACACGCTGCTGATGAGTCCGGGCGAGTTCTTGCGAAACTGGAAGAATGCCAGCGAAAGGGCTATGACCGAATATCCCGCCCAGGGGTGAAGCCCCCAATGGAAGAAGGATATCCTGATGGCGTCTCTGGCGGCCTGGACCGATCCGGGCTCAGCCCCGAAAGGAACCGATCCGAAGTGGTATATAGGTTCCGCCGCTCCGTAGAAAACCAGCCCGACTCCCATACCGGCGGAGAAAAGCATGGCAAACCACGACATGGTCTTGAATTCCGGTCTCGAGTCGTCCGGACCGAGCCTGACCTTTCCGAAACGACTGGTGGCTATGAAGATGCAGAACAGGACGAACAGGTTCATCGAAAGCAGATAACCCCATCCGAATTTATCGGTCAGAACGTTGAAAAGCCCTCCTGCAAAGGCTCCGAAGCTATCGGGGGAAAACAGGCCCCAAAGAACGACTCCCATGGTTATCCCCATGGATATGACGAAGACAGAGTTGTCTTTTTTGGCACTCATTCTCTCTACTCCTTCCGTTTTTTGTTAAAAATCCCCTCGCGACACGGAGCGAGGCAAAAGGGAGAGGGATAAGGCTCCTCCCTCTCCCGGAAGGGGGGCTTCGTCAGAGTTTAGTCGGGTAGACCTTGGGTTCCTGGATCTCGTCGGTGAGAGAGTCCAGAGCGATGCCGACCCTGTGTTTCCTCAGGGCCCATTCGTCCTCGGGGCTCATCTCCGGGTCCCCGAGGGGGTAGGGGACCGACACTGTCTGTACCATTCTGTTGGATCCCACGGTCTTGGCCACGTCGATTAAGTTGCACATGACTACGACCGGGATTCCGGAGCGCTCTATCTCTTTTCCCATCGTTGCACCGCAACGAGTACAGGTGCCTCAGGTGGAGGTCAGGACCACCGCATCGACCCCGGCATCCTTAAGCTCCTGGGCGATCTCCTTGCCGAACTTGGCGGCGTAGGCCTGGGTTGTTCCCGTTCCTACAGTTACGTAATAGTGGTCGAACAGCTTGCCGAATTTACCCTCGCTCTCCCAGTGTCTCATGGCGTCGACCGGGACACCACGGTCGGGGACGGCGCACATGGCGGCGGGGTCGAATCCGGCGTGGATGGTCTTGAACACTCCTTCTGGGAGTTTATCCAGCTTGGATATGTCGTATTTTCCCCACTTGGTGGCGGATGCCGACTGTATCCGATCGGGGTTCTCCACCGGGACGACTCCGCTGGAGGACACCAGGGCGATGGTCGCCTTGCTCAGGTCCTTGAGAGGCGTTGCCGGAGGAATCTTGTCCATCTTGGGGATAACCAGTTCGCTGGTGAAGCTTTCCCCTCCGAGTTTCTTGATGAGCATGTCCACCACTCGGTCAGAGGCCAACCTGCCCTCCGGATGGGGCATCTCGAAACGGACTCCTCTGGGGAAGTAGCCTTCCTCCGAAGCGGGCTTGAGAGATTCTCCTTTAGCTATCTTCTCAGCGAAAGTGGCCATCTTCTCCATGTCTTCCTTCATGAAGGTGGCCTTTCTGCCGCCATGGAAGACGTAGGCATCAGACTTGAACTGCTCGACTCCGGGGTTCTCCTCGTTCATAGAGGTTATGACCGGTACGTCGAATTTCTCCTTGACAGCCTTGCATACCAGGCCACAGCCTACTCCGTATCTTCCAGCCATGAAGGCAGGTCCGGCGAAGAACATGTCGAACTCCTGCTTCTCGAGCCACGACATGATCTCTCCGAGGGCCTCGTCGGTGTGTCCGGTCACGTAGTTGTCGCCGCAGACGATCGTATGGGTTACCTCTACGTCTGGCATCATCTGGTTCAGCATGTTGGAGCATCCTACCAGCTCGGAATGGAAGCTGGGTTTGGAGTCGGCGGCTTCCTCGCCTCCGACCTGACCGAAAAACTGGTTTATGTAGTGAATTGCTTTCAGCGCCATCTTCTTCACCCCTTAAAATTCAGCGCAGGTTTTTCTGGAAAAGCCGCTGATATGGTTGCAGCAGAACATACCGTTGTTCTCCATGGTGGCCGAGCCGTCGGGTTTTACACAGCCCTCCCAGCCTCCGGAGTTCCCGTCTCTGGCAAGAGCCTCGAGCTCACCTATGACTTCCATGGGCTCGAGCTCGTAGACCTGGGAGACGTTGCCGGTGGAGACCAAAGCGTCGGTCATGGGATTCATCGATACCAAAGGCTGAGATCCGCCGTCTCTGCCGGTGGCCTCGTCGGAGATACCGACGGTCTTGACCCCTATCTTCTCCAGTTCGACCAAGGCGGCGGTGTAGTCGACGTCGGGGTTGCCGTAGCCTTCCTCGGCTACTATGGCTCCGGTGGCTCCCAGGTTGTGGGCCATCTGAGCGATCATCTTGGCGCAACGGTCTTTCTCGTTCATTTTGACGTTGAGGTTCGCCATTATTACTCCGAGGAAGTTGATCGTCTTGCCGTGTTCGGCCATAAGCCTCTTGACCACCGGGTTTACCCCGAATTCATAGGTCGAGATCTTGGAGGAGGTGGGCATGAAGCTGCCGGATATCATGCAACCGTCCAGAAGCTCATTGGGATGCATGAATGTGGGCAGCATGTGGTTGCCGTCCCAGCCGTAGATGAGGGTGTTGTATCCCATGGCCTCCATCTGAGTCTGAGGCTGAAGGACGTAGACGACTCCGGGAAGGGAATCGACCTCGGCGGTCCTGTCCGTCACGGCCGGAAGGTCGAAAACCTCGATGTCCTCGGGATCCATCTCCTTGACGCACTGACCGATGTACTCGGCGAGCTTCATCCCCCCCCAACGGAGGGCCTTGTTTTTCTTCTGCTGTTCGAACCTCTCGAAATCCTCGTTGGTGTCCGCTACTAGGACGAGGTTGACCATGTCTCCGAAGATGGTCTGATCCTGGTATTTCCCGCCCATGTCGATAACGCCGTCCTGGAATCCGCCCATATGCTCTCCTACTACTATGAGGCTGCATCCCTTGAGGGCGTGGGTCCTGCCGTGGCCTGCCTGGCCCATGGGAGAGGTCACCCCGGGGAATATGCCCTGGCTCTTCCCGGAGACCTTGCATCTCATCTCGATGGCCTCCTTGACGGGGCAGAGTCGCACCATCTCTCCGGGCTTGACTACCCTGAGATCCGCGGTGGTGATCCCCGGTTCCTCCTCCTTCACGTAGCTCAACAGCTCCTCCTTGTCGACGGTGAGAACTCCGTCGGCGTAGGAGGTGCGGTCTCCGAAGACGATGTCTTTCACGTGGAAATTACCCATCTCAAGTCTCATTGACGTGACTCTCCTTTTCCTCGGTCTTCTGCAGGATCTCTACGATGTCCTTCCTGTCAGAGCCTCCTCAAACCACTTTAGAGCGGTTCGTTATAGCTACTAAAAGTTATGTCTTTAACTATCGTAACGTCGTTACGGTTATAATTATGATCTAGATTTCACGTCTGGACTATCGAGGTATCCGTGAATCACAGGTAACGAAAAACGTGAGCCTCCGATCACGTTTTTCGTGGTCGGAGGCTCACGTAGGTGTCATCCCAGGTCTATGAGGCCTTCTCTTATGGCGAATCGGGTCAGTTCGGCTATGTTTCCACAGTCCAGCTTTTCCATTATCCTTCTCCTGTGGGTGTCCACAGTGTTTTTGCTGATGTGTAGGGAGGAAGCCACCTCCTTGGTGCTGGATCCCTTAGCCAGAAGCGAAAGCACCTCTCTTTCCCTGTCGGACAGCAGCGAGGCCTGTGACGGAATCGCCGTGTCCAGCAACTTGAGATAGTCTTTTATCAGTATGGAAGCTATCTTTGGGCTCAGGTAGGTCTCTCCGGAGGATACTATGTGTATGGCCCTTATCAGCTCCTCCGAGCTTCCCTCTTTGAGAGCGTATCCCGATGCTCCCGCCTTGAGTATCTCCGCTATTAGCCTTTTGTCTGCGTGCATTGAGAGGGCCAGTATCTTGACGTCCTCCAAGGAGGATTTTATCCTCCTCGAGGCCTCTATGCCGTTCATCTTCGGCATGGTGACGTCCATCACTACCACGTCGGGATGGTGCTGTAGTGTGAGCTCCAGGGCCTCCTGTCCCGTCCTGGCCAGAGCCAGGACGTCCAGGTCGTCCTCTCTGGAGAGTATGTCCCTGACTCCCTCCAGAAACAGCTCGTGATCGTCAGCTATTATGAGCGGTATCAAGAGGTTCGCCTCTTTCTTCGTGAGACGGCATGTTCAGAGGTGCCGTCATAGCTACAGTGGCTCCTTTGCCCGGTTCGGAGATTATCTGTATCGATCCCCCTATGGGGTGAAGCCTCTCCCTGATGCTGAAGAGCCCGAACCCATCCAGCTTTCCCCATTTGAAGGTGAAGGGAGAGGGGAAGCCTATTCCGTCGTCCTCTACGACAACCTGTATCTTCCCCGGGCCTCTGTGGACCCTTATCGATACGTGGGATGCCTTGGCGTGTTTGATGACGTTGATGAGCAGTTCCCTGGTCATCTGATAGAGGAGGACGCATATCCTGTCGTCCGCCTGGTGTACGAGGTTCCCTCCTTGGAAGTCGTAGCTTATTCCCTGAGGGGCCAAGAGGTGTTCTGCCAGGGATTCCAGGGCTGGGTTGAGGCCGATATCGTAGAGGGTTGGCGGACTGACCTGGAATATCAGTTCCCTGCTCTGGGCTATTACCGTCTCCACCGATTCTATGGCGTCGTCGAGCTCCTCTTTGGAGCATCTCCTTTCCCTGAGGGACTGTAGCTTATGTAGTAAAGTTACCAGGGAGTGTCCTATGGAATCGTGTATCTGTCCGGCTATGGATCTCCTCGTCTTTTCCTCCGACAGGGTTAGCTGAGCTGCCAATTCACGGAGCTCCTCCCTGTAGTCCAGGAGTTCTTTTTGTTTTTCCCTCAGCTTTTCGTCCGATTTCTTCCATCTCGTACGGTCCAGGAATATCACCGATACCCGGTCCGGCAGAATCGGAAAGGCTATGGCTTCCAGGTACTTGCCTATGGAGGCGCAGTAACTCTCGCAGTGCACCGACCCCTCCGTATTGAGACATTCCATGATGATGTCGTGCCAGCAGGGTTCCACGTCGGGCCATACCTCCAGGAAAGTCCTTCCGACGATGTCCTCTTTCGGTGTCCCCATTACCTCTTCGTAGGCCGGATTTACATCGATGAATCGAACCTTCCCCGCCTCCACCTCGTAGAGGGAGATCGGGTCGAAGGTTCTCTCGAAAAATATCCTGTAGGATAGCTCATCCAGCCCTTTTTCCTGTCTTTTCATGCGGGTCTACATCCCCTTCCGGTATAATCATACGGGATTCTTCTCGATGTTACCATCCGAAAAGCCATGGCAATAGATACACAGCTTAGGAGGGACTTGGATTATGGGTGTTAGTTTGGTATGTACCGGATGTGGAGAGCAGGTCGACGACGAAAAAGCGCTTCGTTGTCCCGGTTGCGACGGTCCGCTGGAGCTGCCCGAGATCGTCGGGAGCAGACCGGGCCCTTGGGTTCCCGGCGAGACCCTGATAGAACGATACAAGGACTTTTTCCCTTTCGCAAACGGAAGGGCCGATCTATCCCTGGGAGAGGGTTTCACCCCCTTGGTAAAGCTCGACGGAATTGGAAAACGGCTAGGGCTTTCCGTCTTGTGGGGGAAAAACGAGGGGGCGAATCCGACCTGGTCCTTCAAGGACAGGGGAACCCTTGCAGGGGTTATACACGCATTGGAGTCGGGGTACAGCAGGATAGGCACGGTATCCACCGGCAATATGGCCGCCTCCGTGGCGGCATACGGAGCCAAGGCCGGACTGGAGACGGTTATCCTGGTCGGAAGAGGGCTTCCCAGGGAGAAGTTGGGGCCGATCGCCATGTACGGTGCCAGGCTCATAAAGGTGGATGGAGACTACGGCAGGCTCTATTACGAGAGCCTCAGGCTCGCCAAGGACAGAAATATAGCTTTCATCAACTCCGACGCCCCATTCAGGGTTGCCGGATCGAGGACCATCGCCTACGAGATATGCGAACAGTTGAACTTTACCGTGCCTGACTGGGTTTTGATACCGGTCAGCGCAGGAGGAAACTTCAGAGGGATAGCCAGGGGGTTCAGGGAATTTTTCCTATCTGGCCTGATAGACAAGGTGCCTAGGCTTATGGCGGTTCAGGCCGACGGCTGTTCTCCGGTCGTAAGGGCCTTCGAGGAAGGAAGTCCAAAGGTGGACAGGTTTGACTCTCCCCACACCGTGGCCCATGCCATAGAGAATCCTTTTCCTCCCAGCGGTAACGAGGTTCTTCGCCTCGTCAGAGAGAACGGATGGAGCTGCCGGGCGGTTTCGGAGGATTCCATACTGGAGGCCCAGAGGGAGCTGGCGATGGAGGGGTTGTTCGTTCAGCCTGCCTCGGCGGTCTCCCTGGCTGCCTTGAAGGATGCCGTCAGAGACGGCCTGGTCGAGTCGGGTCAGTCCGCAGCACTAGTGTTGACCGGGAGCGGCCTCAAATACACGGCGGTGTTCGGACAGCACGATCTAACCTGGGAGGAAAGCACCCTGGAAAACCTAGGGAACGCTTTGGACCGACGGTAACACGATCGGCGAGGACGGAAATCACACCTCCGTCCTCGCCGATCGTCCTTCTCTATCTTCCTTTTACTTACGGGAGAACGTGACCTTGTACTCTCCGTTTTGTTCCTCCCAGGATGCCGACCATCCCTTGCTCTTACCGAACCTCTCGACGTTGTTTCTGGCCGTCTCCGTGTCCACCAGGATGGACACCACGTCAGAGGATGCCTTGTCCAGGGCCTTTTTTGTCTCCAGGACAGGTTGAGGGCAGGAAAGCCCTCTGGCGTCTACCGTAGTCTCCGAAGCCATATCGCGATCCCTCCTCAGTCCAACTTCTGGCGCATCATGAAGCCGATCGCCAGACAGAATATCATCCCTACTATCCAAGCTCCCGGCGCGTAGGGGGTTATGCCTTTCGGGGAGCTGGCCAGGGAGAAGTTGTGGGCTATTCCCGCTCCGGCCACCATGCCCAGCACGAAGACCGCCGCGTCTCCGTCTCCCTCTCCACTCATGATGAGCTGTCTACCGGGGCAGCCTCCGGCGAGGGTGAAAGACAGACCGGCCAGAACCATCCCGAGGAAGTTCCAAAGGCCGTCGGTGTGAGCCACAGGTTGACCGGCGAAGCCCGGTTTGAACAGTCCCAGTGCGTAGTTAGTGGCGACCGCGGCGATCAAGAGGGCTATTATGCCGTTGAACAGGTGGGAGTCCTTCAGCATGAAAAGGTCTCGGACCGAACCGACCGTGCAGAACCGGCTTCTCTGGGCCAGCCACCCTATGGATAAACCCACGATAAGGGAGATTGCCCAGGGAGCGTACATAGATCCCGGGCCCTTGGCGGAGAAGAAGACGGGGCCTGAACCTTCCGCCCCGAATTTAGGTGCTATCAGGAGAAGAGCCAAAAGCCCCAGGGCCATCAGGGGCATCATCAGTCCCGAGCCTCTCTCTTCCGAGTGGCTTCTTCCCAGGCTGAACCCCCTCCAGAGGAAGAATATGCCTATTCCTATGCCTACGAAAAGACCGGCCAAGCCGAATATGGCGTTCCAGTCTCCTCCTGCCAGTCTGAGATAGCCTCTCCAGGGACATCCCAGGAAAATCAGGGCTCCTATCATGGCGAACATCCCCAGGAAGAACCGGACCACCGGAGACGAACCGGACCGAGGCCTGTATTCTCCGAAGGCCATGGCGGAGATGAAGGCTCCCAGTATTATTCCCATTATTTCCGGCCTGAGATACTGGACCACTCCGGCCCTATGGAGTCCCAGGGCGCCTGCTATATCCCTCTCGAAACAGGCCACGCATATTCCCATATTGCCTGGATTTCCCCAGTGGACCAACAGGGGAGCCAGAACCCCTACGGCGATTCCCGCTACTATAGGACCCATCCTGGACAACAGGATCCTGTCCAAACCTTTCATATCGACGAACACCTCTTCTTTCGACTTGAATTGTCCCTAGAAACGACACGGATAAAAGCTGAAACAAAATACTAAACGGCGGTATTAGAGGGGCTTTATTACCTCCTTTATAGAACTTATTCTTTGAAATTATAGATCAGGCGAGGGAATTGTTCAACCCGATCCTTGCCTACCTTCAGGGGTGGCGTTATCATGACCTGGATAAAGGTTGGGAGGTGTGTGTCATACGCTGTTTAGCCACTTTCGACGTTACCAGCATGGCTATAATGTTCGAGCGGCTTTTTCGTAAAAAGGGCCTCAACGTCAAGGTCGTTCCGGTGCCCAGAAGTCTTTCGTCGAGTTGTGGGTTGGCCTGCGAATATCCTTGCGAGGACGAGGAGGAAATACGATCCATATGTGACGATAGGGATATCGACGTTATCGGTTGGCATCGTCTGGACTGAAGGGATTGATAGATAGAGATGTTGGACAGAAGGTTGATAGAGGAGATGCGTAACACCGCCGGGGCAAGCGATCTGGAGGGAGCTCAGGTTGCCGCTGCGGTGTACGAAAGGATGTTGTCCATGGAGGAAGGCCAGTCCATGACGGTGCAGTTCGAGCCGGGAGAGGATTTTTCGATAAAATGTGTTCCCGGTGGCTATGATATAGGCTGATGGCCAGGGATAAGAAACGCAAAGTTCCCCTGGCGGAGGAGCTTCCCACAGGGGAGGATGCCTTTGCCGAGGCCGCTGCCTCTCTGGGATTCGACGTTCGTTTCGAGGATGATTCCCTTTCGAGCGATAAGGAGTTACCCAAAGAGGATTCTCCCTCCGACGTCTCGGATCTCCTAAGGGAGAGGAAAGCGGGGCTCAGAATAGAGAGAAAGGGTCGACGGGGAAAGACGGTGACCCTGGTTGAGGGACTGGGCTTGGACGATGTCTCTCTGAAGTCGGTGGCCAAGGAGCTGAGAAAAGCCCTGGGCTGCGGATCCTCAGTGGAGGATTCCGGGGTGGTGCTTCAGGGAGACAACCGAGAACGAGCCGGTCGTTGGCTATCGGACCGAGGCGTTCGGGTTAGAGTTTGACGCCGCTGCGTCGAGGAGGATTCATACGAATGGTAAAGTACGACTTGAACGACGTTAAATTGAACGAGATGGAGGAGGCCGCACGACGGTGTTCAGGGTTGGCGGTGTCCATGGTGGCCAGGGCCAAGAGCGGTCATCCGGCTGGATCCCTGTCGAGCATGAAGCTCTACCTGGCGGCCTACGATATGGCGGATTTGACCCCGGAAAACTGCGACGGAACCGACAGGGACTACGTGGTGATAAGCCACGGACATACCTCCCCGGCGGCCTACGCGGTGTTGGCTCATAACGGCTTCGTGGACCCCCTGGAGGCGGTCGCCGATTTCAGACGGTGCGGCAGCGCCTTTCAGGGACACGTGGAGAGGGCCATCCCGGGAATAGACTGGGGCAGCGGTAACCTCGGACAGGGACTCTCCGCCGGTGTCGGTTACGGATTGGCCCTTAAGAAGAGGGGACTCGACCGTCACGTTTACGTCCTCATGGGAGACGGAGAGCAGCCCAAGGGACAGATCGCCGAGGCCAGACGGATAGCTGTGGCCCACGGTATAAAGGACATAACCGTGCTTGTGGATATGAACGATATCCAGATATCCGGTAAGGTCGAGGACGTCATGCCGGTAAACGTCGAGGCTCTATGGAAGGCCGACGGTTGGGCAGTACTGGAGGCCGACGGTCACGACTTCCGTTCCATATATCGCGCTATGGAGGAGGCTCGGGGTATGGATGTTCCCGTGGTCATCCTGTGCAGTACCGTGATGGGAAAGGGAGTCTCCTTCATGGAGGACCGCCCGGACTACCACGGCAAAGCCGCCACCGGAGACCTGTACCGTCAGGCTATGGAGGAACTCGGCCAGCCCGATATCCTTGTCGAGGTCGCCTCTTTAGGCGATCGGGTCCACTATAGAGGAAGATCGTTGGAGATACCTGCCGTTTCGATCGATATCGGTTCTCCAAGGACCTATGGGGTAGAGGAAAAGGTGGATAACCGCTCCGGATTCGGTAACGCCCTGGCCGATCTGGGATCGCTTAACTGTGGTGTGGAGGGTAGGACTCCCATACTGGTATTCGACTGCGATCTGGCAGGGTCGGTCAAGACGGCCTCTTTCGCCAAGGCCTGTCCTGATGGCTTCATCCAGTGCGGAATACAGGAGCACTCTACCGCCACCGTGGCCGGGGCCGCAAGCTGCTGCGGAGTTATCCCCGTATGGGCCGATTTCGGGGTTTTCGGTCTTGCCGAGGCCTACAACCAGCAGAGGCTCAACGACATAAACCACGGCAACCTGAAGCTGGCACTGACCCATGTTGGACTGGACGTGGGAGAGGACGGCATGACCCATCAGTGCATAGACTACGTGTCTCTCCTGGCCAATACCTTCGGATGGAAGCTCGTGGTGCCCTCCGATCCCAATCAGGCGGATCGGGCAACCAGATGGGCCCTGGCCGATAGGGGCAACGTGTGTCTAGCCATGGGACGCAGCACTCTGCACCCCCTGTCGGATGGCAAGGGCAAGCCCTTCTTCGGAGGAGACGAGGCTTTCCGATACGGCGATGCCCACCTTCTGAGAGACGGCGGTGACTGTGCCGTTCTAGCCCTGGGAGCCATGGCTTCGAAGGCTATGGAGGCGGCGGATCGTCTGTCCGACAAGGGAATTGAGATCAAGGTCTATGCAGTGTCCTGTCCTCTTGAGGTGGACATGGACGCTCTGAAGGACGCCTGTTCCACCGGGAATGTGATAGCCCTGGAGGACCACTGTGCCAGGACCGGCATGGGCTCGATATGGTCCTCCGCAGCGGCCGAGGCCGGCCTGACAGGACGTTGGAGCTTCATGGGAGTCAAACGTTACGGAGACTCGGGGCCCAGTTCGGATGTTTACGAGGCAATGGGACTTTCCTCCGAAGGCCTGGTGGCCGAGGTGGAGAGACTCCTTCGGGGATAGGATGGCTAAACCCATAGAGGAGGGGGACTACGTCAGGCTCTGGGCCTCTAACAAAAAAGGAGACTCTTTTCTGATTCGTATCGCCAAAGGGGGATCCCTGGGGAGCAGGATGGGGGCCGTCCGCCACGACGACGTACTCGCCGCCGGTTTCGGAGGCGAGGTCCTCTCGACGAAGGGAGAGAGGTTCTTCGTCGTGAGGCCTACCGTCTCCGATTTCTGCCGAAAGATACACAGGGTCACTCAGGTGGTCTATCCGAAGGACGCCGGAGTTCTGCTGACCTCGTTGGACATCCGGCCCGGAGCCTCCGTGTTGGAATGTGGCTCCGGATCCGGAGGAATGACGGTATTTCTCGCCCATTTCGTGGGCCCAGGGGGCAGGGTCTACAGCTACGACGTCCGGGAGGATCATCAGAAGGTCGCCATGGATAACTGTAGACGCTGGGGGGTGGACGATCGGGTCCTCTTCAAGGTCGCCGACGTGGAGGAGACGGGATTCCAAGAGAGGGATCTGGACGCTCTGTTCCTTGACGTGCGTTGTCCCTGGAAGATCGTGGAGCCCGCCGTGTCTGCCCTGGCTCCTGGAGGTCGGCTTGCCGTCTTGGTTCCCACGGTCAATCAGGTCGAGATGGTGCTGGAAAGCCTTAGGGAGGCCGGATGTGCCGATCTGGTTGTTACCGAGACCTCTCAGAGAAACTGGAAGACCAATCCCAAGAGGCTTCGTCCGGAAGACTCCATGGTCGCTCATACCGGGTTCATGGTGTTCGCCTCCACCTTGAAGGAGGGGGTGGCTCCCGATGAGTACTGGTGATGCCAAAAGAATTCTTCTCCATATATGCTGCGGTCCGGACGCCACCGTTCCCTGGCCGGAGCTGGTCTTGGAGGGGTTCGACGTCACCGGCTTCTTCTACGGTGGCAACATCCATCCGGCAGGCGAATATACCCGAAGGTTAGAGGCGGTCGAGGCCGTTGCCAGGAGTAACTCCGGAAATCTGGCTCCCTGTCGGTATCTGACCGATCCCTGGTTCGAGGCGGTGAGAGGGCTGGAGGGTGAGCCTGAGGGGGGGCGGCGTTGTCCCGTCTGTTTCAGGGTTCAGCTAAGGGCGGCAGCCGAGGTGGCCTCTGGAATCGGCATCGATCGTCTGACCACCACTCTGACCATAAGCCCCCATAAGGATCCGGAACTTATAAACTCCATCGGCAGAGAAGAGGCGGATAGATTGGGCCTTATCTGGGAGGACCGGGTATGGCGCAAGAGAGACGGGTTCCTACGGTCCGTGAGAGAGAGCCGTCGTCTCGGGATCTATCGCCAGAATTACTGTGGCTGCATATACAGCATGAGGAATCGAGATGAGTAGCATGACCGATAGGAAATACCAGGTTGGAAAACTGCCTCCGGCGGAGCTGGAGAATCAGATATTAAGATACTGCGGAGCTCCCAGGCCTGAGGTCATAGTAGGCCCCGGCATCGGAGAGGACGCCGCCCTCATAGAGTGGCCCGAGGGAGCTCTTCTGACCGTATCCTCCGATCCCATAGTGGGGGCGGAGGAGGGAGCCGGTCGGTATCTGGTCCACGTAAACGCCAACGATATAGCCTGTAAGGGAGGGGATCCTGCCTATCTGGTGGTGACCTTAATAGTGCCGGTCTCGATGGGAAAGGCCTTCGCCGAGAAGACCATGGCGGAGATAGATCAGGTCTGCCGTGAGATAGGAGTGGCCGTGGTAGGTGGGCATACGGAGATGACCGATCGTTACGAAAAGCCGGTAGTGATGGGTACAATGATAGGGACCACCTCCTACCGTTACAGCTCTGCCGATCTCGCCCCGGGGGACGGCATAATCGCCACCAAGCACATAGGACTGGAGGGGATGGCCATACTGGCCAACGACAGGCCCGACCTGCTTTCCTTCATGTCCCGGGATGAGATCTCCTCGATTCGATCCTGGCTGGACGAAATATCGGTGGTGCCGGAGGCACGTAAGATCAGGCATCTGGCTAAATACATGCACGACCCCACCGAGGGCGGATTTCTGGGAGGGCTTTCGGAGCTGTCCAGACTCGGTCGTACCGGGGTGGATCTGTACAGGGAGAATCTGCCCTTGCACCCTTTGACCATCAGGGCTTCGGAGGAAATAGGTTTCGATCCCCTGAAGCTTATATCCTCCGGGGTCCTCCTTGTTGTAGTCTCCTACGAAGACGTGGAGGAGTCGCTCCGTATACTGGAATCCTGCGGTATAGCGGGGAGTCTGGTGGGCAGGATAACCGAGAAAAAGGGAAATTTGGAGATCTCCACGGAGGAAGAGCTGTGGAGAGTTTTAGGCATGGCCGGGAGGCGCATCTGAATGTCAAGTTTCGATCATCTGTGGAACAGAGTCGGCCGTCTTCGTAAGGAGATGGCCGTCAGGGGGCTGGACGGGGTCTTGCTTACCGACGTCGAAAGGTACGGATGGGAGAACGTGTTCTATCTCTCCGGTTTTAGAGGGAGCTCCGCGGCGGTTCTCATAACGGACGACGATGCCGTGCTGTCCACCGACAGTCGCTACGTGTCCCAGGCGGCGGAACAGACCCCCTTCAGGGTGCTGGTCCAGAGCAAGCAACAGACCATATTCGACATGATCGAGGAGATGCTTCGGAGACACTCGGTCCGTCGTTGCGGTTTCGAGGGAGAGACCCTGAGCTACGGAACCTATCGGAGACTGTCTGATTTTTCCGTTGTCTGGGAGGATACGGACGGAATGATCCCGGCCATCCGAAGGACCAAGGACGACCTGGAGATCTCCACGATAGTGAAGGCCTGTCGAATAGCGTCGGAGGCCTACGAGAGAGCTTTAAAGGATGTCTCTGTAGGTATGACCGAGCTGGAGTTCTCCAAATGTCTGGAAGGTCATATCGTGTCCTTAGGAGGCGAGGGAGGATGGCCCGATCACCGTTTCATAGTGGCCTCCGGGGTAAGAAGCGCCCTGCCTCACGGCACCGCGTCGGACAAGAAACTCTCCAAAGGAGAGTGGGTCACGGTCGATTTCGGAGCGGCCTACGGCGGTTATATGTCGGATCTCACCAGAAACTTTTCCCTTGGAGAGGTGTCCGATCCGGAGTTTCTCGAGATCCACTCGCTTCTGGAGGAGGCCCACAGAGCGGGAGCGGAGGCCATAGCCCCGGGGAAGACCGGCAGGGAGGTCGACTTTGTGGCTCGTTCCATGATAGAGAAGGCCGGTTACGGAGACTTCTTCGGTCACGGTCTGGGGCACGGCCTCGGGGTCGAGATACACGAGTCGCCTCGACTGTCTCCCAGGTCGGTTGAGATCCTATCTCCCGGAGATGTGGTGACGGTGGAGCCTGGGGTGTACATCCCTGAAAGAGGCGGTCTGAGACTGGAGGACGACTACCTCGTGACAGATGACGGTCATCGTCGTCTTTCCTGCGATCTATCTCAGGATTTCAGAATACTTTCTCTGTGAGATTTTGATCCGTCGTCTCGGTAGTGTATAATCCGGTTAGAGTACGTCCTAGGGGACGTAAGCCAATACAAAGGGGGATATATAGGGATGAAAAAATACGTTTGCACCGTTTGTGGCTGGGAATATGATCCTGCCGTAGGCGATCCCGACAGCGGAATCGCTCCGGGGACGGCGTTTGAGGACATCCCCGACGATTGGGTCTGTCCCGAATGCGGCGTCGGCAAGGATATGTTCGAGGAGGCCTAGATCCGGCCCTGAAATCGTTTGATGGCACATTATCTAGGAGGAGCCCTATGGGCTCCTCCGCTTTTTAGGTACGATTGTTCACATTTCCGTTCTGGACTTGACAGGATTTTATCGTGATCTATAATATCATGAGGTTTTTTAAGGTAGTTATGGATAAAGTGAAGTTCAAACCTTTGGAGGTGTAGATCATGAAAAAAGTATTGATCCTATGTATGGCAGTCCTGTCTCTCTTCGTTATGTCGTCGGCGGTTTTAGCCGCTTCAGTCATGGATAAGGACGTTATTTTGGTGGGAACCGAGTCGACCTTTAAGCCCTTCGAGTTCAGGAACGAGAAAAACCACATAGTCGGTTTCGATATCGACCTGATAAACACTATCGCGGATAAGATGGGCAAGAAGGTAGAGATAGTGGACATGGCTTTCGATGCCCTCATACCGTCTCTTCTCACCGGCAAGATAGACATGATAGCGGCCGGCATGAGCGCTACTCCCGAGAGGGCAAAGAGAGTGGCCTTCTCCGACGTGTACTACACGACCCCTGATGCCTTCACAGTGAAAGCGGACAGGACCGATATAGCCTCACTGGATGATCTAGACGGGAAGAAGGTCTCGGTGCAGCTTGGGACCATCCAGGACGCCTTCGTGTCGAAACGGAAGGGGCTCGAGGTGAAGAGATATCAGAAGACCGACGACGCTTTCAGAGAGGTCCTTCTAGGCAGGGTAGACGTCGCCTGCGTGGACGGTACTGTGACCAAGGAGAATCTGAAGAACAACAAGGATTACACCGACACGTTGAAGGTAGCCTTCTTTCATCCCATATCCCAGACCGGCATGGCTCTGGCCATGAGTCTGGAGGATCCGGAGCTGAAGAAGAACGTCAACGCAGCTCTCGGAGAGGTGCTTTCTGGTCCCGCTTTCCAGGAACTCAAGGATAAATGGGGTATAGAATAGGCTTTACGGACTTCAAATTCGACAGGTTCTAAAGGAGGGCTCTGGCCCTCCTTTTTTAGTGCTCGTTTTTGGGGTAATATACTCTGGCTGGGCGATGTCGGGGCGACAGTTTTCCGCCCGCAATTGGAGGAGATCTAGTGTTTGGTTTTTGCATAAAGGTATATGGGTGTCAGATGAACGTGTACGATGGGGACAAGATTAGGACCGCAATGATCCTCAAGGGATGGCGGGAGGTTCCCGAGATCGACGCCGATGTCGTGGTCTACGTGGGCTGCAGCATAAGGGAGAAGGCGGAGCACAAAATATGGAGCGAGATGGGAAGATACCGTCCCGCCTGGGAGGGCAAAAAATCCCCGATAGTGTGCCTCGTGGGATGTATGGCTCAAAACGTCGGAAGGGACATGATGAAGCGTTTCCCCTGGATAAGGATGATAGCCGGTCCCAGAAGCATCGGTTTCATCCCGGACGGATTGATCCGAGCGGTCTCCGGTGAGAGGGTGGACCTCCTGGACGCCGACGCCAGGGAGTTCAACGATCTCGACGTGGTTCCGATAAAACGGGACAACCCCTGGAAGGCCTATGTTACCATAGCTCACGGTTGCGATTATTTCTGCACTTACTGTATTGTTCCTTACGTCAGAGGACGTTTCATGTCCCGAGACAGCGGGGAGATACTGGAGGAAATACGTGCGTTGGTGGACGACGGCGTCAGGGAGATCTCCCTGTTGGGGCAGAACGTGGATACCTACGGTGCCGATTTCGACAGGCCCTACCGTTTTGCCGACCTCCTCAGGGACGTGGCCGAGACCGACGGCGTGGACCTTATAAGGTTCATGACCTCCTATCCCAAGGACTTGACCGCCGACGTGGTTTCCGTCATGGCCGAATATCCTAAAATATGTCCTGGGATAAACCTTCCCATACAGTCGGGAAGCGACAGGATTTTGAAGAGTATGAACAGACACTACTCTCTTGCCGAATACACCGAGACTGTGAGGATTATAAGGGAAGGATTGCCGGAGGTCGGCCTTACGTCGGATCTAATAGTCGGTTTCCCCGGAGAGACGGAGGAGGACTTTATGGCCTCGATGGAAGCGGTGAGACGATTCCGTTTCGACCTGGTCCATACCGCTGCCTATTCCCCCAGGGCTGGTACCCCGGCGGCGAAAATGGAGGATCAACTGCCGGAAGAGGAGAAGTTCCGGCGGCTTTCCGAGATAAATCGGCTCCAGTCGTCCATCGCCATGGAGATAAACGAGGCCACTGTGGGGCGACGTTACCGTATACTTATAGACGGCCCGGCACCCAAGGGTGATGGACTCGTGCAGGGAAGGACCATGACCGATAAGGTCGTCATATGTCCCGGAGAGGCTTCGTGGGCAGGCCGTTTCGCCGAGGTGGAGATAGTCAGGGCGGAGAACTGGTGTCTTCACGGCGAGATATCAGAGGTGGAGGGGCTATCATAGATTTCGGGAGGTCTTAATATGAAGGGGAAGAACCGGATTCTCCATATAGGATTGATCCTGTTGGGACTGGTGTGTTTCGGCTGCGCCGGGCTTATGATTCGCTCTTTTTCGGGACGCTGGGAAGGTATGTCCGAACCCACATCCAAGGCGGGGCCGGCCCTGTCCGTGAAGGAGGCTCCCAGGGTAGAGGACGAACCAGCTCCCAGGAAAGCCCCCGAGAGCTGGGTGGTCTACGTGACCGGGGCGGTCGAATCTCCCGGGGTCTATCACCTGCCCAGCGGTAGCAGGGTGTACCACCTGGTGGAGTCCGCCGGAGGAATGACCTCGGGGGCCGACGACGTTTCGGTCAACCTAGCCGCTCCACTGGTCGACGGTGCCCACGTACACGTCCCTCTTCGATCGAAGGCCGTGAGGGCTCCGATCGATACCGGCCGATCCGGAAGTCCGTCGTCGGTCACGGCTCTGTCCTATGCCGGATCTTCCACCGGTTCAGCTTCGACACGTTCCGGAGCGGTGAACCTCAACTCCGCTTCGTCGGAGGAATTGCAGACCCTTCCCGGAATAGGGCCTAAAACCGCCGCGGCAATCCTTTCCTACAGGGAAAAGATCGGTCCATTTCGTTCGGTGGATGAGCTAACCAAGGTAAAGGGCATAGGTCCTAAAAAGCTGGAGACCGTCAGGACTCTGGTCACGGTGCGTTAGATGGATCTTCTGGTGGAGGCTCCGGCCGTCCCAGTATTGCTGTCGCTTTGTCTGTCCCTCCCCTGGTCCTCAAGGCTCCCTCCTCTTGTCATGGGAGCGATAGCCGCCCTTTTCGCTCTGGGATCTCTGATGGTTCTGTCGGTTAAGTGGGAAAAAAGACGTTACGTCATGGCGGCCCTGGTGACGACGATATCCTTCGTCGTCGCCTTTTATTGTTCCGTAAGGCTGGATGGAAGTTCTCCATTCGGTCCTATAGACTCGACCGGTATCGTCGTGGCCGAGCGTAGCTGGGGCAGGGGCAGGGCCATGGTTATAGATACCTCGGAGGGGCGTTTCGTGGCCAAGGTCCCTGCGATCCGTTCCTCTCTCGAGGGAACCGAGCTGGCTCTGTCCGGGGAGGTTGTACCTCTGAGAGGGGCGAGAGATAAGGGAGGTTTCGACGAGAGGCTCTACTGGCTGGCCAGGGGAGTTTCGGGAGAGCTGATAGTCGGGAAGTCGGTAGACAGGGGCCGGACTTTCTCATTGGGGTCCCTGAGATCGAACCTCAGGAGACGGATACTTCTCAGGCTACCCCCTCTCACGAGAGGCTATCTCCTGGCGTCGTTGCTGGGAGGGAAGGACCCTGACCTGGAAAAGTCTCACAGGAGATGGGGAACAGCCCATCTCCTGGCGGTCTCCGGTTTTCACGTAGGAGTGGCGGCCGCTTTGGCCTGGGTGGCTTTCAGACGGCTTCGTCTGGCCTGGTTATTCGTCTCCGCCGTCGTGTGGCTCTATGTACTTCTGGCAGGAGGGGCGGCTAGCTCGGTCAGGGCTGCCCTGATGATACAGCTGGCGACCTTGGGGCCGGCGATCGGACGACCTTCCTCCGGGGTTAACTCGGTGGCTTTGGCCGCTATAGCGCTATTGGCCTGGCGTCCCTGGTGGTTCTGGGATCTGGGGTGGCGGCTGTCGGTCTCCTGTGCTCTGGTGGTGACGGCCATGGCGTCGATCAAGGGAGTCTCCACCTGGAAAAAGGCACTGGCTATGAGCCCTATCCTATGGGTCGTAACGGCTCCTATGATAGCGGGAGCCTTCGGATCGGTATCGGCCAATGGATTGCTCCTCAATCTCGTAGCTCTGCCTGTTTTCGCGGTGCTGCTTCCCCTGGCGGTGCTCTGCTCGCTTCCTGTCCTTCTCGGTCTTCCGGGAGGAGATATATTTACCCTGATTCCCGAGGGGGCCTTCGAGCTTTGGGCTCTGGGGGCGGACTCTATCCCCTTCGTGTCCGTAGGTTGGAATCCATGGTTTCCGGCTTTGGCCGTCGGGGTGGTGACGATAGTGATGATCCTTAGATTCAGAATACCTATCTACAGAGGCGGGGTCCTTTTGCTGGTCCTCGTCTCTCTCGAGAAGTTATTGATGGATTTTTTGTGAGAGGAGAGTGTAGACCATGATTCTGGTCATTGACGTAGGGAACACGACGACCGTTATAGGAGTATTCGAGGGAGACCGTCTGGTCCGACATTGGCGATTGGTGTCCGAGAGGAAAACTTCCGACGAGGTGGGGATCCTCCTGCTGAACCTGCTTATGCTTTCGTCAATCTCTCCGTCGGACATAACCGGGGCCGCCATGTCCAGCGTGGTCCCCTCTTTGGATCTCATAATAGCGGAGGCGGTCGAGTCCTACATAGGGGTTGGCTGTATAAGGGTCAACGCCGATCTCGACATAGGGCTTCTCATAGCATACGAAAACCGCTGGGAGGTCGGGGCCGACAGATTGGTCAACTCGGTGGCGGGAATATCCAAATATGGGGCGCCTCTGATAGTGGTGGATTTCGGAACAGCCATAACTCTGGACGTCATATCCGAAGACGGAGCTTATCTCGGAGGCACGATATCGCCGGGGTTGGTAACCAGCATGGACGCCCTTTTCGGCAAGACCTCCAAACTGCCGCAGGTGGCGCTGGAGGCTCCGGGATCGGTAATAGGGAAAAACACCAGGTGGGCCATTCAGTCCGGCGTAGTCTACGGTACCGCCGGTTCGGTGGATGCTCTGGTCCGCAGGATATGGAAGCAGATCGGAAGTGAGAGTCCCGTGATCGCCACCGGAGGACATTCGGCGACAGTCGCGTCGGTCTCGGAGACGATCTCCTCCCTGGAACCCTGGCTGACCCTGGAGGGATTGAGGTTGATATATGACAGGCTCACTTAGGCCTGGTATGGTGGGACCCTCCGTCATCGTAGGGGGGCTGGAACTGTCCAATCCGATAATGATGGCTCCTATGGCAGGAGTCACCCTTCCGGCGGTTAGAAGGATGTTCTGGCGGCTCGGAGCCGGGTTGGCTCACACCGAGATGGTCAGCTGTGCCGGACTTACGAGGAAGAACAGGAAGACTACGGAAATGCTTTTCAGGGCTCCCGGAGAGGGGCCTCTGGTTCTCCAGCTTTTCGCAGGGGACTCGGATACCCTCATGCGGGGTGCGGAGATCGCCCTGTCTTTGGGAGTTTCGTTCGATGCTTTGGGCATAAACATGGCCTGTCCCATGCCTAAGGTCCTCAAGAAGGGGGCCGGAGCCAGGCTCCTGGACCGACTGGATCTGGCGGTCGATATGGTCCGACGTCTGAGTTGCCTTGGCCTTCCCGTGTGGCCCAAGATAAGAAAGATAGTGCCGGACGGATCGGGACCGGATACGCTGGAGTTCGCGTCGGCTCTGGTGGAGGCAGGTGCGGCTAACGTAGGGGTCCATGGCAGGACCGCCTCTCAGAGATACGAGGGGACCTCCGATTTCGAAGAGGTCCGTCGGGTAGCCCAAGCTTTGCCCGGTGTTATATCCGCCTCCGGAGATATCTCCGGTCCTGAGGACGTGTCGAAGGCTCTGTCTGGAGGCTGTGTTTCGGTGTTTCTAGCCAGGGGAGGCGTGACCGATCCCTTCGTGTTGCCCCGAATCCTCTCTCACTTGGGCTATAATATCGGAGATCCGGTCTACGACGATCCGCCGTCTATCGAGACTAGGGCGGCTTTGTTTTCCGATCTCGCGGAAGATCTGTCGACCTTCCACGGGGAGAGGGTGGCCTTGGTCTTGTTGAAAAGATTGATGTCGGGGATCTTCCGGGGCGTACCCGGTTGTTCCTCCTACAGAAGGGCTATAGCGTCCGCGTCCGACTGGGGTGCCATGTACTCCCGTATCAGGGACTGGAGGCAATTTTTCGAAAGGGGAATAAAAGATGAGTGATATGGAACGGGGATCCTTGACTCCCGAGGAGGAGATACTCAGCCAGAGGATGGACAAGCTGAGGAGGTTGAGGGAGGAAGAGGGATACGATCCCTATGTCAACGAGAGCTGGGAAGTCGAGCAGACCCTGGTCGAGGTCCGTAGAGATCACGACGATATCGTCGTCGACGAGTCCAGAGAGGATGTCTCCCTTTCGGTGGCGGGCCGTCTTATGACAGTCAGAAAACAGGGAAAGGCCTCTTTCGCCAACATGCAGGACGAGACGGGGTCCATGCAGCTCTATTTCCGTCTGGATTCCATGGGAGAGGATCCCTACCGGTTCTTCAAGAAATGGATAGATGCCGGGGATATCATCGGTGTAGAGGGACATCCCTTCCGTACCAGGAGAGGGGAGCTTACCATAGCGGTAACTCGGTGCGTGCTTCTCAGCAAGGCATTGAGGCCCCTGCCTGAGAAGTGGCACGGTCTTACCGATACTGAGGTCCGCTACCGTAAGAGGTACGTCGACCTGATGGTAAATCCCGAGGTCAGGGACGTCTTTCGTCAGAGGGCGAGGATAATATCTTCGGTTAGAAAGACCCTCGAGGATCACGGTACCTTAGAGGTTGATACCCCTATCTTGTCTTACTTGGCTGGAGGGGCGAACGCCAGACCCTTCGTGACCCACCACAACGCCCTTGATTTGGATATGTACCTCCGTATAGCCACGGAGCTTCACCTCAAGAGGCTTGTCGTGGGGATGATGGGGCGAGTCTACGAGATGGGCAAGAACTTCCGCAACGAGGGAATGGACGCCATGCATAACCCCGAGTTCACTTGCATGGAGGTCTACTGGCCCTACAGCGACTACGTCGACATGATGGACCTCACAGAGGAGATAGCTAGAAAGGCGGCTATCGACGCCACAGGCAGCACCACGGTCACATGGCAGGGAACCGAGTTGGATCTTGGCAAACCCTTCCGTAGGGCCACCATGGTGGAGTTGGTCAAGGAGCATTGCGGGGTGGACTTCGACGGCATAGACGACGATAACGAGGCCCGCAGGATAGCCGAGGGCGAGGGACTGGCGCTGGAGGGCGACGAAAGTCGCTTCAAGGTTCTCACCATGATGGTGGAGGAATTCGTGGAGGAACATCTCGTGCAGCCCACCTTCGTCATGGGCCATCCCACCGAGATATCCCCTCTGTCCAAGAGGAATCCGGATAAGCCGGACTACACCCATCGTTTCGAGCTGTTCGTCTGCGGCAGCGAGGTGGCCAACGGTTTCAGCGAGCTCAACGACCCTATAGATCAGAGGGCCCGCTTCGAGGATCAGGCAAAATTGAAGGCGGCAGGAGACGAGGAGGGCCATCCCTTCGACGAGGACTTCGTCAACGCCCTGGAACAGGGGCTTCCTCCGACGGGAGGTCTGGGGATAGGCATAGACAGGCTGATTATGTTCCTGACGGACAGCAGATCCATAAGGGACGTTATCCTGTTTCCGACGATGAAGCCCAAGGCCTGATACCTCCATGGTCTCTCGGGATATCCTGAGGCGGTACGAAAGCCTCAAGAAAGAGATAGCCAGGCACGATCGTCTCTATTACGTGTTGGACAGCCCTGAGATCGACGACAGCTCTTACGACCGCATGATGAGGGAGCTTCTGGAACTGGAGAGAGAGCACCCGACCCTCGTATCAGACGATTCTCCCTCTCGCCGAGTAGGAGGCCGTCCTATGGACGGCTTCCTCAAGGTGGTACACTCCCACCCAATGCTGAGCCTGGACGACGTCTTCGACGTCTCGGAGCTTCGATCCTTTCTCTCCAGGGCGACCGGCCCCGTAAGTTCCTTCCCCTGGGTATGTGAGCTTAAAATAGACGGGCTGGCGGTCTCTCTGATCTACGAGGACGGGGTATTCGTAGGAGGGGCCACCAGAGGGGACGGTTCCGTCGGGGAGGACGTCACTTCCAACCTCTTGACGGTGAGATCGCTGCCTCTCAGGCTAGACATCGATGTGCCGGGAAAGCTGGAGGTCAGAGGCGAGGTCTACATGGCGAAGGACAGCTTCGCCGGGCTGAACGAGCGGAGGGAGGAGAAGGGGGATCCCCTTTTCGCCAATCCCAGAAACGCCGCTGCCGGAAGTCTGAGACAGCTGGACCCGAAGGTGGCAGCTGCAAGGCGGCTCGATTTGTTCGTCTACGCCGTGGTATCTCCAGAGGAGAGAGGCATAAATTCCCAGTCCGGTCTTTTGTCTTGGTTGAAAAAAGCGGGTCTGCCGGTCCAGGATGCATGGAAACTCTGTTCTGACCTGGATGAGGTGGAGGCATTCGTGGCCCGGTGGCGGGAAGAGCGTTTCTCTCTTTCCTACGTCACCGACGGGGTGGTGGTGAAGGCCGATCCCGTGGAGCAGTGGGACAGGCTCGGTCGAACAGCCAGGGCTCCGAGATGGGCCGTGGCCTATAAATATCCTCCGGAGGAGAAGACCACCGTCCTGAAGGAAATAGAGATATCGGTGGGCAGGACCGGTGCCATGACCCCGGTGGCCATACTGGAACCGGTTCAACTGGCCGGCAGCGTTGTCCGTCGTGCCAGTCTGCATAACGAGGACGAGATACATAGGAAGGACGTCAGGATAGGAGACAGGGTCAAGGTCCGAAAGGCCGGCGAGATAATACCGGAGATAGTGTCGGTGGACTTGGAGGCCCGTAACGGAACGGAGATTCCCTTCGAGATGCCTCGCAACTGCCCTATCTGCGGCTCCGAGGCGGTTCGTCTTCCCGACGAGTCCGCCTGGAGGTGCCCCAATAAGTCCTGTCCCGCCCAGATGAACGAGGAGCTGAGGCACTTTGCCTCCAGAGGATGCATGGATATTAGAGGTCTCGGAGAGAGGGTGGCTTCTCAGCTGGTGGGATCCGGTTTGGTTAGGGACTTGGCCGACCTCTACGACCTTAGAGAAGAACAGATAATCTCGTTGGACAGGATGGGTCCTAAATCGGCGTCCAATTTGATCTCAGCCATAAGGGGATCCAAGGACCGTCCTCTGGCGGCTCTTTTGGCGGGGCTGGGTATAAGGCACGTAGGCAAGGGGGTGGCCGAGCTTCTGGTGGAACGTTACGGATCCATGGAGGCCCTTCGTCAAGCCGATCCGGAGGAACTCGGTTCTGTCGATGGTATCGGTCCCGCCATAGCCGCGTCGCTGGAGGCCTTTTTCTCCGACGACGGAAACATCCGAACTCTCGATAGGTTGATGGATCACGGAGTCCGAATGGAGGAGAGGCGGCCTGAGACGTCGCCGGACTGGAAACCGCTCTCGGGAACGACCTTCGTCTTCACCGGAGAGCTGAAAAGGGCGAGTCGTTCGGAGGTTCAGGAGCTGGTGAAGTCCATGGGAGGCAAGGCCACATCTTCCGTGAGCGGCAAAACCGGCTACGTGGTGGCAGGAGAATCGCCGGGGAGCAAGCTCGATAAGGCCGTATCGCTGGGAATCCCCGTCTTGGACGAAGATGGATTCTACGAGATGGTCGACTCCCTTGCCGGTAAAGAAAAGGAGGAATAGACGATGAAAATAACCCCTGAAGACGTCAGGAAGGTGGGGTTGCTGGCCCGACTTGAGGTAGGAGAAGACGAAGTCGGACCTTTGACGGAGCACTTCAACACGATCCTGGACTATTTCGGCAAGATGGAGGAGCTGGATCTGTCCGATGTGGATCCCTTCACTATAGAGGACGCCGAGCCCCTGAAGCTCCGCAAGGACGAGCCGGTTCGCTGGGAGAACAGGGACGCCATATTGGATCAGTCCCCCTCGCGGGAGGGCGATTTCATAAAGGTGCCTAGAATAGGAGGGGATGCGTGATGGAGCTTTTCAGACTTTCCGCGATGGAGATAGCGTCCGGCGTCAGAGATGGACGTTTCTCCGCCGAGGATGTCGTTCGTTCCTGCCTCTCCAGGATAGAGTCCAAGGAGCCCGAGATCCATGCCATGCTTACCGTTACGGCCGACGCCGCCATCGCCCGAGCCAGGGAATTGGACGGGCGAAGATCTTCCGGAGAGGACCTGGGGCCTCTCGGAGGGGTTCCGGTGATACTGAAGGACAACATGTGTACGGCAGGGATAAAGACCACCTGTGCCAGCAGGATACTCGAGGAATGGGTCCCCCCTTATGACGCCACGGTGGTGAGGCTTCTATTCGAAGCAGGAGCGGTCCTTCTTGGCAAGGCCAACATGGACGAGTTCGCCATGGGCGGATCCACCGAGAACTCGGCCTTCGGTGTCACCTCCAACCCCTGGGCGCTTGACAGGGTTCCAGGGGGAAGTTCCGGAGGAAGTGCCGCCGCGGTCGCAGCGGGATATGCCCCTATCGCCTTGGGCAGCGATACAGGCGGTTCCATCCGTCAGCCCGCTTCTTTTTGCGGAGTCTACGGCCTGAAACCTACCTACGGAAGAACGAGCCGCTACGGCTTGGTCGCCTTTGCGTCCTCTCTGGACCAGATAGGTCCCTTCGCCAGGACCGCCGAGGACATTGCCCTGGTGATGGAGGTTCTGGGAGTTCACGATCCAATGGATTCCACCAGTCAGCCGGTACCCGCGGACGAGTTCTCCCAGGCCCTGGCCGCTCGAGATCTGAAGGGAAAGAGGATCGGCTATCTCAAAGAGGTCGCCGAGTACGATTATGATGAAAGGATGAAAAAGGCTCTCTCCGAAGCGATGAAGGCCTGTGAGGAGGCCGGGGCGGAGATGGTCGAGATATCTCTGGGAACCGCCATCGATCACGGATTGGCCAGCTATTACATACTGGCTCCTGCCGAGGCTAGCTCCAACTTGGCCCGTTTCGACGGAGTTCGTTATGGATCGTCCTCAAAGGATTCTGAGAGTCTGATGGAGCTTTATCTCAAGACGAGAAAGGACGGTTTCGGGGACGAGGTCAAAAGGCGTATCCTGACAGGGAATTACGTTCTGAGCGCCGGTTTCTACGATGCCTATTATCTGAAGGCTCAGAAGGTGCGAAAGGTCATCAAGCAGGAGTTTGCCAAGGCCTTCGAAAAGGTCGATTCCATAATACTGCCGCCCTCTCCGACCCCGGCCTTCAAGGTCGGTGAGTTGATAGACGATCCGATCGCCATGTACATGGCCGACGTTTTCACCATTCCGGTCAACATGGCGGGGCTTCCGGGAATATCCATCAACGTCGGTTTTTCCGAGGAAGGCCTTCCTCTTGGAGTCCAGTTCATAGCTCCCCGATGGGGCGAGAAAGAGCTTCTCTCCACCGCTGCGGTGATGGAACACCGTTTCGGAGGGGCCAAAATAGCCGATGGAGGTGATCTGTGATGTCCCTGACCTTTACGACCGTCATAGGGCTGGAGATACACGTACAGTTGAACACCAGGACAAAGCTTTTCTGCGGCTGTTCCACCGATTACATAGGAGCGACGCCCAACACCAATATATGTCCTCTCTGCACCGGTCAGCCCGGAACCCTTCCGGTTCTGAACGAGAGAGTTGTTGAGCTCGGTGTCAGAGCCGGTCTGGCCTTGGGGTGTACTATAAACCGGGTTACCCGCTTCGACAGGAAGAACTATTTTTACCCGGATCTGCCCAAGGCATACCAGATCTCCGAGTTTTACGTTCCTCTTGCGGAGAAGGGAGAGGTTACTGTCACAGGCGACGACGGTAAGCCCTATAAAGTCGGCATAACCAGGCTTCATCTCGAGGAGGACGCGGGAAAGCTGGTCCACGGAGCCTCGGACGGTCGTATCGTCGGATCCACCCAGTCCTTCGTTGACTACAACCGCTCCAGCGTTCCCCTGGCGGAGATAGTATCCGAGCCGGACATAACTTCCCCCAGGATGGCCAAGGAATACGTCGCCACCCTCCGTCAGATGGTCAGATATCTCGGCGTTTCCGACGGGGACATGGAAAAGGGGTCCATGAGGGTCGACGCCAACATATCCCTCAAGGTATCGGATGGACGGTGGGGCAACAGGGTCGAGGTCAAAAATATGAACTCCCTCAGAGCCCTGGAGAGGGCTTTGGAGTTCGAGATTAGACGTCAGGGCGCTATCCTCTCCGACGGAGGAGAGATCCATCAGGAGACCCGTAACTGGGACGACAGCGCCGGAGAGACCAGCTCGTCCAGGAGCAAGGAGGAGTCCAACGACTACCGTTACTTCACCGAGCCCGATCTTCCCCCACTGGTTCTGTCGGATAGCTACGTAGAGGACATAGAGAGGGATTTGCCCGAGCTTCCATGGGACAAGAAGGCCCGATATGAGAGGGACTTCGACCTCCCCCAGGACGATATCTCGGTACTTACGGAGCAAAAGGACCTGGCCGAGTATTTCGAGGCCTGCGTGGAGGCCGGGGCGTCTCCCGCCAGGGCCTCCAACTGGATAAGGACAGAGGTGCTTCGGGTATTGAACGAAAGGGGAGGGCATATCTCCGAGTTCTCTCTGTCTCCGGCCGCTCTTGTCGAGTTGCTGCGGATGGTGGAGGGCAAAAAGCTTTCGACCACGGCGGCAAAAGAGGTCTTCGACGCCATGGTATCCAGGGAGATCTCCCTGAAAGAGGCCATAGATGCCTGTGGTGTGACCGCCGGGAACCTCTCGGGAGACGGACTGGCCTCTTTGGTCCAATCCGTCCTGGAGGCCAACGGAGACGTAGTCGAAGTGATCCGTTCCGGCGATGACAAAAAGGACAAAAAACGCAAGTTCCTTCAGGGACAGGTCATGAAGGAAGCCAGAGGGCAGGCGGACCCCAGGGAGGTCGCCAAGATACTGGATATCGAATTACCCCGATGATCAGAGACTACTGATCTGGTACAATAGTGGCGGTTCCCCCTGCTCCCGAGGCGTGGGGAGGGGGAACCCGCTTCATCGGGAGTCCCTGTTTTTGGACCGTCGTCGAAGCATCGGAATCTGAATCGTCACCAGCGCTAACGCTGAGTCTCAAGGAGGTACGAAGATGGGGTACAAGCCAGAAGATATTCGATCGATTGCAATCGTCGCACATGGCGGAGCGGGAAAGACCTCGCTGACCGAGGCAATGCTGTTCGACACCGGCGTGATAAACCGGTTAGGTAGCGTAGAGAACGGCAACACCGTAACCGACTTCGGATCCGAGGAGCAAAAGCGTCAGATCTCCATCAGCACGGCCCTCGCCAACGTGGAGTATGGGGGCAAGACCATATTCATGATGGACGTTCCCGGTTACGCCGATTTTCTGGGAGAGATGCGGTCCGCCATGAGGGTGGCCGATTCGTCCTTGATGGTCGTTAGCGCCGTGGACGGAGTAGAGGTCCAGACGGGAAAGGCCTGGGAGTTTGCCGAGGACTTCGGTACCCCCGTCGCTTTCTTCGTCAACAAGATGGACAGGGATAACGCCGACTATCAGAGAACGGTCGAGGATATCCGAGAGCAACTCAGCAAAAAAGCCCATAGTTTCTTCCTGCCGATAGGTCAGGAATCGGAATTCAAGGGCCTTATCGACGTCCTTCGGGAGAAGGCCTATATCTACAAGGGAGACGGCAGCAAGGATTTCGACGAGGTCCCGGTCCCGGCGGATCTAAAGGACACCATGAACGTCCAGAGAGGACAGCTTGTGGAAAACATCGTCGAGGAAGACGACGATATGATGATGCGCTATCTCGACGGAGAGGAGATTCCCCTGGAGGAGATGTGGCCCCTTCTCAGAAAGGCCATATCGGAGAGAAAGATATTCCCCATACTGCCTGGCTCCGCAACTGCCAACGTCGGTATAATGCAGCTTCTCGGGGTGATAGCCGACGAACTTCCATCCCCCTTGGAGACCCGGTCCCGTATGGCCGTCGACGGCGAGGAAGAGGTCGAGATGAGCCCCGATCCCTCCGGCCCGTTTTCCGCACTGTGTTTCAAGGTCATGGTCGATCCCTATGTGGGTAAGCTCAGCTTCATAAGGGTGAACTCGGGAACCTTGACCTCCGATCAGATGATATATAACGTAAACCGTCAGGAAGAGGAGCGCATAAGCGGTTTCAAGATCATGCAGGGCAAGGACGGCAAGGACGTAAAGGAACTTACCGTCGGCATGATCGTCGCCATTCCCAAGCTTCAGAGCACCAGGGTAGGAGACACCCTTTCGGTCAAGGGCGCTACCGCCGTGTTCCCTCCGATAAAATTCCCCCTTCCGGTCTACAGCATAGCTGTAGACGCCAAGAGCAGGGCCGACGAGGACAAGCTTTCCACCGCCATGCACAAGATGTTGGAGGAGGATCCTATACTAAAGTTCGAGAAGAACGCCGAGACCGGCGACAACGTCCTGTCCGGAATGGGCAACCTTCATCTGGACATAGTGCTCTCCCGCATAAAGGAGCGTTACGGCGTAGAGCTGGAGGTCAGGACTCCTGAGGTTCCCTATAGAGAGACCATCAGGAAGACAGCCAAGGCCCAGGGAAAACACAAGAAGCAGACCGGAGGTCACGGTCAATACGGGGACGTTCACATAGAGTTCTCTCCCCTTCCGACCGGAGAGGGATTCGTCTTCGAGGACAAGATCGTCGGAGGGGCCGTTCCAAAACAGTATATTCCGGCGGTGGAGAAGGGGCTCAAGGAAGCTCTCGACAAGGGAGTCCTGGCGGGATTCCGTACCGTCGATTTCAAGGCCACCTTGGTTTTCGGCTCATATCACGATGTGGACAGCTCGGAAATGGCCTTCAAAACCGCTGCACATCTGGCCTTCAAGAAAGGGATATCCGAGGCAAATCCGGTCCTTCTCGAACCGGTCATGAACGTCGAGGTGACTGTTGCGGATGACTATCTTGGAGACGTTATGGGAGACATGAACACCAGGAGAGGGCGTATCATGGGAGTCGACTCTATGGGACGGCTTCAGATAGTGAAGGCCCAGGTGCCCCTGGCGGAGATGTTCCAGTACGCCATTCAGCTTCGGTCCATGACGTCCGGCAGAGGGAACTTCACCATGTCATATTCCCACTACGACCCGGTCCCGGAGGAGATCTCCAAGAAGGTAATAGCAAGAAGGCAGTCTGAGACGGAAGAGGAATAACAGATAAAATCAAGGGCTCGGGGAAAATCCCGAGCCCTTCGCCGTTATCGTTTTAAGAGTAGGATCAGATCGTTCACGTTTGTGCCGGTGGGGCCGGTTATTATCAGGTCCTCCGATGCCTTCAGTGCTCGGTAGCTATCGTTGTCCTCCAGGAGGGCGATCGGATCTATTCCAGAGGCCCTCATTCTGGAGATCGAGTCTCCGTCAACCATTCCCCCTGCCGCATCGGTAGGTCCGTCGGTCCCGTCGGATCCTACCGATGCCACCACGGCGTTCTCGACTTCATCCATCCCTACGGCGGCCGACAGGACCAGCTCCTGATTCCTGCCGCCTTTGCCCTCTCCTTTGAGATGAACCACCGTTTCCCCTCCGAGAATCAAGGCCCTGGGGTTATCCCTGCCTCTTTTCCTGGCGATGGCCGCCAGAAAGCTGCCAGCCTGTCGAGCCTCGCAGTTCAGATCTTCCGCCAGAATTTCAGTCTCGTATCCCAGCTGATTCGCTTTTTCAGCCGCGGAGGTACAGAGTCGGTAGACGTCTCCCAGTACTATGGTCTCGACCTTATCGAGGACTTTGGGCGTCTCCGTTTTCAGCGCTTCTTTCGCCGCCCGGGATAGCCTAATTCCGTATTTTAGGGCTACCTCCATGGCCTCTTCCGCGGTGCCGTCGTCCGGAACTGTGGGGCCGGACGCCACCGAACCGAGATCGTTTCCCAGCACGTCGGAGAGTATCAGGTTGGTTATAGAGGAGGGGGAGGCAGCCAGTGCCAACCGCCCTGCCTTGACCTGCGAAAGCCTCTTCCTTATTTTATTGATCTCCTCTATTGGAGCTCCGGAGGACAGAAGAGAATCGGTGATCTCTGCCATGTCCCTCAGGGAGACCCCTTCGAGAGGGAACTCCATCAGAGAGGATCCGCCTCCGGACAGGAGCACTAATAGACGGTCCTTTTTCGTCGTGGAATGGACCAGGTCGAGAGCGGCTTTACCGGCCTCCAGGCTTTTCCCGTCCGGAACGGGATGGCCGCTCTCGATTATAGACATTCCTGCGACGTCTCCTCCGGAGTGGCCGTATTTCGTCACGATCAAGCCCCTGGAGATCCTGTCTCCGAGCACCTCCGACGTGGCCTTGGCCATGGTCCAAGCCGCCTTGCCCACCGCCAGGCAGACGATGGGGCCCTTCAGGTCCATCGATTGAAGGGTTTCTCTAGTCGATCGGTCCGGAAGGTTTTTCTCCAGGCTGTAACGGATTATCTCCAGACAGTCCTCCCTGAGTTTTTTAGTCTTTCCCATTTGGTCTTTCCTCCTCCGGATCGGGAATAGAGAAGGGGCCGGAGGATTTCCTCCGACCCCGAAAATACCCTGAAAACGGTCTATCTTACCGCTGCCATCTCCAGGTTCATCCTTCTGGCGGTGGCGGACAGGATCCAGCCCAGCTCCTTGGCCTCCTCGAAGATCCTGGGGCCCTGGTTGCAGGACACGGTTCTGCCTGTCATGTTTGTCATGGTGCCCCGTTTCTCCGCCCATGCCGTCATGGGAAGGGCAAGGGTGGCCTTAGATGCCTCGGCCTTGCCGTTGGTCGCTACGAAAACTACGGAGGAGTTCAACTCGAATCCCGATACCGCGCCTACCAATACGGTGAGGTCGTAGGATTCCTTCTTGACCTCCTCGATGGACTTGGTCGCGATCGAGCAGTCTATGGCTCCCTGGACGTTGGCTCCCCTGTAGAGAGGGTAGACCGATTTGGTCTTGAGGACGTCCGCCAGGGCGATCACTGCCTCTCCTGCGTCGGAGTCGTAACCTGCGCCCTTGCCGACGATTATGGCGATCTTTTTAGCCTTGCCTAGGAATTCTGCAGCCTTGGCGATGTTTTCTCCGTCGCTCTTTCCGTCCACGATGGCGGATTTCAAGGCTTTGGCGACCTTATCCACCGAGTCTTTCAGGACGACGGCTCCCCCCATGTCGAAACGGTCGCTGTGGGATCCTGCGTAGATCATGGCTGCGCCGTTTTTCCTCATGGCCCGGCGAATCCAGGAGGCCATGACCGGCTGATCCTGAGACAGGTCGTCGTCCAGAAGAAGAACGCAGTCGGCCTCTATGAGGCTGTCGTATCCGGCACCGGAGGACTTGCAGCCCCAGGAGCTCTCCATAGCGGAGGTCAGACCGGCGAAGCAGTCCACCCCGTCCACCGCGATGTCGGCGTCGATTCCTGAGAGCTTGACGAACTCGGTTACCGCTTCCATCTCCTCGTTGGTCAGATTGCCTCCGAGGACGAATGCTACCTTGGATGCCTTCTTGACCGAGTCCGCGAGCTTGGTCGCTCCCTCGGACCAGGATATGGTCTTTCCCGACGCCATAGGCGAACCTATGCGATCCTCTGAGACGTCGTCGAACTGGTAGCGTCCCTTGACGCAGGTCATTCCGAAGGCCGGACTGTCCACCTTGTTGAAGTCGCTGGTGATCCTGACGATTCTCTCCTTCGATGTGTCGAGGTTCATGTCTATCTCGCATCCCACCGGACACTTGGCGCAGGTGGTGCTGACGAGGGATGGCTTTTCCTGGTGAGGCCAGCGCTCGGCTCTCTTCTCGACCAAGGCGCCTACGGGGCAGTTCTGGACGCAGAGGCCGCAGAATGTGCAGTCCGATGCATCTATACCCTTGAAGTACTCCGGCGAGATGGTGGAGGAGAAGCCCCTCTTGGCGAAATCTATGGCGTGGAATCCGGCTATCTCGTCGCAGGTCCGGACGCACTGTCCGCAGAGGATGCACTTGTCCATGTTGCGGACGTAGAACTCGTTGGCCTCCTCTATGCCCTTTCCGTGCTCGCCTGCGACCCTCTCCGGGTTGACCTCGTAGTCTATGGCGTAGCGGCGTAGCTTGCACTCGAACACGTCGGGGCATCCACACTCCATGCAGCGGGAGGCGTCTCTGAGAACCTGCTCCTCCGTAAGCCCCGCATCGTATTCCTCGAAGGGCTTGCTGAGCCTTATGGCTGGATCGACGTGGGCGGTCTGCTCCCTGGGCTGTTTCTCCCTGTCGAGGAAGTCGTCGGGTCCCAGGTCGTCTCGAACCACGTCGTAGACGAAGGGTTTCTTCGCCTTGCCTGTGGTCAGATAGTGATGGATGCTCTCCGCAGCCCAGTGTCCCGTTCCGAGGGCCTCGACGGCTATCTTGGGGCCGGTCTGCTGGTCTCCGCATACGAAAACGCCTGGAAGAGGGGTCTCGAAGTCTCCGTCGACGGTCATCCTGCGTCCGTCGTGGATGGAGGAGGGCAGTCCCTGGAAATCGATTCCCTGACCGATGGCAGCTATGACGTTGTCCAGCTCGAGGGTGAAGGTCTCTCCGGTCGGTACAGGACGGCGTCTGCCGGAGGCGTCGGCCTCGCCGAGCTCCATCTTCTCGCAGACCATCCTCTCGACCTTTCCGTCTCCCTCGATGGACTTGGGAGCTGCCAGGAAGATGAACTCAATGCCTTCCTCCTTGGCCTCCTGTATCTCTATGGCCTCAGCCGGCATCTCTGCCTCGGTGCGGCGATATACGATGTAGACCTTTTCCGCTCCGAGCCTCTTTGCACAGCGACAGGCGTCCATGGCGGTGTTACCGCCTCCCACCACCGCTACCCTGTTGCCGATCTTGATCGGATCGTGAAGGTTGACGGTGTAGAGGAAGTCTATTCCACCCAGAACTCCGGGAAGATCCTCTCCGGCGGTCCTCATGGAGGAGGATTTCCAGCAGCCCATGGCCAGGAGAACTGCGTCGTATTCGTCCCTGAGCTGATCGAGGGTGACGTCCTTGCCCATGCAGGTGTTGAGCTTGACCTCTATACCGTGGGACAGAAGCCAATCGCATTCCTTCTGTATGACCTCCTGGGGAAGACGGTAGTCCGGTATGCCGTAACGCATCATTCCGCCGAGAGCGGCCTCTTTCTCTATCACCGTGACGGAATATCCCTTGAGACGGAGGTAATAGGCGGCACTCATGCCTCCAGGGCCTCCTCCGACGATCGCTACGGATTTCCCGTTTTCCTTTATGGAGGGGATGTATCCGAGGTCGCCGTTTTCCATGGCTCTGTCTCCGATAAACCTCTTGATGTTGCGTATCGATACCGGTTCCTCGTCGACGAAATGCCTGCGGCATTTCTCCTGGCAGGGAGCGGGGCAGACCCGTCCTATCGAGCTCGGAAGGACGATGTTTTCGTGGAGGATGTCCAGGGCCTCGGCGAACTTACCCTGGGCCGCCGTGTTGATGTAGCCCTGTACGTTTGCCTGAGCGGGACAGGCCAGGGTGCATGGAGGCCTGCAGTCTCCTACGTGGTCCGACAGGAGAAGCTCGAGGGCCAGTCTCCTGGCGTCGTTGGCTCTTTTAGTGTCGGTTCTTAACACCATGTTGGGAGCTATGGTGGAGGAACAGGCTCTGACGAGGGCCTTGGCTCCTTCCACCTCGACCAGACACAGCGAACAGCCTCCATGGATGGATAGGTGTTCGTTGTAACAGAGGGTGGGGATCTCCACACCGCACTCGGCGCAGAGGTCCAGTATCCTCTGTCCCTGGTAGCCGTAGACTTCCTTGTCGTTGAGGATAACTCTTACGTTTCTTTCCATAGCCATGAGCCTCCTACTCCACAGAGATGGCGCCCACGGGGCAGCTCACCTTGCACTTGCCGCATCTTATGCAGATGGTATCGTCGATGACGTGCGGTTTCTTTATCTCTCCGGAGATGGCGTCCACCGGGCAGTTCTTGGCGCATTTGGTGCAGCCGATGCACTTTTCCGGATCTATGACGTAGTGTATCAGGGACGGACAGACCGTTGCGGGGCATCTGTGGTCCACGATATGGGCCATGTACTCGTCCTTGAAGTATTTTATTGTCGTCAGAACCGGGTTAGGTGCCGTCTGACCCAGTCCGCAGAGGGAGCCGTCCTTTATCTGGTGGCATAGCTCCAAAAGGAGATCTATATCGCTTTCCTTGCCCTCTCCCTTGGTTATACGGTCCAGGATCTCCAGCATCCTCTTGGTTCCTATACGGCAGAAGGGGCACTTGCCGCAGGACTCGTTCTGTACGAAGGACAGGAAGAAGCGGGCGACGTCGATCATGCAGGTGTCCTCGTCCATGACGACCATGCCGCCCGAGCCCATTATGGCTCCTGTGGCGTTGATGGACTCGTAGTCGACGGGGGTGTCAAGGAGCTCCTTCGGTATGCAGCCACCGGAGGGGCCTCCCATCTGAACAGCCTTGAACTCCTTGCCGTCCGGGATTCCTCCGCCGATGTCGTATATGACCTCGCGGATGGGCATACCCATGGGAACCTCGACCAGGCCTCCCTTGGCGATCTTCCCTGCCAGGGCGAAGACCTTGGTGCCGCGGCTCTTGCCTATGCCGTATTTGGAGAACTCCTTGGATCCGTTTCTGATTATCCAGGCCACGTTGGCGTAGGTCTCGACGTTATTTATATTGGTAGGCTTTCCAAAAACCCCGCTTTGGGCCGGGAACGGAGGTCTGGGACGGGGCATTCCCCTTTTCCCTTCGATGGAGGCGATCAGGGCCGTCTCCTCTCCACAGACGAAGGCCCCGGCGCCCTCCTTTATCTTGAGGTCGAAGGAGAAACCACTGCCCATGATGTCGTCTCCGAGGAAGCCCCTTTCCTTGGCCTGCTCGATGGCTATGTTGAGGTTCTTGATCGCCAGAGGATACTCGGCGCGACAGTATATTATGCCGTGACTGGCCCCTATGGCGTAGCCGCATATGGCCATACCCTCGATGATGGCATGAGGGTCACCCTCAAGGACGGACCGGTCCATAAAGGCGCCCGGGTCCCCCTCGTCGGCGTTGCAGACCACGTACTTTTCGTCGCCTTTGGACAGGTTGGCGAACTTCCATTTCAGCCCCGTCGGAAATCCGGCTCCGCCTCTTCCTCTGAGGCCGCTGTCGAGGACCTCGGTGTATACCTGTTCGGAGGTCATGGAGGAGACCACCTTTTTAAGGGCGTCGTACCCCTCTCTCTCTATGTATTCGTCTATCTTCTCAGGATCGATTATCCCGCAGTTACGAAGGACTATGCGGACCTGTTTGTCCATCCTGGGATTTTCCATTCCGGATCCGTCGGAGTCGAGCACCAGGGCCTGGTCCAGCCTCTTGCCTCCCAGAACGTGTTCCTTGACGATATCCTCCACCGACTCCTCTGTGACGTGGCCGTACATGGTGGTTTTGCCGTCCATCTCCACCTCTACCAGAGGCTCCTGGAAACATAGGCCTATGCAGCCGACCTTCCTGATCTCTATCTCCGGGTGTCCTTCGAGCAGTGTCCTGAGTTTGGCCTCTACCGGGCGGGCTCCCGCCGCGATTCCGCAGCTTCCCATCCCTATCTTTACTATAGTCTGAGACATGTCCAGTCCTCCTTAACCCTTTTTACGGTAGTCTTCGAGGATCTCGATGGACTTCGGCGGCGTAAGCAGTCCGTGGACATTGTCTCCTACCATCATCACGGGAGCCAGACTGCAACATCCCAGACAGGCTACGTGCTGAAGGGTGAAAATCCCGTCCTCGGTGGTCTCACCTTCCTCGATCCCCAGGTGCCTTGCCACCTCTTCCGCCACAGAAGCGGACCCCTGGACGTGGCATGCGGTACCTCGGCAGATACGGATGACGTACTTGCCCTCGGGTTGAAGCCGGAACATGGCGTAAAAGGTAGCCACTCCGAACATCTCCGAGGCGGATATGTCCATTTTTCTGGAGACGTAGGTCACGGCCTCCTCCGCAACGTAACCGTACTCCTTCTGGATATCCGCCAAAAGCGGGATGGTTATCCCCTTCTTGCCTTGATAGCGCTGGACGATGGGATCCAGACGCTGCGACAGCTCGTTCGAGCTGACGGTGGTTGTGGATGACATCAAATTCCTCCTCCTCACAATGCGATCACGAGAGTTGCAATGCATTCATTATACTCGATTGATGAGGAAATGCCATTGCAAATACGAGCTTTTTGTTCAATCGTTTCTCCATTGAATTACCTGTGTTTATGGCTTGGATTTTTTGTGATGATACTTTTAGAAACTTTTATTGATACTATCTGTTTTTATCCCTGATGGGCTCTAGGCTTTTAAGTGATGCGTTTTCTCTTTAAGACGTCATATGGGAAGCGTCCCTCGGGTTTATTTTTAAGGCCTAAATCGAGCAAACTTCCCCTTTATTTGATATGATAATCTTCTACAGATGTAGCGTAGAGATTGCCGATAGAGGAGGCGATTTAAATGTTAGATGCGTTTTTTTTCAACGGAGTGGCCCCTTCGAGTTTGAATGAAGACCGGTTAAAAGAGGCTGCTGCCTGGATAGACCAGGGGGTTCAGGCGGGGTTGCCTGGATTTGGTTGGATGAATTTACCCGATGCCGATATCGGTTCTGTCCTGGAGATCTCTGAATGGTTGGGAAAGTTCGATTCCATCGTTCAGCTCGGCATAGGTGGATCTTCACTGGGCAACCTGATGCTCCATCAGGCTCTGTTGCCCCCCTATTTCAACGAGATGGACAGGATAGAGAGAGGGGACGTCCCCAGGTTCTACATGGCGGATAATCTCGACGAAGGGGAAAATCAGGCGATATGGAACAGGATAGACCCGAAGGATACCGCTTTTATAGTGGTGAGTAAGTCCGGGAGAACCCTGGAGACCATGGGCAACTTTCTCCTGTTCTGGGAGCGTATGACAGAGGCTCTGGGGAAAGAGGCTTCCTCCAGGTTGGTGGTCATAACCGATGCCGAGGACGGTCTGCTACGTCGTTTCGTGGGAGAGTCGGGATGCCGAAGCTTGATCCTTCCGGCGGACGTGGGGGGGCGTTACTCCGTTCTTTCCTCTGTCGGGCTCCTTTCCGCCGCTGCTTTGGGGATAGACGTCGAAAAGCTGTTGGAGGGAGCCTCAGAGATCAGAGAGGCCCTTTCCGGCGATGGGGTTCCAGGGGATAATCTGGCGTGGGTCATGGCCTGGAATCTGCTTTATCAGCTGGAGACTGGAAGGTCGAATACGGTTTTCATGCCCTACGGAGATAGGATGGAACGTCTTTCTGAATGGTTCTGCCAACTCTGGGCGGAAAGCCTCGGCAAAGGCGGTAAGGGTTTATCTCCTTTGAGGGCACTGGGGGCGGTCGATCAGCACTCTCAGCTTCAGCTCTATTCACAGGGACCGGACGATAAAGCCTATATAATTCTGGGGGTAAAACCGAGAGGTCGATTTCCCATAAAAGGGTCGATAATCCCCTCCCTGGAGGAGCTTTCCTTTCTCGACGGGTTGACCCAGGAGGATATTCTCGATCACGAGAGAAGGGCAATAGTGGCTGTTTTGGCCGGAGAGAATAGGCCGGTGTTTTCAATAACCATGGATAGCCTGGACGAGAGGACAATGGGAGGTCTGATATTCTTTCTGGAATACCTGACTGCCCTTACCGGTCGTCTAATGGATATATCCCCCTTCGATCAGCCCGGAGTAGAGCTTGGTAAAAAATACGCAAACGGATTGGCCGGGAAGAAAGAGGATAGCTGCTACGTGACCTTGGTCCAGGAGGTAGAGGAAAGGTTTAGGACAGGCAGGGTCGAGATCTAGTCTTCAGCCTGCCAGCGATCTTTTCCGTCTATCGATCTAAGAGCGTGGAGTATGTTTTGCTTTACGTCGGGGAACCTGGTCGCCAGATCGGAAACCAGTTCCTTGGCTCGGGTCCTCTCCGTCTCCAGGGAAAAGGGGCAGGTGTAGCGAACCAAGGGAAGCCTCATCCTCGAGATCTCCTGCAATATGGCCTTTTCCGTAAGGTAAAGGAGCGGTCTTATGAGGTTCATGTCGCTGTTGCTCTGCCATATTCTGGGCTGGAAGGATCTGAACCTGCCGGTGCGGAATAGGTTCATGAGGGCTGTCTCGACGGCGTCGTCCAGGTTATGCCCTAGGGCCACGGTGTTTCCTCCCATCTCTTTAGCCCAGCTGTTGAGGATGCCTCTTCTCATGTTGGCGCAGAAGCTACAGGGGGACCTCTCCTCTCTGATACGTATTATCTCCTCTATAGGGTGGGGTACCACCTTATAGGGGATTCCCAATTCGTCGCAGAGTTTCTCCATAGGAGACACGTCCCAGTTTCCCCCTGAAATGTCGACGCTACAGGCGGAAAGGTCGAATTTAACCGGACTCCATCTTCGGATCTGGCTGAGAGCCACCAGGAGAAACACGCTGTCTTTCCCGCCGGATAGCCCGACTACGACATGGTCTCCTTCGGAGACCATGTCGTAGTCGAAAATAGCTTTTCCGATTTTCCCCCTTATTCTGTTTCCGAGACTATGTTTTTTCATCTATATATCACCTTTTATTTAAGGTATAGTGTTCCACTAAACTAGCTTATTATGATAGCATATGAAGCGCTCTTGAGGAGGGATGTCCGTAATGGAAAAAATTCGCATGGTTCTCATAGATGATCACAAGCTTTTTCGCGACGGGATGAAAAAACTCCTGGAGATGGAGCCGGATTTTTCGGTGGAGGGAGAGGCTTCGGACGGCATCGAGGGGCTTGCCCTTATAAAAAGGTCGAGACCGGACGTTGTCTTGCTGGATATAGGGATGCCCAACCTAGACGGTATAGGACTTATAAGGGAGCTCAGGCGCATGGAGCAAAACACCAAATTCGTCGCTATAACCGCTTTTAACGATGAGAGGAAGCTCTCGGAGCTATCCTCCGTTGGGGTCCACGGATTCGTTCTGAAGTCTTCGGGGAGGACAGAGCTTCTATCGGCGATTCGTTCGGTCGCGAGGGGGCAGTGTTACGTGGATCCTAAAGTGGCAGGGCTGCTTTTAGGGGCTTTTCATAAAAAACAGGACGAGTCCGATATGCTTTGCGATCTCACCGACAGGGAGAAGGAGGTCCTTTATTGGCTAGCCCAAGGGCTCAGTAACCTGGAGATATCGGCGAAGATGAATCTCTCCGAAAAGACGGTAAAGAACCATGTCAGCCACATACTTAAAAAGCTGGACCTCAGGGACAGGACCCAGGCGGCCATATTGGCATGGAGGGTCGGAATAGCCGAGTCTTTAGAGGAGTAGTGCAAGACGAATACGGCGGGAAGAAGGACCTCCTTCTTCCCGCCGTATGTTATTTAACTGCTTCCGGAAGCAGATAGGGAGCTGAACGTGCTGGAAAGAGACGATGCCTGATAGTTGAGCTTTGTCATCTGTTCCTCCATGGCGGCGTATTGTTTATACATGTTCAGCTGTTGGGTGGTAATCCTCTCCTCGTAATCCTTTATCCTCTGTTGAAGCTGTGTGACCTCGTTTTCCCAGACGTTTATCTGGCTTGGTATACGGCCCTCTTTGGTGGAGGTGTCTCCTATCGCTACGGTAGAGGTGCTTACCACGCTGTCGAACTGGGTGTCTAGACTCTCCGATATCGTCTTTACAAGTTTTTGGACCGAGTCCGAATCGGTGGTCATAGCTTCCATGAACTTGTCGGTGTCGAACTCCAGCTTTCCGCTCTTTCCGAAGTCGGTCTCTTCGGTGGAGATCCCTATCTGATAAAGCATGTTGAAGGTGTCCTCGTCATCTCCTACCGACTCGGAAATGATCTTCCTGAGGTTGGACTTGGTCTGCCATAAAACGGTGTCGCCGGCCAAGAGGCCCTTCCTCCGACTCATGTCATCTTCCGGTACGGCTTTGGTGTCCGAGTTGGGGGTGTCCGAATAGTTGTAAGTCTTCTCTTCGGAGCGGACGTTTATGTATTCCATGAGGTCGTTGTAGCTTTCGACGAAGGCCTGGATGGACTCTACCGCCTTCTGGGCGTTCAAAGTGACCTCCATGTTCACCTCTCCGACTCCTTGGAGGTTCAGTGTAGCGCCGCCTATGAGGTCGTCGATTTCGTTGGAGGATCTCGTTACGTCTATTCCGTTGACGGTCAAAGAGGCATCCTGGGCGTCCCTGTGGTGGGTGGCGTCCTCCGTCAGTATTCCCAAGCCGTCGAGAAGGCTGTTATCGGTGTTCGAGTAATCTATCGAGAAGGTTGCGCCGTCGGCAGGTTTGGACCCTATCCAATGGATCGCCCATTTTTTGTTGTCATCTGGGTCCTCTACGATCTCGTAATCCGTTCCCTCCGTGTACCCTGCGATGCTTACGGTCGCTGTGTCCAGCTTCTCCACGTCGATGGTGTCGTAGTCGGACCCGGTTGCCCTGGTCAGGTCCTTGGACAGGGTTTCCCTTATCTCGTACAGCCCAAAGGTGTTGGCGTCATAGTCGTAGGATACGTCGTAGGTACTGGCCTCGCCGGGACGACTGGCTCCTAGCCAGTGTATTTGGTATCCGCCGGTGGCTGTGTCGGCTATTACCTCGAAGTCGGTTCCTTTTTCGTAAGTGGTGGACCCGACTGTTATGTCTCCTATGGAGCTCGGGTCTATTCCGTTGGCTCCCAGTGGGTCGTAGTCGCCGCTCCCTCTGGTGACCTTTTCCGCGAAGGTGCTTGATCCCAGTCCGGTGTTCTCGCTCTCTACGACCAGCCTGTTGTCTATCAGATAGGCGTCGAGTCCTATGTCGGCCGACCGTATCTTCTCGGCTACGGTCCTGAGCGAATCGCTGCTCTCGTAGGTTATCTCAGCTGCCTTCGTTCCGATCCTCACGAAAAAAGAACCGGACTTCCCTAGAGGAGTCGAGGAGCTGTCCTGACGGTCGGATAGCCGTCTCTCCGCTACGGCTAGGCTGTTTACCTTTATATTCCATTCCTGTATCTGGGCGGAAGGTTCTAAGTCGACCTTTAAGATGGCGTCGGAGCTTTCATTGCTTCCCACCACCACAAGCTCTGGGGTCTTCGATGTAAAGGTAGATTCCAGCTTAAGGGGGTCCAGGGCGGATTGAGCCGCCTTGACGGAGGAGGAAAACTCCTGGTAGAGATAGATCTTGTCGTTTAATAACTGAATTTTGTCGTACCAGGGATCCTCGTTCTTTCTGAGGGCCGTCATCTGTTCATCTATGATGTCCCCCCAGTCGAGACCAGATGACAGGCCGGTCATCTGAGTCGTGGGCAAACTGATCGACATATACCACACCTCCTGAGAGAGATTTGACATTGAAACTCTATTTGGTTATCGGAGAGATCGGCTTTTCGGTTGAGTCCAGGCCTTTAAGCGCTGTGCATGCTACAATACCACAATGAGGCGGAGGGCGATATGGAGGAGTGATGTTTCTTTATGGATATGTTTATAGACGGAGTTCCTTTTTCCATACTGCACATGGAAAGCCTGTCCAGGGAGGAGCTGTTGGACGTTGTCCTGGAGGAATTAGCCGGACGTGGTCTGGTTCTGAAGGAGATCGTCAGCCACGGAGAGGCTCTGAGCGAGGAGTCTTTTCTATCCATCCCCGACGGTGTAGAGGTCTATTTCCTTTCCGACACTAAGGAAGGAATAGTCGATAAGATCATTCTGGAGTTTAAGGAATCAGTGGATCGTTGTATTTCCGTCGCGGAAGGTTGGATGTCCCGGAGATCGGATATTCCGGACAAAAACTCGATGGAACGGTGGGTCGAGTCCATGGAATGGATCGTGGAGGTCATGTCAGAGCTTAACGACCTCGGCGAAAAGGGTCCTCTCTTTCCCGACGTGGAGTCTTTTAGACTGGAGCTGGGACGCTGGAGCACTATCTCGGTTGAATCTCCGGAGCGAACGGTTCCCGAACTGGAAGAAACGGTGTTCAAGCTGGACTTGTTGAGAGATAAACTGGAAGACCTGGAATCCCTCCGTCGAAATCTGTCCGAGGGAGAGGAAGTCGTGAAAGGAGACGATGTCTGAAGTGTCTCTGAGAAAAGGACTGGCTATCTTCCTTCTGCTATCTTTCGGGGTTAGTTGCGTAGTTCTCGCCTTCAGCGTCGATGGATCGACCTGGAGTACCTTGTTGACAGCCCGAAAAGGTCCGATGGCTCTGGCTTTTCTGCTGGTCTTGGGGGCCTGGCTCTGCGACGCTATAAGGTTTTGCTCGTTGGCTCGGGCTATGGACAGAAAAATATCGATCCCGAACGGGATTATCCTCACCTGGCTCCACTATTTCGGCTGCGCCGTAACGCCGATGCAGGTAGGGGGAGGCCCTTTTCAGGTATATGTGCTGTATCGTTCGGGCGTCCCTATAGGGAAAGGGGTTGCCATAACCTTGGTGAGGACCCTCCTGACCACGTTCATCCTTTCGGTGGCGGCACCCCTTTCTTTTCTTCTGGATCCTAGATTCATGAATGAGAGTCCTTTCTTGGTAGGCATTTTCTACTATGTCCTTCTCATATCGATTTTGGCTTGGGTCGCCTTTGGGATCAGTGTCGTTCGCCCCGATCTGGTGAAAAAAGCGGGATCGGTGCTGGTGTTGTGGCTCAATCGTTTCAACGTGATAGGCAAGTATAAGATCCTCTGTACAATAAGAAGGATAAACCTCGAGATAGACGGATATTCGGCCAACCTGAGATATCTCTTTTCCAGAGGCATAGGGTGGTTTACCTTGGCATTCGTCATGTCCTTGCTTCACCTGGTGTTTTTGTTTTCCGTATTGCCCTGCCTGATCTGGTCTATAGGATTGGAGGTCAACTACGTCGAAAGTTTCCTGGCCCAGGCGATATTCCTCTTCGTGCTTTATTTCGTTCCGACCCCGGGGGCCAGCGGCGTCGCCGAAGGAGGCGGAGCGGCTATATTCGGGCTTCTGGTCCCCTGGAGTATGGCGGGAGTGACGGCCATCGCCTGGAGATTTTTTACCGAATATCTGGCGATCATAATGGGAGCTATTGTGGCGGTACGGTTCATAGGTTGGGGTACCGCCGAGATGATAATCAAAAACAGGCGAAGGGAATGTGATGATCTTGAACTTGCCAAAAGTGGACGGGAAAGCTGAGTTCGACTGGATACGGGCAGAGGCCTTTCGTCTCAGAGGAGGAATATGGACGGTCCTTTTTCTGGCCATATTGGCTGTAGCCCGTCCGACTGCTACGACTATACTCGTTGGAGCTTTGCCGGTCCTGTTGGGACAGGCTCTTAGATGTTGGGCAGTAGGATGTATAGTCCTGTATAGAGGAGAGAGGGTCAAGGCCCGGAGGCTGGTTACCTGGGGGCCATACTCGATATGCAGAAATCCCCTCTACGTGGCGAATGGCCTGATAGGCCTAGGGTGGGGAATAATGGCTGGTCCCTTGGCTCTTTCTCTCTTTTTCGTCGTCTTCGTAGCGCTTTACGGCTTCCTGATAGTTCCTTGGGAAGAGCGATTTTTGTCCGAGAAGTTCGGTAAAACTTTTGACGACTACCGTAAAAGAGTGGGGACGTTTTGGCCCAAGATCTGGCCTCCCAGTATATCCTCCGGACCTTTCGACTATTCCGTTATATGGAATAGCGAGAAACACAGTATGTTGGTGACGGTGGTGGGGACCTCGTTGTTGTTATCCAGGTTATGGTGGTGAATTGAGAGCAAAAACGAACGCCGACCGGGTATAACCCGAATCGGCGCTCAGTTTTTTGAGTTTTAGAATCTGGCTATGTATCCTCCGTACAGCCTCTTCCATGTGTTCTCGAAAACCTCCTGAGGAGCGGGGGAGATTCGAGCCAGCCCCTCTCTTATGCATGACTGAGCCACCGCCTCTGCTATTCTCGGGGTGAGTTCGTCGGAAAATATAAAAGGAGTAATGTGATCTGCCCTAATCCGTCGGGGATCTACGTTCGCCGCATATTCCTTTGCCGCCTCCATCTGGACGTTGAAGTTCAATCCCGTGGCTCTGACGTCCAGAAGGCCTCTGGTTATTCCTGGGAATACCTTCAGGTTGGGCATGGTGTTGGGGCCTTCTATCAGGCCGCAGCCGACTACCTCCGCACCTGCCGCCTTGGCTTCTTCCGGGTCCATCTCGGGTTCCGGCCTGGAAAGGGGAAAAACGATGCTTCGTGGAGCCATCGAGGCTACATCGTCTATTCCGAAGGCTCCTACCTTGCCTGTAAGGCCTATCAGGATATCCGCGTCCTTTGCGGCCTCCTTTATTCCTCCTCTGATCCCCTCGGGATTAAGTCTGTCCAGTATAAACCTCTGAACTCCGTTCAAGTCGTCCATATCTTCGTGGATGATACCTCTTCTGTTGAGCATCACTACGTTTGTCGCTCCGGCGTAGAGCATCAGTTCCGCCGTGGCTACCGCCGAGGTCCCGGCTCCCACTATGACGATTTTTACCGATGAGATCTCCTTGTCTACGACCTTGAGAGCGTTGATAAGAGATCCCAGTATGACGACGGATGAGCAGTGCATATCGTCACCGAAAATGGGGATCTCCAGCTCTTTGCGAAGCCTTTTTACCAAGTCGAAATCTATCGGACTTTTTACGTCCTCTATGTTTATAGCCCCGAAGCTAGGTTCCAACAGACGACAGAAACTCATTATCTCATCCATATCGTTGGATTTTATGCAAAGAGGTATGGCATCGACATCTCCGAAATGTTTGTAGAGCAGGCTTTTGCCCTCTATCATGGGAAGAGCTGCCTCGGGTCCATAGTCTCCAAGTCCCAAAACGGAGGTCCCGTTCGAGACTATAGCAAGACGGTTGCTCTTTCCCGTGTAGTCGTAGACCAGCTCTTTCTCCCTTAAAATCTCGGCGGATGCCACAGCTCCTCCCTGTATGTAGGCAAGGCTTATATCCCTCTTGTTTCTTACCGACACGTTAGGGGAGAGCTTTATCTTACCCTTAGCCTTGCGGTGAAGTTCCAACGCTTCATTTCGGTCAACGGTCATGGAAGTCACTCCTCTCGATATGTCTTCCCGTCTGTTTTACGTCGTGCGATTTCGTCGAAATCTATTATCATACCGTCCTCAGCCGACAACACCTGAGTGCGCTCGTTTGAGAGCCTCTCCGCTATTTTCGAGGGGGACGATTCCAGTATCCTGGTTCCTAGGTGGGTCATAAGCAACAGCTTCGGCGAGATCTCCTCAAGGAGTTTCTCCATGTCCGGGACGGATAGATGCTCTATTCTGCCGACCTTTTCGAGCAATGTTGTGTTGGCCACTACCACGTCGCAGTCGAAGAAGAAACTGGGTATTTTCGCGATATAGGCTGTATCGCTGATAATTCCCCATGTCGGAAAATTTCCTATGAATTTCAGTCCGTAACACTCGACTCCGTGGTGTCTCAATCTCAGGGGAATAACCTCTCCTTTAGGGAAGGGGACAGGTATGCCGTCTTCCCATAGGTGGATTTCCGCTATTCTTCGCTTCAGGTATCCGAAAAGCACCGGTTCCTCCGATATGGCGTCCGAAGGCAGGGCCACTAGACCTCCGGGGCGGCGTCCTCCTCCGGTCATCGCTTCCGCCACAACGTTAAAATCTCCGCTGTGGTCTATATGACGATGGGTTAAAAGCATCCCGTCGATTTTATTGGGATCTACTGTAGGTCTCAGCGAGCACATACGGACCAGTGCTCCTGGGCCGGGATCTATCGCCACTATGAACCCGTCCAAGGAAGCCACCATTCCTCCGGAGCTTCTTCTTTGGTTTATGACGTTGAATCTGGTTCCGGCGGTCCCCAAAAAGACCAGGCCGTTGACCGGAAGCACCTGACTCAATTACTTAAACAGAGGGAGCAGTTGCTTGAACTCCGGTGTTCCGGATACCTTTATCAACTGGTAGACCACCGATTCCATAGGAAGAACGTGAACGCCGCAGGCCGACATATTTCGCAGGGCTATCTCGTGGTTGCCGTTTTCCCTGCTGCCACATCCATCCGCCACCACAGTAACCTCGAAGTCTCTCTCGAGAAGCTGCATGGCCGTCGTGTGCACGCATATATGGCTCTCTATTCCGAAGAGGACCACCTGGTTTCTCCTGGTACAGCGAAAGAAATCGTCGAAACCCTCCTCGTCGAAACATCCGAAGGCCTTTTTCTCGAAAACATCGTCAGACGATATCTCCTCTGCCAGTCCGGGAACGGTGGTCCCTAAACCCTTCGGGTATTGCTCCGTAACCTTCAAAGGTATCTCCATTGCCTGGGACGCCTTTATGAGCTTTTTTGCATTGAGTTCCACCGACTCCTTCCCGTATATGGCGGGCAGGAGCTTCTCCTGAACGTCGATCATCAACATAACCGTGTTCTTAGGTCGCAATATCTGTGGATTCATGGTAAGCACCTCCATTCGTGAATACATGACTATTATGCCACAGGTGAGGATTTGTCGGTATCGGAAAGAGAGGATTTATGCTATCCTTACCACCGTTATCGAAATCCAGGGGGGTGGATTGAATGACAGAAAAGAACGATAATCTCGAGCGTTGGACCGTAAGCGAGGTGCTGGAGGCCATGTCTAAGCCCGGCTATCCCGAATACATAGTAAAAGCTGTGGAACAGATACAGCTTTGGATGAAAGAGGGACTTGATCCTTCGGTGCAATCTGGAGACCCCTTTTATGCCGATTACGACAAACTCTACTATCAGCTGGATTGGCTTAGGAATCACGTTACTTTTTTGGGAGAAGACGGACAGGGAGCTCCCTCAGAGGCCATAGTGGTCTCTTTGGATCCCGGAGATCAGGACGAGGCCATGAGAATGGCGGTGGATCACGTAGCGATATTCAGCGATGGAAAATGTAACAGAGTATGGATATTAAGCGATTCATGGCTTCCCGGGGAGATCTTCAGATATCGACGTCATCTGGAGACCCTTAGGGGCAGAGGCGTGGATTTTCATTTCTTGCTGATAACCCCGGAAGGGTGGACAGAGATCCCCCTCTACGGTGAGAGCCAAGGTGGACCTCTGGGTTGGCAACGGGGGACTACCGGTGTAACCGGAAACGAAGGCCCTAAAGGCAAAGAGGGCAATAAATAGTTTGACGAAATCTACCTACGATTGTATAATGCCCTTCGTCCGGGGTGTAGCGCAGTCTGGTTAGCGTGCCTCGTTCGGGACGAGGAGGTCGGAGGTTCAAATCCTCTCACCCCGACCAGACCGAAAGAAAGACGATCTCGATTTCTGTCGAGGTCGTTTTTTTTACAGCTTTATCTTTGTTGACTATCTTTGACTATTTCGATATAATCTGCCCGAAAGAGGTGAAGATCATGGCCGTGGAGAGGGTAGCCCAGAATCGGAAAGCCCGGCACGACTACTTTATATTGGACACCTTTGAGTGCGGCTTAGTCCTTACCGGAACTGAGATAAAATCCGTCAGAGCTGGACGGGTCAACCTTAAGGACGGATATGCCAAGCTGGAAAAGGGCGAGCTGTGGTTGATGAACGTTCACATTTCACCTTACGAAAACGCTAGCTGGAGACAGCACGACCCGACCCAGAGACGAAAGCTCCTGATGCATAGGTCGGAGATACGCAAGCTTTCAGTAAAGATAAAAGAACGAGGTTTTACGTTGGTTCCTTTGTCCATGTACATAAAGGACGGTCGATGGGCCAAGATAGAGCTTGGATTGGCGAAGGGTAAGGCCCTTCACGACAAAAGACAATCCCTTGCGGAAGAGGACGCCAAGCGTACCATGGCAAGGGAGATCAGGAACAGGCAGAAAGTTTAACATGGGGGCGACTGGTTTCGACTGGTATGTCGGAAGTCTGGAAGCAGGCCGAGCGATGACCGTAAGTCATCACTAAATGAACTGACAACAATTACGCTCTGGCAGCTTAATTAAGCGGCCGCCCGACCGAAGGGGAGCGCTCGCAGATTCGGAAGGGCTATCAACGCGGGCGACGTATGGTGTTGTCCCGGATGGGAAACGATAGTGTTCTGTCGATCACAGATCGTTTCTCCCGTAGTTAAAGAGATCGACTAAGCCTGTAGCCGTCCATTCATACACGGCATGTTAGGACCGGGGTTCGAATCCCCGCGCCTCCACCATTAGCCATTTCGTAGCCGTCGGGATCGTCGCAGATCCCGACGGCTACTGTATTATAATTAAACATCCACGGTCGGAGCAAATATAAGTTTCGCTCCGACTGTTTTTATAACGTATCCGTCTTTATCTTATTTTCGGTCTAGCTCCGGGAATCAAAGGGCTCTCGTAAGGATCTCCCTCGGTGTCCCTTTCGAAGGCGTCTTTTGCCTTTTTAAACAGCGATGTGTCCCTTAAAAGCTCCAAAGCGGTCAGAGTGAGCACTTCGGAGGCGAAGTTCATTCCCTTCAATCCGACTGTGCTACCGAAGGATTCGTTGCTTTGCCAGGAGTGTAGAGAGGTCCCTATGGGCATGGTACAGGTCGTTATCTGAAGGGTGGGTACGATGTGGGATACGTCTCCCACGTCGGTCGATCCCGCCATGGTCTTTCCCTTTGCCATGGGGCCTCCTCCTTGAAGATAGACATCGCTAAGCTCCCGGCCCAGGAAGTCTGAGGTGGCTCCGTATCTTTTGAAAGCCTCTTTTACCGTTTTCTCCGATAGGCTGGATTGCAGCTTATCTGCCTTCTCTCGATCGACCTTGTCGAAGCTCGGTCCTCCAAGTTCCGACATTATCTTTGACGCGACCTCGTTTAACACCGGGTTGGGCAGGTAGTCGTAAAGTCCGTCGATCATATCGATCTCGAAGGTTGTGTCGGTCATAAGAGCTGCACCCTTGGCGCAGTTGACCACCCTTTCGAAAAGAGGCTCCACCTGGTCTCGCCTGGGGGCTCTGACGTAGTAGCATATGGTAGCCTCGGCTGGGACCACGTTGGGAGTCTTGCCGCCAGAGGTTATAACGCTGTGGATCCGTGCCTCCTGGATCATATGTTCCCTCAGGTAGTTGACCCCTACATCCATCAGTATGGCTCCGTCCAGGGCACTTCTGCCCGCCTCCGGAGACTTGGCCGCATGGGATGTGACACCTTTGAAGACGAAGTTACAGGCGTTCAGGGCAAGGGTCCCAGCCTCCCATACTGCGTTTACGTCAGAGGGATGCCAGGTCAGAGCGGCGTCCAGCTCGGAGAAGCAACCGTCTCTTGCCATATAGACCTTTCCGCCGTTGTTTTCCTCGGCGGGGCAGCCATAGAAGACCACCGTTCCGGACAGATTCAGTTTTTCCATGTATTTCTTCAGGGCCATGGCAGCCCCTAGAGATGCGGCTCCGAGGAGGTTGTGTCCGCATCCGTGTCCCGGGCCACCGTCTTCAGCTATGCCAGGCAGAGCGTCGTATTCTCCCAGAAATCCTATACAGGGGGAGCCGGAGCCCCAGCTAGCCGAGATGGCTGTGTCCAGGTCGCCGATCCCTCTTCGGACCTGAAATCCCTCAAGGGAAAGAATTTCCTGGTATCTGTCGGCGGCGTATCTTTCTTCAAGGCCCAGCTCGGGATTTTCCCATAGGTCCAGGGCCAGTTTTTCCGATGTCGGTGCGATCTCCCCCAATAGACGCAGAATATCCTTTCTCGATTCATCTGTCATTGTATCGATCCTATATGCTTAGAACGGGCCGTAACCTATGGCGATAGCTCCCCAGAGGAATAGAACCTGAACTACGAAGAGCACGGCGAAGAGGGGAAGGAACCAACGCAGATAACGGCTGAGAGGAACCTTAGCCAGGATGCAGCCGATCAGAATGAAGCCTGTCGGCCAAAGCAGGTTGGAGAATCCGTCGCCGAACTGAAAGGCCAGTACTGCTACCTGTCTTTTAACCTCCAACAGATCGGCCAAGGGGGCCATTATCGGCATGGTAGTGGCCGCTTGTCCCGATCCGGATGGAACGAGGAAATTCATCATAGTCTGGAAAAGCAGCATTCCGACGGAGCTCAGATAGGCCGAGCCCTGACCCAGAAGGTTTGCCATTCCGTTTATTATGGAGTCCACGATCTTGCCTTCCGATAATACGACCAGGATTCCCCGTGCCACTCCTACCACCATCGCGGAGAGGACTCCTTTGCTCATCCCTTCTACGAAAAGCTCGGCGATGCGGCTGGGTGCCTTTCTGTCCGCTATGCCTACCAGAATACCCATGATGAGGAACAGTCCAGCCAGCTGGTTGATATACCAGTGAAGCTTAAGGAGTCCGAATCCTGCTACCAATATGGTGATCAAAAAAAGCATTAGGACTGTTTTGTGGGTTTTCGTGAACTGAAGGTTCACCTTTTCTTCGTCGAATTCCAAGTCCTCGAAGTCCAGGTCGCTTACCACGCTCTTGGATGGGTCGGCTTTGATCTTTGCGGCATATCTGAGGGTCCATGCTATGGTTATGCTTCCCATTACCGCCAATATCAGCAGCCTGTAGGCCAGCCCTGAGAAAAGGGGAAGTTCCGATATGGTCTGTGCTACCCCGATTGTGAATGGGTTTACCGTGGCTGAGGCGAATCCTATGCCGACGGAGACGAACGATACAGCCAATCCCACTATGGGGTCGTATCCCAGAGCCAAGGCAAGGCTGGCGAAGATGGGGACGAAGGCTATCATCTCCTCGTAGGACAGGGTTCCGGTGGATCCCCATATCATGAATACAGCCATGAGAACTCCGAATGTGACGTTGGCTGAAGCTGGGTTGGACCTGGTCTTGCGGACCATCCAGGCTATGAAGGCGTCTATGGCCCCTGTCGACATCACAACGTATATGGAAGAAAATACGATGAATATGAAAAAGACTATCGATCCCGCCTGGGTCATGCCTTTCTGGACGGCTACGAACATCTGGAATGGATCGACCGGTGCCTGTTCAACCGAGTGGAAGCTGTCCGGTACTATTACGGTTCGATTGCTCTTCGGGTCCAACTGTCTGTTGAACTCTCCGGCTGGAACGAACCAGGTCGCCACCATAGCTACTACCATTATGGATAGGAGTATGACGAATACGTGTGGAAATGAAGAGCGCTTTTTCTCCTGTGTGATCATAACAAAACCTCCTGTAGTTCATTTATGTATCCAAAAGAAAGCGTTTTACAGTTTATCTCTTTAGCCGTATGAGGTCAAGTAGGGCTCCTGTGTGGAGTTCCATGTATCTGGTATGATGTGTCCGAAAGTGAAGGGAGCGATGGTATGGTGGTCTCGAATCGTAAGGATTTTCCCACCAATGTGATAGAGCGAATAGGGAGGCTTCGTCTTGTCTTATTCGCCTTGCTTTTCGTCTCTTTGAGTCTCCTGGTCCCGTTTTTTCTCTCCAAGGGGCTGGGAGGCGATTTTCACGTGGACTGTGGATTTCTGTCCCTTCGCACCGCGGTCTGTCTGCTAGGGCTTTTGGTCGTCTACTTCTGTTGCGATGGACTGAGGCTATACTATGTTCTCCGGTCGATGGGGCATAGAATTCCTTTAGGGGGATTGGCCAAACTGGTATTCGTAAACATATTTTTCTCGAATATAACCCCTATGGCGACCGGTGGAGGTTTTGCCCAGATATGGTATCTTCGGAGGTTCGGTATCCCTCTCGGAACTGCTACGGCGGCTACCACCTTGAGGACGTTCTTGGCCACTGCCTGTATATTCGGGGTCTCGCCTTTTCTGCTTCTCTTTTTGCATCCCTTTTCGACTTCCTCCAGAGGGTGGATTTTGTCCTTAGTTTTTGCCTCTTTGGGGATCGTATATCTGTCTCTGTTCTGTCTGGCTCTGCTCAAGAGAAACTGGATGATCTTCGTCCTCCATAGAGGGCTTAACCTGCTTTGCCGAGCCAAGGTGATCGACAGAGCAAGGGCCGTTTCCTGGAGATCCAAGGCGGTAAAGGAGATCGTGCGTTTCTCCAGGGATATCAGACGCTGTAGCAGAGGAGGTGCCGATATCCTTCTTTCCGTGGCATGTACGGCCGTTTTTCTGATGGCCCTCTTCTCCTTTCCCTTTTTTCTTCTTCGGGGAACCGGTTATCCTGTACCCTATCTTCTTTCCGTAGGTCTCTTGATCTTGACGACTTTTATAATGTATTTTTCGCCTACTCCCGGTGGAGCCGGTTTTGCCGAGGGGCTATTCGGCCTTTTTTTTCTGTCGTCGATCCCTTCCTCCGAGTTGGTCTCGGTAATAGTGATCTGGCGTTTCCTGACCATATATCTGGGAATGGGAATAGGCTTCATTTTCATGTTGACCGACTTATTCGGTCGGAGACGTTGCGATGCGTAGATCCAGAGAGCTAAAGATCCTCTTCTACGTCAACGTCGTTATAATTGTTTTTTTGGTGGGGTATAAACTATATCTCAATTTTGTTGAGGAGAATTACGGAGCGGTTCACGCCGTTCAGATGGAAAGGATAGAGAGGTGTTTAAAGGGGAGGTCCTGTTTTTCCTTTACCGTCGTCGGGAACGTGAAGAACTCGATCGGAATTTTCGAGAAAAAGATCGTTCCCCTCCTTAACTCAAGCGAAACGGATTTCGTGGTTTCCGCCGGAAACGCGGTCAGCGGTGGAGGAGAGGATAAGTACAGAGCTCTTCACAGTACCATGGAGAAGCTTGGCATACCCTATATGCTCACCTTCGGGGAAGACGAGGAGAGCGCTTTCGGAGGTGGTCGGTTTTACGAACACTACGGTCCGTACCTGTTCACCTTCGTGGCAGGAAACAGCAGGTTTGTTTTTCTGGATGGGACCGGGAAAACCTCGTGGGATTGGCAGTTTAGATGGTTCGAGGATCTGATGGCCGGATCCTCGGAAGAGCGTGTCTTCGTTTTCGTGGGACGACCTCCCATACCGGTAAATACAGTAGGGCTTGTAGGGGTTTCGAGCAAATCCTTTTTGGATCAGGATGTAGGGCAAAAACTGGTCTCGATGTTCTCCCGTTTCGGTGTCGATGTCGTTTTTTCGGCTAATCTGCCCTTTTTCGACGAGACTTTCTGCGACGGGGTCAAGTATATAATAACCGGAGGCTCGGGCGGTTTGGTCTTGAACGATGATCTTAGCTTCTACCATTATGTGCAGGTGAAGGTGGATGAGGACGGTATCTCGATAGAGCCAATAAGGCTGGATATCGGACAGCATCCGTTCTTTCGAACTTTGGAGAGCTTTTGGTTTTTCGTCCATTCACTTTTCTACGTCGGGTACGTCAACTTCCTTTTGATGGTCTGTATGTGTGCCGCCGTGGCGATATGGCTTTATTCGGTGGTATTCGTCGAGAAAAATTACTATCCCGATTTCGATAGTCCCTCCGATCCGATGTTGAATAGACCTATAGGGGTTGCCATGTTCACCAATACTTTTTTCCCTTTCATCGGTGGAGTTCCCGTGTCGGTGGACAGGCTGAGACGGGCTTTGAGCTCTCTGGGACATCGGGTGATCGTGGTGGCTCCCGGAGGCGGGAAGAGCGAGGAGGGGGTTCTGGGCGTACCCCCTCTTCTCAGGGGGTTCAAGGTTTTTGGGGTGGCGGTCTCCAACATCTTTCTTCCCCGTATATATCGCTCGGTGTCGGGTTTTAAGCCCGATGTAATTCACGTTCATCATCCCTATTGGCTAGGCTCCGTCGGGTTGTTTATAGCCGGACGGATGGGTGTCCCGGTGGTCTATACCTATCACACCAGACTGGATCGTTTCGATCACGCTGTTCCCATCCCGGGAGCGTTGTTTCGTAACTTCATTTCTCACGCCATGGTGCGGCATTTTTGCAATAAATGCGATGGAGTTGTGGTACCTACCGAATCTGCGGAGTATTACCTTCGTATGATAGGGGTTCGGCGGCCTCTTTTCGTGCTTCCCACCGGCATAGACAGGGAGCTTTTTTCCAGGGTGAATCGAGCTCAGGTGGAAGAACTGAGGGATAAACTGGGCTTGGGAGAGGAAAAAATATTGATAACTGTCTCCAGGTTGAGCAAGGAGAAGAACATCCTCTTTATGCTGGATGCCCTAGCGTCGCTTCGGGATATTTGCGATGTCCCTTTCAAATTTCTCATAGTGGGGGACGGCCCTGATAGAGAAGAGGTAGAAACCGCTATATCCGACCTTCGATTGGACGATACGGTGGTTCTGGTAGGAGCTGTGTCTCCTGAGAATATTCCGGTTTACTATGGTTTGGGCGATCTGTTTGTCTTCGCTTCCTGTTCGGAGACCCAAGGTATGGTGGTGCTGGAGGCTTTGACCATGGGATTGCCGGTCGTGGCGGTCAGGTCAAGCGGAGTGGACGATTTCATCAAGGACGGAATAAACGGCTATAAAACCCTTCTGGACAGGGCTTCCTGGTCCGATAGAATTAGGACTTTGATAGAGGATCCCGACCTCAGCAAGAGGATATCGGAAAACGCCGAGGCACTTGCCCGGAAATACGGTATGGAGGAGTTCGGAAGGTCGATGGAGAAGGTATACGCCAGGCTTTTGAATAAAAAGGTAGAAAGAGAGTAGACTTTTCTCTTTTTGTGGTATTCTTACGGCGATGTTTTCTAGATTTGTCTGTCCTATCGAAAGGTGTGTTGTGTAAAATTATGGTCCTCTCGGTTTTTGCCGTCGGTTTTGGGCTGGCGCTCCTGGTATGGAGCGCCGATCGTTTTGTAGAGGGAGCGGCCTCGTCTGCTAAGAAGTCCGGAATGTCTCCCATGTTGATAGGCATGGTGATAATGGGTTTCGGTACCTCTGCTCCCGAGATGGTCGTTTCCGTGTTATCCGCTTTTCAGGGGAATCCCGGAATCGCTTTAGGCAACGCTTACGGCTCCAATATAGCCAACATAGCGGTTATATTGGGAGTTACCGCGGTGATCTCTCCTATCGCAGTAAGCGGAGGGGTATTGCGGAAAGAGCTTCCGGTCTTATCCGTCGTGACGTTGTTGGCGGCCTTTCAGCTTTACGATGGCAGACTTTCCCGGCTGGATGGAATGGTCCTTCTCCTCTTCTTTGCGGTTATCCTGATCTGGGGGGTTGTGAATGGAAGAGATAATAATATAAAATCAGAAAACGAGTCGTTGTCTAAGGCCTCGGACAGATCTAACCGCAGGGATGCCTTCGATTTGCTTGCCGGTTTGATCGTTTTGGTCATCTCCTCCAAGCTTATGGTCTGGGGAGCTGTTGGCATCGCTCATCGTATGGGCGTCAGCGATCTGATTATCGGTCTTACCGTGGTGGCTCTGGGAACTTCTCTGCCCGAGCTAGCTTCTTCCATCATGGCATGTAGGAGAGGAGAGCACGAAATGGCTTTGGGGAACGTCTTGGGATCGAACCTTTTCAACACCTTGGCGGTGGTCGGTCTTGCCGGGGCGATCTGCCCGATGGACGTACCTCCTGAGGTTCTATCCAGGGATATGGCCGTTATGGGAGCCTTGACCCTTTCTCTCTTCGTAATATGTTATGGATTTAGAGGAAAGGGCAGGATAAACAGGTTCGAAGGGGCCGGCCTTCTCGCCGCATCCATGATGTACTCGGGGTGGCTCTTGTCGTCTTCTCTGGGTATGTGATTTTGTAGTTGTTTTTAGGGAAACGCGATATTCTATAGGGGAGGGATCGTTACATGCTGCATCGACCTATGAGACGAAAGGATAGAGAGGTTACGGATCAAGATCGTATAGATTCAATTTTGGATCGTGCTCAGGTCTGTCATCTGGCTCTTTTCGACGGAGAGTGGCCCTACGTGCTGCCGATAACCTTTGGATACGAGCCGGGTCATATGTATTTTCACTCTGCCAAGGAAGGCAAGAAGGTCGATATAATAAAGAAAAATCCGAGGGCTTCCTTTTGCGTCGAGGTCGATGTCCTTCCAATTCCTGCGCCCAAGAAGAGGTCGGGGCTTGACCTTCCCTACCGGAGCGTGGTGGGTTTCGGGGAGATATCGGTGATCCCCGACGACGAAGAGGATAGGAAAAGACATGCTCTATCCGTGTTGGCGGCACACTATTGTCGTCAAGGGGTGGATATCCCCCGTCCCAGAGCCCTACTGGACAAGGTAGAGGTTTTGGAGATGAAAATAGTGCATATTACCGGGAAAGAAAAAGGTCCTTTCATAGAGAGATAAAAAGACGGCAGATCGTGGCAAAACACGATCTGCCGTCTCTCTTTGTATTCTTCGCTTCTATGGAGCTACAGGGCATCTCTAAAAACACTATTTTTCGGACGTGAGTTTCTATAGGAGTCCTAACGACCTTTAGATACGTTTCTACAGTTGGTCTCAGGGAAGACCAGCGAGCATATCAGCCCCAGAACGGTCGCTCCCAGGCATATGCCAAGGGCGGCGGTGAATTTTTCCTGAGAGGCAAGGTGGGACATGTTTTCCAGCATCATCCCCATCACTGTCGTTATGACGGCACTCCCCAGAAAAGCTCCGGTGTTGACCAGGGCTATGGCTACCCCGGTCGATTGGGGTCTGTTTATCTCCTTGACTATGGCCCAGGATATGACGTAGGACGTGGCGGAGAATCCCACCATAAAGAAAAGGGGCCTTATTGCCCACACCGGTGGTTTGCCCTGCCACAGTACCACTATCGCCAACCAAGTCGCGGTCGCCAATATGTTCATCAAGATCAGTGGCAGCTTTCTCTTTCCTATCCTGTCCGAAATGGAACCGGCGGTTATCCCTCCGACGATCGTACCGTAAACGGCAAAGGAAACCATGGAGGATGCCTGCTGGACCGTCATTCCGTATACGTCCTGTAAATAAGGGGTCCCCCAGGTTCCGGAAAGAGCCAGATAAACTCCACTGTAACATCCGAAGAACACGAACACCGGCCATATGCGCCAATCCGAAGCGGATTCCTTAAGAGTGGTCATAAGAGGAATCGGCACGACGTCTTCTCCGATGTCGTTCGATTCGTCTATGGCGGGGAAGCCCTTCTCCTGTGGGGTGTTTCGTATCACGATCCAGCAAAGAGCGGCGATGCCGAAGGTAGCTATCCCTATGGTCACGAAAGAGGCCCGCCAGCTGAACAGACCGACAAGGATTGCCAACGGTGCCTGGGCCAGCACCCCTCCCAGGTTGCCAACCAGAGAGGTCAGCCCTGACATCGTTCCGAACTCCCTTTCCTTGAACCACTGGGATTGGACCTTCAGGATCGATACGAATACGGTGGACACTCCTACCCCGACCAAAAATCTTCCGATCAGCAGCAGACCGTAGCTGGACGCTGTGCCGAACAATACCGATCCGGTTCCCGCCAGCATCATTCCGACCGACACGGTTACCCTTGCTCCCAGGGAATCGGCCATGAGTCCCACCGGGATCTGCATGAGCATGTATGCGTAAAAATAGGCCGAGGCCATGTTTCCAAAAGCCGTGGAGGAGAGATCGAAGGCTTCCGTGACGTTCGCTCTGACCACCCCGGCGGCGAGACGGTGAAAGAACACCACCATATAGGCCAGTACCATGGCTCCCCATACGGCCCACCTGTATCTAAGGGCTTTCCTCATATCCCCTGTCATCCTCTTTACCCCCTGTGATCTCTTTTGTATGTTCCGATGCCGATAAAGCATATCAAAGGATTGACGGAATATCAATTTTTTTGTATAAAGATGGCATGTCACGTTTTTGATGTGGCGTCAAAAGAGTGAGGAGGATTCTCTGTGGAAAAACTGCATCCGATATTGAGATCCATGCTGCCCATGGTAAAGGGGCTCGCCTTGGCTCTGGGCCCCGATTATGAGGTGGTTCTGCACGACGTCTCCGATCCGGATCACTCGGTCGTGGCCATAGAGAACGGTCATGTGACGGGCAGATCCGTAGGTTCTCCTCTCAGGGATTTCGCCCTCTATGTCCTGAAGTCCGCCGAGGAACAGGATCGGGACTACGTGGTCAACTATCTTACCCGCTCTAAGGATGGCAAACGGATCCGTTCGAACACCTTTTATCTCAAGGACGATACCGGGGAGATCGTGGGATATATGTGCGTCAACTACGACATGACCAAGGCGGAGATGGTCAAGGGAATGGTCGATTTTTTGGTGGCGGTGGATCCCTCGGCGGCCTATTCCGAGTTCGACGTGGATGGTCCTCAGGGTAAGTTCGAGGATCTTCTGGAGCGCAACCTCAGGGTGCTCAGAGGAAAGGTAGGAAAACCTCTGCACCTATGTTCTAAACAGGAGTGTCTCGAGGCGGTTAAGGACCTGGACGAGGGGGGCTTTTTTCTTTTGAAGGGGGCGGTCGAGACCCTGGCTCAGGAGACCGGTAAGACGAAATACACTATTTATTCCTACATAAGAGAGGTCAGGAAAGAAGATTGACTCATGAATTGCCGAAAGGGGAAATGACTTCATGTCAGAGAGAAGAATATTGCTCGGAAACGAGGCCATAGCCAGAGGGGTTGTGGAGTCGGGGTGTGCCGTTGCCACAGCTTACCCCGGAACTCCTTCGTCGGAGATATTGCCTGCCATAGCGGCATACTCCGACGAGATGGGGACCAATACCCAGGTGGAGTGGGGGGCCAACGAGAAGGTCGCCCTGGAGATGGCCATAGGGGCCTGTTATGCTGGAAAGAGAAGCTGTGCCGTGATGAAGCAGGTCGGGTTGAACGTGGCAGCAGATCCCTTTATGAGCGTGGCCCATCAGAAGCTAGACGGAGGTCTGTTGGTCGTGGTGTCCGACGACCCGGGATGTCACGCATCCCAGGACGATCAGGACAGCAGGGCCTACGCCGCGGCGGCCAAAATACCCTGTTTTGACCCTTCCGACGCGAGGGAGGCGAAGGCCATGGTTGCGGATGCATTCGATCTGGCCGGTAGATATGGGGTTATGGCCATGCTCAGACCCACCGTAAGGGTGGACCACTGTCGGCAGGATGTGGAGATTATGGATGACGTGGTATCCCAGAGGGACGCCGTTTTCGACCGTAAACCTGCCGGCAAGAGGATAGTCATGCCGGCGGTCATACACGGGTTCCTTGACGATCATTCCGATCGTTTCGAAGCGATTCGCGGGGAATTCGGAGCTATGGACCGCTATAACTTCGAGGTCCCCTCTGAAGAGCCCGCTAAGTTGGGGGTTATCGCCTGTGGTATATCCTACTCGGTCGTCAGGGATATACTCAATCGACTGGGACGGAAGGACGTCTCCATATTGAAGATAGGCACTCCGGTGCCCCTACCGGTGAACCTGGTGGAGGACTTCGTCGACAGACACGATCGAGTTCTGGTTTTGGAGGAGACTCAGCCGGTGGTTGAGGGACAGATCCTGAACAGGACCGCTGTCATGGGGAGGTGGAACGGCTGGGTTCCTAAAACCGGGGAGTTGGTCCCCGAGGTCGTGGAGTCGGTCCTTCTCAGGGTGCTCGGGGTCGAGGAGGATCTTTCGGAGCGAGAGGTTTTTAATAAAATAGAGGAGGAGCTTTCCCCGGAGAAGAGACGTCCCAGACTCTGCCCCGGATGCTCTCACCGTCCGGCTTATTTCTCGATAAGAAAGGTCTTCCCCGATGCGGTGGTAGCCAGCGATATAGGATGCTATGGCCTAGCCATAGCCCAGAACGCGGTTGATACCAACATCTGCATGGGAGGGTCGGTCACTGCCGCGTCTGGCATATATCTGGCTTTCAAGGCCGACGGCAAGGGGGCGGATCGCCCGATATTCGCCACCCTTGGCGACTCCACGTTCTTTCACAGTGGAATGACCGGTCTGGCTACGGCGGTTTACAATCGTCACGCCTTCGTTCTGGTCATATTGGACAACCGTATAACGGCCATGACCGGAGGACAGGATCATCCTGGAACGGGGGATAAAATGCGTTCCGGCGAGGAAGGGGTATCTGTCTCCATAGAGGAAGCGGTTAAGGGATGCGGCGTGAAATGGCTTTCCGTCCTTGATCCCTACGATATAGAAAAGAACGAAAAGACCATCGAAAAGGCCTGGGAATACGCCTCCTCCAACGGTGAGCCGGCGGTCATAGTGTTCCGTCACCCCTGTATAACAATGCTCAAGGTCAAGCCCGAGTATCGTCCTGTGAAGGTGGATCCGTCTGTATGCATAGGATGTGGCATATGTATAAGGGATTTCAACTGTCCCGGTCTGGTCTGGGACCAGACGACCGGAAAGGCGATGGTGGACGACCGCTATTGCGTCAATTGTGGCGTATGCGTAGCCGTGTGTCCCAAGGGCGCGATAGTTTCGGAAGGAGGGGACAGATAATGCAGATAGTCATCGTGGGAGTCGGAGGACAGGGCATACTGTTTTCCAGCAAGGTACTCGGAGAGATCGCGTTGAGGCGGGGCGATAAAGTCATAGGCAGCGAGGTCCACGGCATGTCCCAGAGAGGTGGGTCGGTCATAAGCCATTTCAAGTCGGGGGAGCATTTCGGGCCTTTGGTGCAGAACGGAGACGCCGACGTCGTCCTTGCCTTCGATACCGACGAGGCGATAAGAAACGTGTCCTTTCTTCGGTCGGGCGGGACCCTTATCGTGAACTGCGACGATCCAGCCAGATTCGAGGCCGGGACAATGGGAGAATATCTTCGGGATAAGGACATAAAGGTCCTGCCGGTCGACGGATACGGAATCCTCAGAGAGGAGATGGGAGGCCGCTTTCTCTTCCTCAACGTGATGATATTGGGGGCTTTGGTGGCATCCGATTCCTTCGGTATCTCCATGGAAGATATGGAGTCAGCGGTGGCGGATATGTCTCCCGAGAGGTTCAGGGACGATAACATAAAAGCTCTGAATTTGGGTTTTAAAAGGTAAGGGCACAATATTTCGTCCATTTTCCCGGTCTTCGGACCGGGATTTTTTTTGCCTTATCCACTGGGAGGATGTTACTGTTCCATGTATAATGTCTACAGGGTTTTTTGTCGGAGGTGCGATTACATGGATGATATAAGGTGTCCTTCCTGCGGAGGAGGCAGAGTGTTACCCATATACAGAGGTTATTTGACCTTTGATCTGGCCCGGGCGGTGGAGGAGAAAAGAGCCGTCTACGATGGACCTATCCTATCAGACGAAGGTGGCGATTCGTGGCTCTGCCTGGACTGTATGAATAGATGGCGGTAGCTTTGATGGATCGAAGGGAGTGGTAGAGCGGTCTCAAAGGGGGGGCAGAAAGTTTTGTGAAGTCTGTAACATTTTTTACAATTTGTCGTTCGAGCTGTATAAAAAATACGGAAGGTCGACAGAATGCAAGACAAGTCTTTTGAGGGGGTGTCGTATGTGTTTGTATTCGTCCTCTCCTTCCTCATGTACCTTTTGCTGGTCTGGTCTGGGGAAGGGATTCCTCCGGTTGAGATAGGTATCGGTCTGGTACTCGCTACAGTGGTAGCCGTATCGGTCCGAAGCCGAAGCAACGCTAGGCATTTTGGTCTGGCTGGTCTCAATCCGGTTAGGTGGGCAGGTTTTCTCTACTTTCTTTTCGGCCCGTTTCTTTGGGCTCTCATCAAGGCGAACATCGACGTAGCTATCCGTATCGTGACGGGAAAGATCAACCCCGGCATAGTCGAGGTCGATACCGGGCTTCACGGCGAGATGGCCAAGACTCTTCTGGCCAACGCCATAACCCTTACTCCCGGAACCCTAACGGTGGATGTCGAGGACGACAGCGGGGTTTTCTACGTTCATTGGATCAATGTGACCGACCCTCACCCCTCCGGTGAGGCGGTATACGGGTCCTTCGGAGAGTGGGCGAGAAAGGTGGCTCAGTGACCATGATCGGTTTTTTCGCGTTGGCTGCGGGGTTCCTGACCCTTCTGGTCCTTTTAATGACTGGAAGGTTGATAATGGGACCTACCGGGGCAGATAGAGCGGTGGCCCTGGACGCCATGAATACCCTGGTCATAGGTATCATGATTCTTCTGGCGGCTCATTTCGAATCGGTAGTCATGGTGGACGTAGCGATAGTCTATGCGGCTTTGTCCTTCGTGAGCACTATGTTTATAGCCCGTTATATAGAGGAGGGGAGAAAATAGCATGATCTACGTATTTTCCGTGCTGTTCCTTCTGCTGGGGATGTTGGTCAACACCCTGGGAACCATATCTCTCTTCCGTTTCCCCGATGTCTACACGAGGATGCACGGTTCCACCAAGTGTACGACTTTCGGGACCATATCTCTCTCCCTCGGTGTGATAGTCTATGCCATTATCCGCCGATTCCAGACGGGAGAGGTCCGTTTTTCCGTCCTGGCTCTTCACACCGCGGTAGTTGTGGCCGCGTTGCTTATAAGCAACGCTACGGGAGCTCACGTTTTGGCGAGGGCTGCTCACAGAAGCAAGGCTTTCCCGAAAAATGCGGTGATAGACAGTTTGGCCGAGAGGGACGAGAGGCTTCTCAAGGAGGGATTTAGACGATGACTTCATTTCACGTCTTCAATCTTATCTTGCTCCTGGTGACCGGCTTTTACGCCGTGTGGTTCAGAGATCTTCTGTATTCGGTCGTCAGTCTGGGGGCTTTCAGCCTTCTTATGGCTCTGGAGTTCTACATCCTTCAGGCTCCCGATGTGGCCATTGCAGAGGCCAGTATAGGTGCTGCCCTGGATACGGCGATTTTCGTGATCGCACTGTTCGGAGTCGGCCGTCTCCGTAAGGACAGGGGGGGGCGCAGATGAAGTTGAAGGCCCTATTTATCGCCGCGACCTTGGTGTTGGGTGGGATCCTTCTCTCCGGTCTGGATGCGGTTCATCCCTTCGGTGTTCCCGGGGACGTGGCTATGGACGAGTATTTCCTGGATCATGCAGTGGAGGAGAGGTCTTCCGAGAACGTCGTGACCTCCATAGTTTTTGACTATCGTGCTTTCGATACCCTCGGAGAGTCGGCGGTGCTTTTTACTGCCATTTGTTCCGTGGTGATGCTTTTTAGAAAGGGGAGGAAGTAAATGCGTAAACCTCTTTCTCTAGTGGCACGTACGGTATGTGACCTCTTCGCCTGGTTTCTTATAATTTTCGGTGTCTACGTCATAATCCACGGTGACGTGACTCCCGGCGGAGGTTTCCAGGGAGGAGCTATCGTAGGTTCCTTCATGGCTCTTCTCCTGGTCGCTCACGGAGGGGACAGGGTTTTAGAGTGGGTTAAGACCTCCGTTTACTGGATAATGCTCTTCGTCGGGTTGATGATGTTCATCGGTTTCGGGCTTAGAGGCATTCCCGAGGGAACTTTCTTCTACAACTTCCTGGCGGTTCCGCACGATGTGGCAAAGACGATGGCCCACGGTCTGATCCCCTTCTCCGGTACAATCGGCGTGATGGATATCGCCGTCGGTATAGAGGTCGCCGGTGGACTTACCGTGATCATTCTGTCCATGTTCCGCGGTATCGTCCTGCACGATTTTGCCGATTCTCGAAAGGAGACTGGTCATGATGGCTAACCTGCCTTTTGTCGTGGTAGGTCTGCTTTTCCTGATGGGGCTTATCGCTATCATTGCGGAGAATAACCTTTTTAAGATCGCCATAGGGGTCGGCGTTATGGAGTCCGCTGCCAATATGTTTCTGGTAGTCCTGGGATACAGGCTGAAGGGGGATATACCGGTCAAGTTCCTGCCCGGCCCCGTCGATGTCTACGTTTTACCCACGCCCCAGGCTTTGACCCTGACCGCTATAGTTATAGCTTTGGCGACGTCGGCTTTGATGTTGTCTCTGATAGTCATGCTCTATCGTCATTACGGTACCCTGGACGTCAGAGAGATCAGGAGGTTGAGAGGATGAGTTGGTCCGTACATCTGCCCGCTCTCATGCTGGCGGTTCCCCTTTTCGGGGCTTTCTCGACCCCGATAGTAGCTTTAGGCGGCCGTAGGGCGAGGACGATCTGGTCGGTTTTGATCTCCTCGGTTCTTCTCGTTCTCTCTTTCTGTCTGCTTCAGTACGTGGCGACCGAGGGCACGGCGGTCTACGTCATGGGCGGCAAGGCCTGGAACCTCACCTTGCCCTCTGGGATGGCCTATCCTGTTAGGATAATTCTGGAGGTCGACTCGTTCAACTCCTTCATAGCCGTTATAGGGTGTTTTGCCTCCCTGGCGGGAGTACTGTTCGGTCTTCGTTTTCTCGATAGGTTTTCCGGAAAAATCTGGTATTCTGCCCTGTATTTCCTGCTTACCGCTGGTATGCTCGGGCTGATACTCACCGGAGACCTGTTCAACTTTTTCGTGTTTCTCGAGATAGCCTCGGTCTCCTCGTTTGGGCTGATCGCCTACTGGAGGGACAGACCGGAATCCATAGAGGCGTCCTTCAAGTACATGCTCGTCTCTCAGATAGCGGCCATGATGGTTTTGTTGGCCATCGGCTTTCTCTACGGCAGGTATAACCTGCTGAACATGGCCGCGGTCGGCAAGGTTATACAGTTTGGCTTGGCGGAGAAGGTAGCTCTCGTGTTCATGATAACGGCGTTGGCCATGAAGTGTGGGGCTTTCCCCATGCATATGTGGATGCCCGACGCCTACGCAGAGGCTCCCGCATCAGTCACGGTTCTTCTCGTGGTTGTGAGCCAGGCCTCCTTGGTGGGGCTGTGCAGGATAGTCTTTTCCGTCTTCGGATCCGCCATAGTCGGGGACGTTGTGCCATGGGCTCTCATAACCCTGGGGATGATGTCCATGTTCTTCGGCGTCTCCATGGCGGTGGTCCAGCACGAGGTCAAGAGACTTATGGGATATCATTCGGTCTCCCAGGTGGGATATATGCTCATGGCTTTCGGCGTAGGGCTTCTCGCTATGGGCGATCCCCGACAGATGGCCGATTTCGGCATGACCTCCATGAAGGGCGGCATTTTCCACATGGTCAACTACGTGACCTATAAAGGCTTGCTCTTTCTGGTTGCCGGCGCTCTCTACTACGTGACGGGAACCAGGGATCTGGACAAGATGGGCGGTCTGGCCAAGAGGATGCCCTTTACGACCTTCATGTTCGTGATCGCCGCTGCGGCGATCTCCGGAATACCTCCCTTCAACGGTTTCGTATCGAAGCTGTTGATCTACGAATCGTCTTTCGCGGTTCATCCCGCCCTGTCCGTGGTGGCTCTGGTAACCTCTATCCTCACCCTGGCCAGTTTCGTAAAGGTGTTCCAGACGGCGTTCCTCGGACCGGAGAAGAAAGAGTTCTCGAAGGTCAAAGAGGTACCTGCATCGATGGTGCTGGGCATGGCCGTTCTGACCGTCGTAATACTGGGACTGTCTCTTTTCCCAACCTGGGTAGTCTCCCATCTGGTGGAGCCCGCCGCTACCGCGTTGGTGGATAAGGGAGCCTATATCGGCGCTGTCTTGGGAGGTGGAATCTGATGTTCGGCAGTCTTTTCACCGGTTTCGGCTATTGGGATTTCGGTAGCTGGCTACTGTTCTTCATACTGGCAGGAGCCATGACAACCTGGCTTCGTTCTCAAGGACGTCAGGACTACAAGAAGGGAACCGAACAGGACCAGATCTATTTTTCCGGAAACGAACTTCCCGATTCGGAGGAGATAACGGTTCCGGCCAGCTCTTCCTACTGGGGGTTCCGGAAGGCTCTGAAACCCTATTACGATAAACTGGTGGCCTTCCATTCAGGCCAAACGGTGACCTACGTCGGTTGGTTTCTCGTCACCACTGCCCTGTTGATGGTTCTGATCATCCTATAGGAGGGACTTAAATGAAGCTGGATACTATGCTACAGGTTTTGCCAAAGTCCCTGTGGGTTTTCTCGACCAACACGGGGTCCTGTAACGGGTGCGATATAGAGATAGTCTCCACCGTATCGCCCAGGTACGATATAGAGCGTTTCGGCATGAAGCTTACCGGGACGCCTCGTCACGCCGATGTCCTTTTGGTTACCGGTCCTGTTACGCGTTTCATGAAGGAGAAGTTGGAGCGCATATACGCTCAGATACCCGATCCGAAGGTAGTCATAGCTGTCGGAAACTGCGCCTGTTCCGGGGACGTCTACTTCAAGTCCTACAACCTGGTAGGACCGGTGGACAGGATCATACCGGTGGACGTTTACGTCCATGGCTGTCCTCCCAGACCGGAGGCCATTATAGAGGGAGCTGCCAAGGCGGTCTTGAAGCTGGAGGCCAAGAGGGCGGAGCTCAGAAAGGCTGGTGCTTGATCCTATGGACTGCTTTATAGACAGGGAAAAGGTGGTAAAAACTCCACAGGAGCTGGCTGACCATCTTCAAGGTGTGTTCGGAGACGACCTGTCCTACGTGGATCTGAGGGATTTTTCCGAGGGAAGCTCCGGTGAGGTTACCAGTCACCATCTGTGGATGACCATCGGCAAGAGTCGCCTTCTGGATTTTGTGGACGAGCTGGGAAAGTTTGATTTTCCGAACTTTCACGTGGTTTCCGGAGACGACGAGGGCGATCATATCTCCCTTTACTATCACTTCGACCTTTACAGAGCCGTAGAGAGGGGCGTCAGCCTTCACGTCACGGTATGCGTCCATGTGCCGAAAGACGATCTCACTGTGGATTCGCTTTTCAGCCGTATTCCGGGAGTCGAGTACAGCGAGAGGGAGATTCAGGAGATGTTCGGAGTGGACCACATAGGTCTTCCCAACAAGGCCCTCGTCTTTTTGCCCGATGATTGGAACAGGGAAGTCTTCCCCTGGCGCAGGGACGAGACGGCTCCGGGCGAAGACCTGGTAGAGGATCTCTCCTAGGAGGGCTACTATGAGCGAGACTAAAACCTATAAACTTCCCATCGGTCCGGTTCACGTAGGGCTGAAAGAGCCCATCACCGCGTGGCTGGATATCGAGGGAGAACACATAAAAGACGCGGTAATTCGTCCAGGAGCCATCCACCGAGGGGTGGAGTTTATGGCAAGGGAGAGAAATCCGATACAGGTGATATACCTGGCCGAGAGGGTCTGCGGTATCTGTTCCTTCAGCCACGCCATAGCTTTCGTTAAGGCCGTGGAGGATGCCGCCCAGATAGAGGTTCCGATCAGAGCCCAGTACATAAGGTCCATGGTCCTCGAACTGGAGAGGATTCATTCCCATATACTCTGGTCCGGGGTGGCCTGTTACACCATCGGTTTCGACAGCGCCTTCCATCTAGGGATGATGTTGAGAGAGAAGGTCATGGATGTTCTCGAGGCCCTTTCGGGGAACAGGGTAAACTATGCCGTAACCACCGTGGGCGGAGTTCGTTGGGACGTTACTCCGGCGGTGGAGAGAACAGTAATGGATATGATCCATTACTACAGAAACGAGTTTGCCTCCTTCTATGAGGCGGCGATAAACGATCCGGTGGTCAGGGCCCGTCTCAGAGACGTCGGAGTTCTTACCACCGAGCAGGCCATAAAGTACTGTGCTTTAGGGCCTACCTCCCGAGGTAGCGGAGTCCGGGCCGACGTCCGTTGGTCTGCGCCATATGACGCTTACTGCGATATTCACGTCGAGCCGGTCGTGCCTCAGGATTACACCGGCGAGGTCCATGGCGACGTTTACGATCGCTTTCTCGTTAGGGTATACGAGGTCCTTCAGTCGTTGGATATCCTGGAGAAGATAATGGAGGGGCTTCCCGAGGGTCCTATAACCTTCGAGCCCAAGGTGAACAAGCTTCTAACCGTTCTCAAAAAGGCGGAAGGGGTCGGATACGGATGTATCGAGGCTCCCAGAGGCGACGATACCCACGCGGTCGGTCTGAAGGCTCAGCAGGAGAACGTTCAGTGGTGGAAGGTGAGGGCTCCCACCTACAGCAATGCCGTGTCTTGGCCTCTGATGTTCAAGGATAACGAGCTGGCCGATGCTCCGTTGATAATCAACAGTATCGATCCCTGTATCTCCTGTATGGAGAGGATGGTCCTTTCCGACACGAGCTCCGGCACGAAGTCCGTAGTGACCAAGGCCGACCTGCTGAAGCTCTGCCGAGAGAAGACTGATAAGACGAGGAGGCTGATGGGAGCATGATACTCGGTCTTGTTATGCGGGTGATCGCGGGGATCGCCCTGATGCTTCTCATAACCGTTTTCGCGGTGCTTTTCGAGGGAGTTGACAGAAAACTTCACGCCGTCATGCAGCGTCGTATCGGCCCGCCCCTGCTTCAGCCCGTATACGACATCCTGAAGCTTTTGGGTAAGGAGAATATCGTTCCCCGTTGGGCGACCCCGGTCTTTTTCCACGGCGGTCCCTGGGTGGCGATGGTCGCCAGTATGATGGTCTTCATGTACATCCCGATGGGCTCTCTTCCCCCGGTGCTTAACGGTAGCGGCGATCTCATTCTGATCCTCTATCTGCTCAGTCTTTCTGGGGTAGCCGTGGCGGTAGGAGGTTTTGCCAGCGGTTCTCCCATAGCTAACGTAGGAGCTCAGAGAGAGATGATTCTCATGATGAGCTACGAGGTACCACTGGCGATAGTCGTTTCTACCCTGGCTTGGTTCGCCTATAAGCTGGGGATGCCGGGACATCCCTTCTCCCTGGAGACCTACGTCGCGACCTCTGTCTGGTCCGTGGTTGGCAAAGCAGGTTTCCTCGGATTGATATGTCTGTTTGTAGCTATTCTAACGGTTATACCGGGAGAGACCGGTAAGGGGCTCATGGATATACCGGAGGCCAAGACGGAGATACTGGAAGGTGTTACGGTGGAGTATTCCGGGGTAAACCTGGCTTTGCTTCACATAGGTTTCAACCTAAGGGGAGCTGCCATATCCGCATTGGTCGTAAGCCTGTTCTTTCCCTTCTCTTTGGGTAAGGCTATAGGCCTTTCCGGAGTGCCGATGGCCATAATCGATTTCCCCTGGTTCTGGGTAAAGGTTTTTCTCGTCGAGGTTTTCGGCGTGACCTTCCTTAGGACCGCTTTCGGACGTCTGAAAATATGGCAGGCATCCCATTTTTATTGGGCTCAGGTTGGGGCTCTCTCGCTGGCCGGGATGATCCTCATTTCCGTGGACGTTTTGCTGCATTAGGGGGGTGAGATCATGCTGAACGCCATGTCGGTACAGATACTGCGACATCTTTTCAAGAAGGCCTTCACCAACCCCTACCCGGTCTCTCATATGCCAGACGATCTGACCGGAGCCTTGGAGGCAGCCTCCAAGGGAGAGATCGACCTGAACGATCCGGTCGAAACCTGGGGACGTTTCAGAGGCAAGGTCGGTTACGACAGAGAGAAGTGCATAGGCTGCGGAATGTGCATGAAGGTCTGTCCTGCGAACGCCATAGAGAGGGCTCCGGAGGATCCGAAAAAGATAATCGTTCACAACGACAGGTGCTGTTTCTGTGCTCAGTGCAACGATATCTGTCCGGTCGATGCTCTGACTATGACCTGCGATTTCGCCATATCCACCTATGAGAGAAAGTCAAACGTGACCTTGGATACCGGTAAGGCCGATCGTAAGCCCTTCCAGAGCGAGTGGACCTATAGAAAGGGCGAGGTTCCCGATGAGGTCGAAGCTCCTAAGACCCAATCTAAGAAAGTCTACCGTGTCAGGGAAGAAGACTGCATCGGCTGTACTATATGTGCGAAGGCCTGTCCCGTAGGTGCCATAGAGGGCAAGATAAAGGAGAAGCACGTCATAGACCCGGAGAAATGCGTGGGGTGTGGCGTATGTGCCTCCAAATGTCCCAAGGGAGCGATCGAAGAGGATGAGTACACCCCTGAGGGGTAAATCCGTCCTCGATCGGTTGAGATCGATCTAGATCTAAAAGAGAGAGGGAGCCGATTTTATCATCGGCTCCCTCTCTCTTTTTACGTTCGTATCCCCGGATATTACAGGAATCCGTAGTGGGACAACCTGCGTTTGATCTCCTCTTTGCCCATGAACTCGGCTAGCTCGAAGATCCCCGGACTTACCTTGTGTCCCGTTATGGCGAACCTCATAGGCATGGCGACGTCCTTCAACTTGACCCCTTTTTCCTTGGTCCAGTCCCTTGCGAAGGTCTCCATGGACGATGCCGTCCATGTGTCCAGTTTCATCATATCGGAGAAAAACCCCTGGAGGGTCTTTCTGGTTTCGTCGGAGACCTCTCCATCGTATCTTTTCGTCACAGGAGCGAAATCGAGGAAGTAGTCGGTGAACTCCGCCAGGTCCTTGACGGTCCTGCCCCTCCCTCCCATGAGATCGAAGGCCTTTTCCATATAGCTCTCGTCTACGGAGGAAAGGTCTATGCCTGCCTCCTCCCAAAAAGGTGCCAGCATCTCGATCTTCTTTGCGGTGGGGAGGGCGTGGAGATGTCCCTGGTTGACGTAGTTGAGTTTATCCATGTCGAAAACCGAGGGTTTTCTGTTGACGTCCTTAAGGTCGAACTCGGTTATGGCCAGATCTCTGTCGAAGATCTCTCTGTCTCCGGATGGAGCCCATCCCAACAGGGCCAGGAAGTTGAACACCGAGTCCGGCATATAGCCCATGTCCCTGTATTCGTAGACGCTGGTTGCCCCATGGCGTTTGGATAGCTTCTTCTTGTCCTTTCCGAGTATCATCGGGAGATGGGCGAAGGTAGGCAATTCCCAGCCCAATGCCTTGTACAGGAGCACCTGCTTGGGAGTATTGGATATATGGTCCTCGCCCCTTATTACGTGGGTTATGCCCATGGTGTGGTCGTCCACCACTACGGCGTAGTTGTAGGTAGGCATTCCATCGCTCTTCATCAGGACGATGTCCTTCATCTGACCGGTCCTGCCGTCCTTCAGCGAGTCGCTGACTACGTCGATCGATCCGTACACCATGTCCTCGAAGCCGATGTTTTCTCCCAGGGGAACCTTGAAGATGATCGCATCGCCGTCTTTGTAGGCCAGCCCTCTCTCCAACAGTTCGTCGGCGTATTTTCTGTAAAGATGAAGCCTTTCGGTCTGGCGGTATGGGCCGAAATCTCCTCCGATATCGGGACCCTCGTCCCAATCGAGGTTCATCCACTTCATTCCGGCCATGATGGTATCCTCGTATTCCTTGGTGGAGCGAACCTGGTCGGTGTCCTCGATCCTCAGGATGAATTTTCCTCCCATGTGTCGGGCCCAGAGCCAGTTGAACAACGCTGTATGGGCCCCACCGATATGAAGAGCCCCGGTCGGACTGGGGGCGAATCGGACTCTTACGGTTTTAGACATATTCCGTTCCTCCCTGTTTATCGTTTGCTTGGTACAATTGATGGCGTCAAGAGGACATTATACCTTAAACATGTGAAAGAGGAGGAGAGATATGACCGAAGGACCTATTATGTTCGTGGACGGACACGGCCTTGCCTTCAGGGCCTTTTACGCCATTCCTGAACTGACCGCTCCGGATGGAACTTCGACCAACGCCTTGGTCGGGTTTTTCAACATGCTTTCCAAGATCAAAAAAGAGTGGGCTCCCGAGTCTCTCTCGGTGGTTTTCGACGCCCCTGGAAAGACCTTCCGTCACGAGATGTTCGACGAATACAAAAAGGGGAGAAAACCTACCCCGGAGGAGTTCAAGGTACAGCTTCCGATATTGAAGAAAATGCTGGGGCTTTTGGGTATTCCGGTGATATGTCGTCCCGGCGTCGAGGCCGACGACGTCATAGGCGCCGTTTCCAGGGAGTATGCGGAGAAGGGTACCCCCGTTCTGGTGGTCACGTCCGATAAGGACATGCTTCAGATACTGGACGAAGGGATAACGGTGATAAGACCGGGCAAAGGAATCTCTTCCTTCAACCGGTGGGACGCAGAGACCTTTCAGGGAGAATATGGTTTTCCTCCCGCCAGGATGGCCGACTATCTGGCTTTGGTCGGAGATAGCGTGGACAACGTACCGGGTGTGCCTGGCATTGGCGATAAGACCGCTCGAAGGCTGCTCGGGAAATACGGAGACCTGGAGGGAATATTGGCCCATACGGCGGATCTGACCGCCGGTCAGAGAAAAAAACTGGAGGAAAACGCGGACTTGGCCAGGAAGTCCCTTATGCTTACGACTTTAAGCGTCGATGGGGCTCCGGACGATGTCGACCTGGTGTGCAGCGTTCCCGATCCGGACGGTTTCGTCGCTCTCTGTCGGGAGCTGGGTATGAGCTCCCTTGAGAGATCGATGGGAGATCTCATCTGTGGAGAGGCGAGTTTTTCCGGAGGCTCCTCGGTAGAGAAAGAAGCCCCGTCTCTCCCTTTGGTGGAGCTTAAATCTGTCGAGCTGGACGAGCTCCTGATGTGCGACGAGCTTGCCTTTCACGGCGAGTGGACCGGAGAGTATCCCTTGTCGCTTGTGGCCGATCCTCTGGTGGTGTGTGCCGAGGACGGACGGTTCTGGTCCGGTAGCGAGATGCCCTCAGAGTTATATTCCTGGCTGGAGAGGGGCTCGGTGGTTACCTCGGATTACAAGAGATTGCTGGTCGCCATGGGAGTCCCTTTGGATCATTCCAGGGTATGGGATCTCAGGAGCGTCGATTATCTGCTTCATCCAGACAAAGCCTCTCACGATATGCCGTCGGTCATGGTAGACGACTGTCCCGAGTCCACGGAGGAACGGGCGATGGCGTTATGGCGTCTTCGAGACGATCTATCTCAAACGATTGAGTCCAGAGGGCTCTCCGAGGTCTTGTACGATATAGATATGCCCTTGGTCCCAGTCCTGGTATCGATGGAAAAATCCGGCATAAAGCTGGAGGAACCCGTTCTTCAAGACGTCATATCGGATCTAAAAGAACGTTTAGAGCTGATAGTGGAGGAGATAACCTCCGCTGCCGGAGAATCGATAAACCTCAACTCTCCCAAACAGGTCGGGACCCTTCTTTTCGAGAGGCTCGGTCTTCCTCCTGTTAAGAAGACGAAGACCGGATACTCTACGGACGTCACGGTGTTGGAGCAGCTGTCGGAACTTCCGAAGCCTCACAACGCCGTTCCGTCCATGTTGCTGGAGCATAGAGCCCTGTCAAAGATGTCCAGTGGTTTTGCCCTGCCCCTGATGAGTTCCGTCTGTGAGGACGGTATAATACGCAGCACCTTCGAGAGCGATACCACCGGTACAGGCAGGCTCAGCAGCAGAGATCCCAACCTGCAGAATCTGCCGGCATACGGAGAATGGTCCGATAGGATAAAAAGATCTCTGATCCCGAGGGAGAAAGGGCGATGTTTCGTCGCCGCCGACTACTCTCAGGTAGAGTTGAGGGTCTTGGCCCATATATCGGGAGAAAAAAGGTTGGCCGACGTATTCCGCTCCGGCAGGGATATCCACACAGAAACGGCATCCATGGTCTTCGGGGTGGACCCCTCTATGGTTACCAAAGAGCTGCGGCGTTCCGCCAAGATGGTGACCTTCGGACTTCTCTACGGCATGAGCGCCTTCGGTTTAGCCAAGAGATTGGGAGTCGGACGATCCGAGGCGGACAGGATAATGTCCCGTTATTTTGCTGCCCTTCCCGGTGTAGAGGCCTACGTGACCAAGAGCGCCGACGTGGCGATCGCCAGGGGCTACACCGAGACCTTGTTCGGAAGGATAAGGCCTCTGGAGGAGGTAGTCACCGGCAATGCCAGGGATCGGGGCCATGTCAGAAGGGTGGCGATAAATTCTCCGATACAGGGTACTGCCGCTGACCTGGCGAAAAAGGCCATGATAGCCGTTTCCAGGTCTTTTGCGGAGGATTCAGACGTGTCGATGGTCCTTCAGGTCCATGACTCGATAGTCTGTGAATGTCCCGAAGAACGATCGGAGGAGGTCCTTGCCGAGCTTCAGGACATCATGAAAAACGTGGCATCTCTGGCGGTTCCGTTGGAGACTGAGGGTAAAATAGGTTTCTCCCTGGCGGAGGTGTAATATAGCGTATGATCGATAACCGGGCTGTGATACAATATCCATCCGTAGGTATCGTGAAAAAAGCGATCATGAAAGGGGAAGATTTACGTTGATGTTGAGGACGCTTCGTACACAGGTGAAATGGATTCTCGTCTTTTTCCTGCTGTGTTTTGTTTTGGCTATCCCCCTGATGTACGGGGTAGGCGGAGGTAAGAGCAGCCGTAGCGGCAACGAGGACTATGCGGTGGCCGAAATAGACGGCAAGAAACTGATGAGGAGTCAGCTTCTTAGGTCCGTACAGGACTACGTAGAGAGGTCTGGAATAAAGGACGTTACGTCCACCGATCTCCCCATGATAAGGCAGATGGTCCTTGACCAGATGGTCGTCCAGGAGGCCCTTGTCAAGGAAGTCAAGGCTCTAGGCATCACCCCGTCCAAGGAAGAACTGGATAGGGCCGTGTCCGGAATAGAGGATCAGTTCCCGACGAAAGAGGCCTTTATGCAGTACCTTCAGGAAACGGGCATAACTATGGATGCCCTCAGAGAACAGATTAAGACCCAGCTTTCTCAGCAGATGCTCCTGGAGGAGGCTTCCGCCGCCGCCAAGGTAAACGACGAAGAGCTTCAGGCCCTTTACGACAGCGTAAAGGACTTCGTCTTTACAGTTCCCGAGGGATTCGAGGTGCTTGCGGCCGAGTTCAACAGCCAAGAGGCTGCGGATAAGGCTTACGATGAGCTTTCATCCGGGACGTCCTGGGACGTGGTTTTGGAGGGATTCTCATCCTCGGATATCACGGGATCTACCGGGTCCGAAAAGCCTGTGTTCCTCAAGAAGGATTCCCTGCCGGAGAATATGGCTTTTATCGCCTCTATGGACGACGGTCAGTACGCCGAGCCGGTGGAGGTCGCCAGCGACGATTTTATAGTCGTGTTCAGAAAGTCCGCCAAGGACAGAGAGGTTACCTCCTTCGAGGACGCCAAAGAGCAGCTTCAGTCTATGGTGTTGAACCAGAAGAGACAGGAGCTTCAGAGAACCTTCCTGGACGAGATATCTGAAAAAGTGGATGTCAAGGTACTTGATCCGGAGATCTTCCCTGCCGAGGAAGAAGTTGTAGAGGTCATCTCCGAGGATAACGCGAGTGGGGATCAAGAGTCAGAAGAATAAATTCTCGGATCGACTTGACAGAAACCTCTCCCGTATGTAGAATATGCTGCGTTGCGTGGAGAGATGGCCGAGTGGTCGAAGGCGCGCGCCTGCTAAGTGCGTGATCCGATTCGGATCCGAGGGTTCGAATCCCTCTCTCTCCGCCACTAAAGAGTGCGCCGGTAGCTCAGCTGGATAGAGCGTCTGGCTACGGACCAGAAGGTCGTGGGTTCGAATCCTGCCCGGCGCGCCATAGCATTTCTGAAGCGAGATCCCGAGGGGTCTCGCTTTTTTTGTAGTCAGGAGATGATTTGATTGATGGAGGAGACTCCTCGTGGGTTGTTGAAGCGCCTTTTCGGGTACGACGAATTCCGTCTGAATCAAGGAGACGCCATAGACCACGTCATGGGTGGAGGGGATTGCCTTCTCCTTATGCCCACCGGAGGAGGGAAGTCCCTTTGCTATCAGATACCGGCCATTCTACGTCCCGGAATAGGTGTCGTGATCTCTCCGCTAATAGCCTTGATGCACGATCAGGTAAACGGGCTTGTTCAGAGCGGTGTGAGGGCCGCCTACATGAATTCCACCATGAACTACGAGGAGTTCGTGCAGGTCTCCCGGGCCGCCATGAGAGGGGAACTGGACCTCCTTTATGTGGCCCCCGAAAGGGCTATGAAGCCGAGCTTTATGGATTTTCTCTCCAGGATCTCCCTTTCCGTTATAGCCATAGACGAAGCTCACTGCGTATCCCAATGGGGGCACGATTTTCGCCCCGAGTACCTTCGGCTAGGAGAGCTGGGTAGGGCCTTCCCTGAGGTCCCCAGGATAGCGGTCACAGCTACGGCGGACGAGCTCACAAGAAAAGAGATCCTCTCGCGGCTCGACCTGAACGGAGGTAAAGTTTTCGTCTCCGGCTTCGACAGGCCGAACATCCGCTATCAGGTGGTCATGAAGGAAAAACCGAAAAAACAGTTGCTTGATTTTCTCAGGGGAAACCATCGTAACGACTCTGGCATCGTATACTGTATGACCAGGCGAAAAACCGAGTCGATAGCCCAGTGGCTTCGAGACAACGGAATTAAAGCTCTGTCCTATCACGGTGGCATGGGGGCGGAGGAAAGAAGGACGGTCCAGGAAAGGTTCCAGGACGAGGATGCGGTCGTGGTGGTCGCCACCATCGCCTTCGGAATGGGTATAGACAAGCCCGACGTCCGTTTCGTAGCCCATCTGGACATGCCTAAGAGCCTGGCAGCCTACTATCAGGAAACTGGAAGGGCAGGCAGAGATGGACTGCCCGCCGATGCATGGATGACCTACGGTATGGCCGATGTAACGGGACAACTCAAGTTGATAGAGATGTCCGAAGGAGACGAAAGATACAAGAGGATCAGTCGACAGAATCTGGAGATAATGTTGGGATACTGCGAGACCACCGACTGTCGTCGCCGTTCCCTGCTTTCCTTCTTTGGAGATAGCTGCGACGTTCCCTGCGGAAACTGCGATACCTGTTTGAACCCCGTAGAAACCTGGGATGGCACGGTTCAGGCTCAAAAGGCTCTGTCCTGTGTCTATCGAACGGGGCAGATCTACGGAACAGGACATCTTATAGATGTGCTGTTGGGCAGGGGGACTAAGAAAGTCCTGGAAGCCGGACACGATCAAGTATCCACCTTCGGTATAGGCGATGATCTGAACGAAAGACAGTGGCGTTCTGTCTACAGACAGCTGTTGGCTATGGGGGTTCTGTCGGTGGTGTCTGACGGTTACGGAGGGCTTCGTCTTTGCGGAGATAGCTGGCCGGTTCTTCGTGGAGAAAGGCGCCTTTCCTTTCGGGTGGACGAGGTTAAGACATCTGAGAAAAGCAGTAGGTCGAGCACGTCAGAGGTATCTACCAAAGGCTCTTCGGAATTCGACGGTAATCCTCTGTGGGAGGCCTTGAGAGCGAAGAGACTGGAGTTGGCCAAAGAACACGGGGTTCCAGCCTATGTTATATTTCATGACGCCACCTTGCGCCAGATGTTGGAATTACGGCCAGATTCTCTGGATGAGATGAGCTGTCTTCAGGGAGTGGGATTTAAAAAACTAGATCTTTACGGAATGGATTTTATAGAAGTTTTGAAGAGCTTTGAAATTTGATTATTTATTATGGCCGACCTTTTCTTAGAAGAATTGGTCGGCCATAAATTATTTAATCCTTTTTTACTTTAAATTTGCTGATCAAGTCTTTCATTTTTTTGGAATTTTCTGCCATTATCATGGCCTGTTGTGCCACTATTTCCGATGCTGAAGAGGTGTCATCTGAAGCTCTGTTTATGTCGTCTATCTCGTTTACTGTGTCGATAGTGGCTTTCGTTATTTCTTCTACCGCTTTGGCCATCTCCTCGCTGGAAGAGGCTTGTTCTTCTGAGATAGAAGCTAGGTCTTGAATAATATCATCAAGATTTTGTATGCTTGTCAGACTTTGTCTTAATACTTCCTGTGTTTTTATTGCACGTTCAACAGTAAGGCGAAGTTTTTCCGCCGTCATCTCAGTGGCTGAAATAGCTCCCTGAGAGTGTTCTTGAAGTTGGATGATAAGTTCGCCTACTCTTTTGGCTGCTCGTTCGGATTCCTCCGCAAGTTTTCTTACTTCATCCGCGACGACGGCGAAACCTTTGCCAGCTTCTCCCGCTCTGGCGGCTTCGATTGCTGCGTTTAATGCCAGCAGATTTGTCTGATTGGCTATTTTACTGATCGTGTCTACAAAATCTGAGATTGCCTCAACCGATTGTGCCAGCACTTGGATTTTTTCTTTTCCCTTATCGGATTCGCTGTCAGCTAACTGTACTTCACTTACGACTGAATTGACATCTGATACGACAGTTTTGGTCATGTCTACCATTGAGGCCGCCGAAGTCGCTCCTGAAGTGGCCGAAGTCGCTCCTGATCGTGCACCTGAAGCAACTTCTTCTATGGAGGCGTTTATTTCCTCAAGAGCTGCCGAGTTGTTAGAGGATAAGTCGGAAACTTTTTCGACCGATTCTTTAACCTGTCCCATAGATGCGCTTTGTTCTTCCGCTACGGCGGCCAGATTTTCTGCCCTGTCCGCCGTGTCGATTGCCTCTTTTAGGATATTGCTTATTACTGAGTTTTGGGTTTCTACCAGTTTTTGTAGTGAATGTGCCATAACCGTAAGTTCGTCGTTACCCTTGTCGTTGAAATCAGTTGTAAGGTCTCCGTCTGAGAGTATTTTGATATTCGCGACCATGTTAGCTATTCTAGTAGTTACACGTCTTACCACCCATATGACTAGCACGATTGTGATTATCAAACCGATCAAGAAGATACCCATCTGTCTGATTACCAAGGCTTTTACGGTAGCTTTAAGATCTGAAACATATAGTCCCGTGCCATACCACCATTTCCATGGAGCATACGAGCCTATATAGCTGATTTTTTCTTCTAATAGACCTGATGTGGGATTTATCCACTTATAATCGTAGTATCCCGTTTCTTTGTTTTTAGCTAATGTGTTTAGGGCTACAAGGGGGTTCTTAGGGTCGCTTCCATCTATTTTTTCCCCTAGTTCTTTGCCTGGAGAAGGGATTACCACTATGAAATCTTGATTATATCCAAAAATATAATCTTCTTTGTTGTATCTCATTGATCCAACTTCATTTGCAACTCTTTTTTGTGCTTCCTCTACCGAAATTTCTCCTCTGTCAACCATTGCTCCATAATATCTTACAAGGTCATCTACGATCTGAATTATGTTCATTATTGACTGTGCTCTTTGGTCGTAAAGCGAACGATATGAGACTCGATAGGTTACTATTCCCATCGATAGTGCTAGTACTAGTAAGATTGTCATCACCGGAGCTATTAACTTCATTGCCAAGCGACTAATTTTCATCTTAACGCCTCCCTCCCTTTTTTAACCTGAAGCTAGGTTGATTTTTACGTCGAATCGTTAATCTGAGATGTTATAAATCCGGTTTTTTGTGGATAGAGGAAAATCCTATGTTCAGGATACTCCTTTCAAGGGTCTTTTTCCAGGGGTTTTTGTGTGAGACAAGCCGATCTCCTTAGATAGGCTAATGGGGATATCATTTCGTAAATAATCCCTTTAAAACTTACATCCTAAGGTGAATCCTAACCTCCCTATTTCGTAGTGTTATTTTGAAAAATGTTCGTATATAAAAAGACCCTTGGAAAAATCTAAGGGCCTTTTCTCTATGAACTTTTAAAGTGGCGGAGGAGGTGTCTGTACAATCGACCAAACCAAAGCCAGTCATAACAAGGCTTTACAAGTTTAATGCAACCGTAGAGGTACGGTGATCGTTACGGTTTTCCCTGCGGTTTAGCATTTTTCTCCAGTGATTTTCTCCCTAAAGCTAGGTCTTTCGAGCTGATCTGTAAACGGTTTATAGCCCTTCCAGAACCCGCTTTTAGATTTAAAAGGCTTACAGCCCCTAATGGCCGTTCTAGATGCTAGAGACGGAGAAAAGAAACAGGAATGTATTCGACACAAGATGGGACTAACCAAAGAAAGGTACTATCATCGGAGTTTCCGGACTATCATCTTAAAACCGTAGTTGTCATTTCATTTAACGCTGTCCTGAGAAAAAGCGAACTTTTCTCTCTGGATTGGAGCGATGTCGACGACGTTATAACCGTAAGCTCCTCCAACGCCAAAAGCAGTAAGGCCCTACGACGTCCCCCTTGAACAAAAAGGCAATGCAGACCTTAGCTTAAAAAACACATATTTATCCTAATACTTAAATATGTTAAGTAAGTCTTATTTATGTAATCTTTGACCTTCTATGCCTTATACAAACTGAAAGCACGAACCATTTCATTCCGTTCAGGCAGATGGAGCTCCGGTGGAGCGGTAGTGAGAACATGGAACTCTTGTGGGATTTTCGGACAGATCGTCTGAAAGTCACACTTGGAGCATTTATTCTGATGTGGTCTCATAGGGAAGTCCGATGCAAGGATACCTGTCACAGCCCATTCCACGTTGGCTAGGGCCGAATCCACAGCTTCTTTGGTAATAGGTACTTCGACTCGTTGGTTGTCTTTCAGAAGATGAACGCTACCCGTTTTTGCGTTATGCCCTAGGACCTGGTCAGCGGCTCTTGCATATAGCTGAACCTGCAAAGCGAGTTCTGTCCAATCTATATCTTTGTTTTCTGTAGGGTTTTCTCCCCCCTCAATCGTTTTGAAATCAATGACCTCGGCCTGTAGAATGTCCCCATTTTCATCTTTGTGGAGGAGGAGGTCGATCGAACCCGTTAGTACACAATTAGAGGCCGGGATCTCAAAAATCGCTTCAACCTGCCGCTCTCGTTCAAAATCATTTCCAAAGGATGCGACATAATTCTGCGTAATTTTCATAGCCCGATTTCTTGAGTGCTCGTACGGTCCAGGATGGTTTTTTGGATCACCGCTTTCAGGAACATGCTTCAAGTGGAAGGTATCCAGTACCACACTTTCCACCTGGTCTGCATCCGGAGGAGAACCCGGGTATAGCTCATGTGTTTTTTCGATCGACGTATGAACGGTTCGACCGTAACCGAACATTTCTGGAATAATCGGATTAAATCCATAACGCTCTCTAAATTGGTATTCTTTAGGACAATGTAGATATGACTTTATCTCGGTAAAACTAGTCGGATAATCTGCTTCTTCGACCCTTCGACGAGGTGCAAAAGAAGCGAGCCCTACCGGGAGGCCTGTGGAATCCCAAAGCACCTTTGGATGTTCCGCCAGCTTTAAAGCGTAAGGAGACAATTTATGATTCTGTTTCCCCATAGGAAGTTTTTCTGCGCAGCTTACGTAAAGATACCGTTCCGCCCGCGTCACCGCAGTGTAAAAAAGCCGGCTTTCCTCATCATGGGTGCTCTGATATGCACCGCGATCTATAGCTGCGGCCATAACTTTATGTGGCAACCATCCCGTATATTTGCTCTTTTTTTTCGGAAACCGACGGGCCTCAGTATCTACGACAAAGACACAGGGGAATTCGAGCCCCTTCATTTTGTGGACGGTCGACACTGTAACGGCATCGGGACGCTGAAGCACATCGTCGGTAGATACGTTGTACCCCTTTTCCGCCACGTTCTGCAGAAAATTCAAGACTTCGGCAAAACGTTTGCTCGAGTCTACGCTCATATAGACGGTCTCTACATCCATGATCATTTGGCTGAAAAGTCCGATATCCCGCATGACTTCATCTTTGAAATTAGAAAGAGCAACGTTAAAAGATTCCAGCAGATCATAGACAAGTTTTTGGGGATAAAGCCTTATTCTTGGGGCACCTTTAGGACAATGGATGCGGCGACTCCAATCGGTAAGCACACGAACTAGCGCATCAAAATCGGCAGAGGGGTAGGCTGATAGCACTTCATTTTCGAAATGTTGCTGAACCGTATCTCGGTTCACGCCAGGTTCGCGAAGAAGCTCGAAAGTAGTTCTTAAAACCGAGGTCTGTGGACGGTCGAATGGCCCCCCTCCAGCTTCAAGGCTAAAAGGGATGCCTAGTTTTTCTAAGGCAGTTGTAAATGCTTCGTGTCTTGGAGATTCATCCTGTTCTGCTTGGCGAGTTGAGCGCATAAGTATAGCGAAATCAGCTGGCGTCAAACCGCGGAGGTTGCCATCGTCATTATATGCGGTACCTCGTAGAGCTTTAATCCTTTCCGCGACCCATTTGGCTTCAGCGACACGATCTGGAAACGACAGCACCCTGAAATCCTGAGGAGTTTGATTCTTATTGGCTTGAGGATTTTTATTTATTCGGCTAGGACCCAGCATTGAGGCTACGAATGAATTTGAGGCCTGGACGATGGGTTCTGTGCTGCGAAAATTCTTGGATAGTGTGTGTATGCTACAACTGGTGTATCTTTTCGCGAAGCTCAGTATGTTGCTAACGTCCGCTCCCCGCCAAGCATAGATGGATTGATCATCGTCCCCAACCACAAAAAGCGTTTCTGCACGCTGGTGCAATAAACTGATCAGTTTTTCCTGACAGGGGTTGACGTCTTGATACTCATCGACCATGAGGTGTCGCAACTTTCCTATTCCGTTTTTCACACTCGCAGAGTTGGAATCGATTGCGTCAACCGCATCCCTGATCATCAGGGAAAAATCGATATATTGATCCGTTCTGAGTTTGTCTTTTATGCGATTGAGCAAGTCAGCAAGCTCCGAATCTTCGTTAGCGACCGTATTGAAATTCAATATTTCGTCATTAGCCGTCTTCCAAGCGTCTGAGACCTGCTCTATTATATCGAAATAGCTGTTATTTCTGGCTCGACTGCGAAACTGGTAGAGTCCCAGGGCGCTAGACCTTGAAATCAGATAAAGCTTCAATCGATTTTCGTCGAGCACGTCATACTGACGGTACGTGGCGTCCATTTCTCCAAGTACGTGTTGACAGTAGGCATGTATGGTTCCAATATACATTGCTCCTATCACTGTAGGATCGATTCCTGCGGCAACGAGGGCCTGAGAAACTCGACGTTTGATGGATTCAGCCGCCTTGTCGGTGAAGGTGAAGGCTACGATCCCTCCAGGTGGTTCTCCCTCGGCGAGAAGTCGGGCTATGCGGTAAGCCAATGTTCTGGACTTGCCCGAACCAGCGCACGCAAGACACAAAACCTCCTTCGCGTTATCCATTGCAGCCTTGTATTGTTCCTGTGTCAGGTTGTCTTTCAAAATCTGCTCAATATCCACGTTGATTTAGCCCCTTCCCGATTTGGTTACACCTTGTCTCTAACCTTGAGAACGCGTTTAATACTTTTGCCATGTGCCGCAATGAAAGGAGGTGGCAAAGCATTGCCGATCATCAAGGCAATGGCGGACTTATTATTAGTGGTTGGGAACTTATACAGGAGTGGAAATCCCTGGAGCAACGCAGCCTCGCGCATCGTAATGGCACGGTTTTCTTCGGGATGGAGGAACCTCCCTTTGGAGGGATTGAAGCATCCGCTGGTGATTGTGGGAGCAACACTGTCCCAAGCCATTCGCCCGTAGACATCTTTAAACCCGTTGCATCGTTTGTGACATTCGAGTTGAAACTTTTCTGGCAGATCTTTGCGGCTTCCACCGTTTTTTGGGATGAGGCTGATGAGTTCTAAAACCTTTGGGGTCCGTCTTTCTGGCATGTCATGCAAGGGATCTCCGCTTTGTCCCGCTTTAGGCATACCTCCGATAGCGTCTTTTACTGTTTTCCTTCTTCGTTTTTTTTCGCCGAACGGAATTTCCCTCTTTATTCCAGCCAGATAAATTAGCCGGCGCCTCCGCTGTGGAACGCCATAATCAGCGGCATTCAGAACAGCATGATGACCGTTATAACCAAATGTTTCTAGTCTGCTGCAAAAAATGGCGAAAAGTTTATCGTTAGCTAGTCCGGGGACGTTTTCAATCATTATCGTGCGAGGGAGGATAACCTCCACAAATCTTTCAAATTCCATCAAGAGATCATTCTGAGGATCTTCAACTTTGATGGCCCCATTCATGGTTCGCAAAGTGGAAAAACCTTGGCAAGGCGGACAGCCTGCCAATAGGTCTAGTTCTCCTCTCTTCAATCCAAGAACATTAAGCATCTCCTCAGGTTTCAGCTCTCGGATATCTTTTTCCCATAAAGTAACCTCTTTATGATTTTCCTTGTAAGTTCTAGCTGCAAGTGGATCAATATCCAATGCTCCGAGAACTTTAAATCCCGCTATTTTTAGTCCAACAGTAAGCCCCCCACAGCCACAGAAAAGATCGACAGCTGTGGGCTTACTGTAGTCAGAATGGATCAAATCACTTTCCCAGCTGAGATCACCTTTCATCATAAAATCCTTCTTTCATGTAAAAACGCACTAAGGTTTGGATGGGGCTATTGCAGGTGGATGATGAAATGACCTGCAATATTATAACAGCTCTGCTATGTCATTGTCGGCGTGTACACTTGGTTGCTTTAAATAATTTAGTTTAGCATAAAATAAAAAACAGTAGCACATGAAAAGTTAGGCTATAAGGGAAGCAGCATGGCCGTTATAAGAGGGACGAATTCTTCCGCCTGCTTATTTCCCCATCTCCTCCAGCCTGATCTGCATAGCCAGAGGGCTGACGCCGAAGATCTGAGCCAGTTGCTTTGTGTCGTGCTTGTAGTGGATTGCCTGAAGGGCCGTCTTGGGCATGAGTAGTTCCGCCGCAAAAGCGTTGGCGGCCTGTTCTTCCCTGACGACCCAGGATTCGGGGCTGTCGAGGGAGAAGGCGACCTTCTGGTGGCCGAGGACGTAATGTCCTAGCTCGTGGCCCACTGTGAAGCGACGGCGTTCGTAAGGAAGGGCGGTGGAGACAAGGATAATCTTTCGGTCTCCGTGAGTGAGTAGTGTGCCGTCGATGTGTCTGGCTTTGCTGTGACATATTTCGATCCCCAGCCTCCGGCATAGTGCGCTTAGTCGGATGGGGATCGTTCGTTCCAGTCCGTATCTCTCTAGCAGGGTCCGGGCCATGACCTGGATCCTGGTTGCATTGTTTGCCATGTCGTTCTCCTGTGGGGAAATGCCTTTGTTACCTTTCGTTTCTCTCTCCTGGGTGGAAATCACCATGAGTCCACCTGACAAAATTAGAAGAATGAAGTATATATGTCTTTGCCGTGTTTTCTGCAAGAACTCCATTTGCTTGCTTCTCCTTGACGATGTTGATGTATTCTCTGAGCTTTTTGTCGATATCCATCTCACTCATGAATCTTCCCCCTCGCTGTCCTCAGTATTCATCCGTATGGTCTTCCAGCGTGATTTTGCCCAATGCCGCTTTGAAGAGCGTCGCCAGGAACTCCCGGTCTTCCGGGGCGAGCCTGGTGGCGTTCTTTGCTACGTGGCGAAACCTCAGCACGATATCTGGGTCCTCTGCCGCTAGCATCTTGAGCAGGGTTTCCAGGTCCTCTTCACTCTGCCCCTTTTTCGGCTTCGATCCCATCCCCTGGATGTCGCCGTCCCTCTCCGCAAGGTATTTCCCATAGGCTTTTATGAGTTTGTCCTTTAAGGCGTCGTCTGCCTTTTCTTCGTGAATTTCCATCATCTCCAGGTCTTCCGCTGGTAGATGTATGAGGGCAGCCGCTTCCTCGATGGATAGGCCAGTTTGCTCTCTCATGGCTTGCAGGATGACCATTGGTGCTTTAGAAAAGTTTTCAGTTAATGGATTGTAACTATTCAGTCGCCCTACCGAATTGCTGTCGCTACAGAATCGATAAGCCCTTCGATGAGTTGTTTGCCTCCGGTCTAGCCCAAAACTCCCTATCGACTGGGAAGAGGGCAAGAGGCAGGCCCCAAAAAGGCAAGGCCAGGAACCTCATGGAGAGATTTAGGGACCATAAGGAGGAGATCCTGCTCTATGCCAGGGACTTTACGATCCCCTTCGACAATAACGAGGCTGAGCGAAATATCCGCAACTTCAAGGCGAAGCTTAAAATATCTGGCTGTTTCCGAACCCCGGAAGGGGTTAGTGACTATGCCAAAATAATGTCGTTCCTCATCACGGCGAAGAAGAACTCGATCAACATCTTCAAGGCCATGTCTATGGCTATCGATGGTCAGATTCTCTTCCTGGATGGGGCGACTGAATAGTCACTCAGACTCAAAGAAGGTCAAATAAAACCCATTACAGTTCGTAAATTTGGGACATCTCGCTTCACAAGTACCGCCCCTCTAGTTTTATTGCCCAAATGTATGTGATTGAGATCCCATTTCTATAAATCATATGGTGTTCCTTGCCAACCAAGAATTTCCAAGTAGTAAAAATTGAAAAGACACTTCGTCAAGAGATTGAGTCTGTGAAGTTCTCTAAATGCCAACAATATTCTTCTACTAAAATCCAGAAAATACATTGACTCTGAACATTTTTGTTTCATTCCTTCTCTTTTTGGGTAATAAATTATCTCTTGAGTAACGTCATTGTATTCAACTTTATAATGAGCTATGGAGTTCCTTAAGTGGTTATCCATCACGTCACCACTTAGGGAATACCAACTATCGTCAATATAGTTCAATTTTTCCCCAAGTGAAAAGTCAGTGAACTTGTCTAAATTGGATGGTGTTCTTTTTTTAGCTGCAAAAACATCATGAGAATCACGTTTTAGTAAATTGTTAATTCCAGCAACAAGAACTAAAGCCCTAGATATTATTTCAGCGATATCTTTATATAGATCTTTAGTTTCAAGGAACTCATGAGAGGAAACTCTATATGGAACTGGACAATTTTCATATTGTTTATCAAAATCAAGAAAAAGTGCAGGTCTGAGCATTAACTCGATATCAATTATTCTTGGATATACTTCCAAACAATCTTTTTGAGTATTCTTAAGAAAACCATTTTCAACAACTTTATTTATGAAGAGGAACAAGGCCTCCTTATTAACGCTTTCTAGCTCAATTAGCTTATGTTTAAAAAAAGCAACAGTGTCTAACTTTTTCTTAGGTTCTGAAAATGGAAAAAACGCCCTCTCTATGACAAAATATAACGCTCTGTTTCTGTCTAGTTCTGTATCGCAGCCCATTTTTGAGCCAAGAAATTCCAAGGATTTTTCCTTAAAAAGTTCATGTTTGTTTCTTTTGTATAATGTAAAAATATTTTTTATTTTTTCCCGCTGCTTGAATATTTTGTTTAAACCTTCTATGCGTATTGCGTGAATTGGCATGTCCTTATGGTCAATCCGCATAGATGCGGCGATAAATGGGGTAATCCCCATTATATATTTACCAAACGAAACAGGGAAATCTAAGTGCAAATCGACAAAATTAGTCTCTGGCTTGAATTCTTCAGAATAGATTCTTTTGGCATTTTTAACCTGAATGTCTGCCCCGACATTCTCAAAATTTAGAGTCATAGTGATATCTATAGGCGCTCCACAAGATGCACACCTAAATCTCAAAGGCTGATATTCTCTATTTGAGAATCCCAAACGACAATTTGTTTGCTCTTGGCAGGTGTCACAAAGCACACTAATATTAAGGTTCATGTGGTTTCTCCTTATTTAACATTAAATTAATTATATTGTTTTTTATAAAAATATAAATCCTCACAGGAAAGTGCGGACTAAATCTTGGGCATTTACATTCGCTTATTCTGAACGTAACACAAGTAAGTTATGTTGCTTTGAGTCTCCTGAGGTAAGAAGGGTTCCTCTGTGGTGGAGGCTACACCAAGAGTAAACGTCTGTATTTTGTTCGACGTGTGCGAAGGCATCCCTAAAGAGCGTCCTTCTTCGGTGAGATAGAAAACGCTTTGGTTGCTTCCTTCAATGATGCGGCGTTCTTTGATGACCCTTGCTTCGAGATTTTCTTGTACCGAGGAAATGGTGCGATCCCACTTTTATAACGGTACATTTTCATTCTTTTTTTGGGCCTTGTTGAGTTCGTTTGAGAGCTTTTCTATTTTCTTGGGCTCTCCATAAAGTTATCTGCTTTCTCTTCGAAGAGAGGTATCTGTGTGTCAGACATATACTATTTCTCCATTGCATTCCCCAAAGAACACCCCTAAATTGCCCCTCCAATTTTATGGTGGACCCCATTGTCAAGACCATTTTTTAGCCTAGATTAGTTTAGGTCAGACTGCTATAGGTCTTCCTCTTCGAAGTAGATCTCCTGCGGTGTGC